>NZ_JBEXJN010000013.1:113481-178055 GCF_040609115.1 Lentzea sp. NPDC004782
CCACGCCCCCTGGCCGTGGTGCTGCCGGGCCGCCTCCACCGCCCCCGCGTGCCCTCCGGCCCCCTCCACCGCCAACGGGGCGCTGCCCGCGGGGCGCTGCCCGCGGGGCGCTGCCCGCGGGGCGGTGAGTGCGGCTCTAGCGGACGCCGTGCGGGCGGAACTGGATGCTGATCCGCGGCCCGACGACCTTCGAGGTCTTCGGCACCGCGTGTTCCCAGGTGCGTTGACACGACCCGCCCATGACGAGCAGGTCACCGTGGCCCAGCGCGTACTTGTGCGTCTCACCGCCACCGCGCGGCCGCAGCAGCAACGCGCGGGGTGTGCCGACGCTCAGGATCGCGACCATGGTGTCCTCGGTCTGGCCGCGGCCGATGGTGTCGCCGTGCCACGCCACGCTGTCGCGGCCGTCGCGGTAGTAGCACAGGCCCGCGGTCGTGAACGGTTCCCTGAGCTCGGGCAGGTAGTGCCGGCTGAGCCTGTCGCGGGCGGCGGTCAGCACGTCGAACGGCAGCGCGCCCGCGTAGAAGCAGAGCAGGCGCGGCACGTCGACCACGTTGTCGTACATCTGCCGACGTTCGGCCCGCCACGGCACCTCGGCCACGAGCTGGTCGAAGAGCGCGTCGGCGCCCGACAGCCACCCCGGCTGCACGTCGATCCACGCGCCGTGGCCGAGTTCGGTGCGGCGCGGGGCCAGCGGAGCCAGTGCCGGTTCCGCCTCCAGGTCGAACAGCGATCCCTGACGCATGGATCGCAGCATAATCGAACAGGTGTTCTACCGCTGAGGCCTGAGCACGGCCTGCACCGCGTCCGCGACGAGCTCGCGCGCGTCGTTCAGGTCGAACACGCCGAGCAGGAACCGGCGCACCGACTCGTGCGCCGGGCCCATCACCACGGGTTCCAGTGCCCACGACGGGAACTCCCGCAGCTCGCCGGTGCTCATGCGCTCCAGGAACCAGGCCAGCACCGGCGCGAACTCCGCCTGCTTGGCCTCCGGGTCGGCGTGGTCGGGCGCGGCGTACAGGAACCGGGCGCGGCTGGGGTTCGCCGTGACCCAGTCCAGGTAGCGCAGCGCGAGGTCCCGGACGGCCTCACCGGCCGGGCGGTCGTCGAGCGCGGGTCGCATGGCCGCGACGCAACGGCCGTAGCTGTCGGCGTAGAGCTGTGCGAACACACCGGCGCGGCTGCCGAAGTGGTGGTAGATGCTGCCGTTCGACATGCCGGACCGCTCGGTGAGTGCTGCGATCGTCACGGCGTCGAGGCCGCCCTCGTCGACGAGCTGGAGTGCCGCGTCGAGGAGGGGCTGTCGTCGGTCGGCCATGACGGTTAGAGTACCGCTCTGGAGCAACGCTCCAGAGAAGGGAAGAGCAATGGCGCTGTCGATCCCCGACCTGCTGCGCGACCGGGTCGCCCGCACGCCCGACGCCGAGGCGATGCGGTACCGCGACCACGGCGGCTGGGCCTCGCTCACGTGGGCGCAGCTGCAGGAACGGGTCGCGCGCGAGGCGTTCGGGCTGCGCGCGAAGGGCCTGCGCAAGGGCGATCGGGTCGCCCTGATGGGCGGGACCAGCATCGAGTGGATCATCACCGACCTCGCCGTGCTCGCCGCCGGTGGCGCCACCACCACGATCTACCCGAACAGCACCGCGGGCGAGGTCGCGCACATCGTCGGCGACTCCGGCAGCCGCATCGCGGTCGTGCAGACCGACGAGCACGCGAGCCTCATGCCCGCCGACGTCGAGGTGCTCCGGTTCGGCGCGATCCCGCAGGCCGACGGCGACTACGACGCGTTGATCGGCGAGCTCGGACCGGACGACCTCGCCACCCTGATCTACACCTCGGGCACCACCGGCACGCCCAAGGGCGTCGAGCTCACCCACGACAACTGGCTGACGACGTCGGAAGCCGTTGCGTCGCTGGGCATCCTGCAGCCGAGCGACCTGCACTTCCTGTGGCTGCCGCTGTCGCACGCGTTCGGCAAGGTGCTGACGATGGCGATGATCGCCGCGGGCGTGCCCACCGCCGTCGACGGGACGGTCGACCGGATCGTCGGCAACCTCGGCGAGCTGCGGCCGACGATCGTGGCCGCGGCACCGCGCATCTTCGAGAAGATCCACGGCCGGATCGTCGCGGGCGCGCGGGAGAAGGGCGGGCTCGCGTTCCGGATCTTCCAGTGGGCCGACCGCGATCACGGGCCCGCGACCCGCTGGCTGGCGGATCGCCTGGTGTACCGCAAGTTGCGGGAACGCGTGGGCGGGCGGATCCGGTACTTCGTGTCGGGCTCGGCACCGCTGGCCCGGGAGATCGCGGAGTTCTTCGAGCGCGCCGGCATCACGATCCTGGAGGGCTACGGCCTGACGGAGTCGTCCGCGGGCACGTTCTTCAACCGGCCGGGCATGATCCGGATCGGCACGGTCGGGCCGCCGATCCCCGGCATGGAGGTCAAGATCGCCGACGACGGCGAGGTGCTGCTGCGCGGCCCCGGCGTCATGCGCGGCTACCACAACCGCCCGGACGCCACCGCCGAGACGCTGGTCGACGGCTGGCTGCACACCGGCGACATCGGCGAGCTCGACGACGCGGGCCGGTTGACGATCACCGACCGCAAGAAGGAACTGATCAAGACCTCGGGCGGCAAGTACGTGGCGCCCACCCGGATCGAGAGCATGATCAACGCGGCGTCGCCGTACATCAGCAACGTGATCGTGCACGGCGACCGCCGCAAGTACTGCGTCGCGCTGGTGACGCTCGACCCGGACACCGCTTCCGGGCTCGACGACGCCGAGGCCGAGGTCGAGAGCGCCATCAAGACCGTGAACGCCCAGCTGGCGCGGCACGAGACGATCAAGCGGTTCGCCGTGCTGGAGCACGACTTCAGCGTCGAGGACGGGTTGCTGACCGCGTCGCTGAAGCCGCGCCGCCGTGAGATCGAGAAGCGCTACGCGGACGTGCTCGACAGCCTCTACTAGCCCGTTCGCCCGAGGTCGATGAAGGGCGCCTTCCTGCACCTCAGGTGGATGAACGAGCCCTTCATCGAGCGCCCGGAGCGCCGTGCCTAGTCGCAGACGGCGCCGCGGGACGCCGAGCCGACCAGCTTGGCGTACTTGGCGAGCACGCCGCGTTCGTACCGCGGAGGCAGCGGAGCCCAGCCCTCCTTCCGGCTCTCCAGGTCCGCGTCCACGTCCAGGGTTCCGGCAGCGACGTTCAGCGTGATCCGGTCGCCGTCGCGGACGAACGCGATGGGCCCGCCGTCGACGGCCTCCGGCGCCACGTGGCCCACGCACAACCCCGTGGTGCCGCCGGAGAACCGGCCGTCGGTGAGCAGCAGGACGTCCTTGCCCAGGCCCGCGCCCTTGATCGCGGCGGTGATCGCGAGCATCTCGCGCATGCCCGGCCCGCCCTTGGGGCCCTCGTAGCGGATCACCACGACGTCGCCCGCGGTGATCGTGCCGTCCTCCAACGCGTCCATCGCGGCGCGCTCGCGGTCGAACACCCGCGCGGTGCCGGTGAAGACGTCGGAGTCGAAGCCCGCCGACTTCACCACGGCGCCGTCCGGGGCCAGCGTGCCGCGCAGGATCGTGATGCCGCCGGTGTGGTGGATGGGCTTGTCGAGAGCGCGCAGAACCAGGCCGTCGGGGTCGGGCGGGGCGATGTCGGCGAGGTTCTCGGCGACCGTGCGGCCGGTGACGGTGAGGCAGTCGCCGTGCAGCAGACCGGCGTCCAGCAGCGCCTTCATCACCACGGGCACGCCGCCGATGCGGTCGACGTCGGTCATCACGTGCCGCCCGAACGGTTTCACGTCCGCGAGGTGCGGCACGCGCGCGCCGATGCGGCTGAAGTCGTCCAGGGTCAGTTCGACACCGGCCTCGTGCGCGATCGCGAGCAGGTGCAGCACGGCGTTGGTGGAGCCGCCGAACGCCATGACGACGGCGATCGCGTTCTCGAACGCCTCGCGCGTCATGATCTGGCGGGCGGTGATGCCGCGCCGCAGCATCTCCACCACGGCCTGGCCGGATCGGCGCGCGAACCCGTCGCGGCGCCGGTCGGTCGCCGGGGGAGCGGCGCTGCCGGGCAACGACATGCCGAGCGCTTCCGCCGCGCTGGCCATGGTGTTGGCCGTGTACATGCCGCCGCACGCGCCCTCACCGGGGCAGATCGCGCGTTCGATCAGGTCGACGTCCTCACGGCTCATCAAGCCACGGGAACACGCGCCGACGGCCTCGAACGCGTCGATGATCGTGACCTCTTTCTCGGTGCCGTCGGTGAGCGTGACCCGGCCCGGCAGGATCGACCCGGCGTAGAGGAACACCGAGGCCAGGTCGAGCCGCGCGGCCGCCATCAGCATGCCGGGCAACGACTTGTCACACCCGGCCAGCAGCACCGAGCCGTCCAGGCGCTCGGCCTGCATCACCGTCTCGACGCTGTCGGCGATCACCTCGCGTGAGACCAGCGAGAAGTGCATGCCCTCGTGGCCCATCGAGATGCCGTCCGACACCGAGATCGTCCCGAACTCCAGCGGGTATCCGCCCGCCGCGTGCACCCCGTCCTTCGACGCCTTGGCGAGGCGGTCCAGCGACAGGTTGCACGGAGTGATCTCGTTCCACGACGAGGCGACACCGATCTGCGGTTTCTCCCAGTCCTCGTCGCCCATGCCGACGGCCCGGAGCATCCCGCGCGCGGCGGTGCGCTCCAGGCCGTCGGTCACGTCGCGGCTGCGTGGCTTCACGTCTGTCATGCCACGCACGCTAGTCCCAACTAGGCCGGATTCGCCGCGTGAGTCAGCGTTTCCCAGGCGACGAACAGGTTGTCCGTCCCCTGTGGACGTTGTGCCTCGGTGTACTGCCGGGTGTTCGCCATCGCGATGCCCAGCCGGGTGTTCAGGGCGTTGAAGCTGATCTCGGACGTCGGCCCGAGCGAACCGGACCGGGTGCCGCCGCACAGCCACGACGGCATCGGCTCGCCGTTCTGGTACTTGGTGTGCAGGCCCCACGCGTACCGCATGCGGTCCTTGATCTCACCCCAGATGTCCTGGCCCTGGTGCCGCGCGGTCTCGGCGAACTGCGCCGCGGCCGCCAGCCCGTAGCCGGTGTGCGTGAAGTCGCGGCAGGTCTCCTGGGCGAGCCCGTCGACGAACGTGGACTGGTCGTGCCAGTACGAGATGATCTCGGACCGGGTGTCGATGCCGCTGCCGGGCGGCGTCTTGGGCAGCGAGCCGTCCGAGGTCAGGTAGATGTAGGCCGGGACGCGGGTGCGGAAGATGCTGACGGCCTTGTCGTAGACCGTGCGGTCCTCCAGGAAGACCGCGATGCCCAGCGTGGCGTCCATCATGCTGAGCTCCCAGTTGCCGTTGGTGTTGGCCCGGCCGTTCTGGATCTCCGGCAGGTAGACGGTGCGCAGCATGGTCGCGAACCTGGCGCTGTTCGGCCAGTTCCCGTAGACGTGCTTGATGATCTCGGCGGCCTTCGGCCAGCTGCTGCCCGACCAGGCGGTCTGCAGCGGGGCGTTCGAGTTGGTGTGGTCGCGGATGGTGGCCGACCAGGCGTCCATGATCTGGATGGCTTTGGTCGCGTACCGGCTGTCGCGGGTCACGTACCAGGCCAGGGACAGGGTGTAGGCGGCGATGGCGTCTTCGCGCTCGTCGGTGCAGCCGTAGTTCGGGTTGGAGTAGGGGCCGCACTCCACGACGGCGCGCGGCTTCGGCGTGCGGTTCAGGTCGGCGTACTTCGACGCCATCATGCGGTCGTAGGCGAGCTTCCACGGCTGGGCGCCGGCCTGGACCTCGGCGCGCATGAAGTCGAGCTGTGGCCGGGAGGCCACGACTCCCGGGTGGACGAACGTCGCCGGTGCCGCCGAGACGGACGAGCCGGTGACCGGTACTAGCAACGATGCCAGCAGTGCGATCAGCACCGCGCAGGAACGGGTGACCATGCCGCCCAGTGTTGGTGGTCTATACCTTTGCCGTCAATGCTCCTCGCCGATGTTCACGTCGGTGAACAAACCTGAAGGCGGACAACGAAAATCCCCCGGTGCGCGGGAGGTGCACCGGGGGATTCTCGAAGCTGTCAGAACTGGGTCAGAACCGGGTCACTCCTTGCACTTCTTGCCGGAGTTCACGCAGTTGACCAGGCGGTTCATGATCTGCTGCGACATCACGTTCGCGAAGTCGTCGTGGTCGGAGAACGGGTTGTGCTTCTCCTCCGGGAACGAGTCGACCTTGTACTGGCCCTTCAGCTGGACGTCCCTGGGGATGTTGTAGGTCAGGGTGACTCGCAGCTGCGGAATGGCCTTGAAGCCCTTCGGGCACTTGCCGTTCGCGTCGGCGAAGGCGACGTGCTCGCGGTGCTTCGCCGAGTCGATGTTCTTGCCGTCCCAGCAGCCCGGGAAGTCGTGGATGCGCTTGACCTTCGAGCCCTGCGGGCAGATCGGGTACTTGTTGATCAGCACCTTGTCCTCGAAGCCGGAGCAGGTCCACGAGTTCTTGGCGTTCTTCGGGCCGTTCTGGCCGACCTTGGCGTCACCGTAGAGGATGCGCAGGAACTTCGGCATCGCGACGACCTTGCCGACCGGCGAACCGAGGAAGGTCAGGTCAGCGGACTCGACGCGCTGGATGTCGCCGTCGTTGCCCTCGAGCTGGAGCTTGTCGTTGGGCTCGGGGTTGTTCTTCTTGGCCTTGTCCTCGGTGCCCTCGGCCTGCGCGTTGTCGCTGTTGTCGCCGCCGTTGTCGACGCCCTTGCTGTTCTGGTCCTTCAGCTTGCAGGCGGCGAGCGGGTTCAGGTCGGGGGCCTGCTGGCCCAGGCGGCTGAACGCCAGCATCATGCGGTTCAGGGCCGCGAAGCGCTTGTCCTTCAACGGGCCGAGGACGGCGTTGTTGATGTCCCCCGCCTTGATGGTCTCCAGCCGCTTGTCCGCTTCCTCGACCTGCTTGTCGATGTTGGCGAGCTCGCGGTCGATCTCGGCCTGCGCCTTCTCCGGGACGTCGTCGCCCAGGGCGGAGGCGACGTCCGGGCAGTCGACCCGCGGAGCGGCCTTGTCGGCCTTGTCCTGGTCCTTCTGCGCCTTGTCGTTCTTCTTCGGCGGGTTCTGCTTGCCCTTGTCCTTTTCGTCGTTCTTGTCGATGCGGACGACGGGCCAGAAGTACGCCGACTTGTCACCGTTCTTGCAGGTGGTGCCGGCCTTCACCAGCGACTTGTTGTTGGAGTCGGCGTTCGTGGACAGGTTGCCGACGTAGTCGTGCAGGTGCTGGGCACCGTTGCGGACGCCGGGCTGCGCGATGAAGTTGTCCGGGTTGAAGTGCTGATTCTCGTTCCGGCCGCAGTCGACCGTGAACGTACCCGTGGTGGCGCCGTTCTGCTGCTTCGGTTTCTTGACGTTCGGCTTCACCTTGGTGATGTCGACGAATTCTGACTTGTCGGCACCGTCGGCGAGCGCGGAGCCGTCGGAAGATCCGATTGCCACCACCGCGGCACCGCCTGCGACCAGGGCCATCGCCGCTGCGGCGGCGGTGAGCCAGATCGTGGATTTCCTCCGGTGAATAGCCATTTGCCACCTCGTGGTAGTCCGATAAAACGGCATGGTGAAGCTGACGGCGGTTAGCCGCTATCTTCGGTTTGAACCTGGGTGTGCGATTAGAACGAACGAGATTTCCGCCGTGTCGTTGGTTTCTTCTTCGATCGGGATATCACTCGCATCCCCACCAGCGCGAGCGCGAGCACCGCTATCGCGCCGAAGAAGACACCGTTGTTCTCGCCGAACACGCCTTTCTCCGCGGTCCGGGTGAACTTGGTGCCTTCCGGCACGGTCGGCGTCACGCCGTCGGTCGGGTTGGCTGAGGCGTTCGCGTTGTCCCCGGTCGGTTCCGGGGTCCCGGAGGCAGCCGTGGGTGGTGCGAGCGGCTGCGGGGACTCCAGGCCGGCGAAGTCGACGCGACCGGTGTCCTCGATCACCTTGATGTGGTCGAAGACGGTGATCATCGCTTGCGTGGAGAGGATGCGGATGAGCTCGTTCTTGGTGCCCGCCCGGATTTGCGCGGCGTAGGCGTACACCTTGCCGTGCGCCGCGCGGAGCCGGTTGGCGAAGACGGCGTCGAACTCGTCGCCGTTCGCCGCGTCCATCTCGGCCAGCCAGCTCTTCTGCTCATCGGTGGGTTCCGTGGGCAGCTCGTGGCCGAGCAGGAGACCTGCCCGGTTCACGACGCCGTCCAGCAGCGTGTGCCCTTCGATGAGGTGCTTGCTGGCTTCCTGGATCTTGGGCTGGTCCGGCCGCTTGGCCTTGCCCTTCTCGCCCGCGGGCTTCTCCCACAGCCCGGCCTGCTTGACCCGGTCCATGAAGTCCCGGTCGGCAGGTCCGAGCGGACCCCACTGGGTCTGCACGACCTCGTCGCCCTTCCCGCCACTTCCGGGCGGCGGGGTCGAGATGGGGGTCGACGGCGTGCTGGGCTGGCCGATCGCGCTCCCGGTGTTGAGCAGCACGGCCAGCACACAGCCGGCCAACGCGACGAGGAGTCGCGTCGGCGTTGCCAAGTCCATGGGGAGTCGCACGATCGGGACTACGGCCAGGAATGCGCACCCGCCTCAGTTCGAGACCCCGGCGTTATTGAAACGTTATCGAACCCCGCGCAACCGGGGCGAGAGTGCGCGACCTAAAGTCCTGAGCATGAGCAAGCGTTTTGTGGCGTTGGGGGACTCGTTCACCGAAGGGGTGGGTGACGAAGACGCTGGTCGTCCCAATGGTGTGCGGGGATGGGCGGACCGCGTCGCCGACGTCCTGGGTGCCGTCGATCCCGAGTTCGCCTACGCCAACCTGGCGGTGCGCGGCCGGTTGCTGCCGCAGGTGCTCGACGAGCAGCTCGACCGCGCTCTCGCGATGAAGCCGGACCTCGTCTCGCTCTACGCGGGCGGGAACGACCTCATGCGGCCGAAGGTGAACATCGACGCGTTGATGCGCCGGTACCGGGACGCCGTGGCGCGCGTGGTGGAGTCCGGTGCGCGGGTCGTCCTCTTCACGGGCGTCGACGGGGCGGACGACCCGGTGTTCCGCAAGATGCGTGGTCGTGTGGCCATCTACAACGAACACGTGCGCGCGATCGCGGCCGAGCACTCGTGCGTGCTCGTCGACATGTGGGCGATGCGGCAGCTGCGTGACCGTCGCATGTGGTCCGAGGACCGGCTGCACCTGAACTCGCTCGGCCACAACGAGGTCGCCATTTCGGTGCTCGACGGTCTCGGTGTGCCGCATCCGCTGGAGCGGACCGCGCTCGGCGCGGCCCCGCTGGTCGACCGGAAGGTCCGGCGGGCGGAGGACTGGAAGTGGGCGCGCGAGCACGTCGTGCCGTGGGTGATGCGACGGCTGCGCGGGGAGTCGTCCGGTGACGTGATCCGGGCGCGCCGACCGGAGCTGTTGCCGCCGTCATGAGCGACCGATGGACGATCTACGCACGCGAGAGCCTCGGCGATTCGTCGTGCTGTTTTTTCGAGGGTGACAGCGACGGGTGGATGAACCGTCACGTCTCGTTCGCGCGCGACTGGACGCCCCTGAGCGCGTTGGGTGTCGGCGAGGTGAAGCCGTCCACCGAGCGCGGGTTCGGCCGGATGGCGCACTACGACGACACGGACGAGTGGCTGCGCCGGCCGGACGTCGAGCTGGTCACCGCTGAGAAGTTCGAGGAGATGTGGGAATTCGCCCGCGTCGCGCTCGGGAAGCCGCTGGAGCTCGTCCCGTTCGCGGTGGAGAAGTCACCTCCGGTGCGCAAGCCGTTCTACGAGAGGCCCGGCTACCGCTTTCGGATGCTGGTGCGCAGCCTGGTCTCGCGGCTTCGTAGGTAGAACGTGTTCTTCAGCCTGAGGTGGTCTAACGACGTAACCGCGCTTCGGTGACGGTTCTTCGGCAGGTTGTTTGCAGATAGAACGCGTTCTAAATTTCGTGTCGGCCACCTGGGTGAAATCGCTGGTAGCAGGCCCGGGCTGAATTGATGCAGTGGCCTAGCGTTCGTCCGCATGCATCGCAGGGTTGCGCTGATCGCTCTGGTGGTCTGCGCGCTGGTCGCGGGCTGCGGAAGCAGGCTCACCGCCGAGCAGCGTGCGGCTCTCGTCGTGCCGCAGGGCGGTGGATCGGGGACGCAGGAGGGCACCACGCCGGGCGAGGACGGCGCGGTGCCCGGCAGCGACGGCACCGCGGGGCAGCCCGGCGCCACCAACCCCGGGCAGCCCAACCAGCAGCCGAACCCGCCCGGCAGCATCGCGGGCGGGTGCCAGGGCACCGGTGGTGCCACGGACAAGGGCGTCACCGCGGGCGAGATCACCATCGCCAACATCTCCGACATCAGCGGTCCGGTGCCGGGAATCTTCCAGTCGGCGCAGCAGGCGACCAAGGCGTTCGTCGAGTACTTCAACGCCACCCAGGGCTCGGTGTGCGGGCGCAAGCTCAAGCTCGTCTCGTTCGACTCGCGCACCGACAGCGGCGGCGACCAGCAGGCCACCTCGCAGGCGTGCGAGCAGGCGTTCGCGCTGGTGGGGTCGATGTCGGCGTTCGACCAGGGCGGTGGGCCGGCGGCGTCGGCGTGCGGGATCCCCGATCTGCGCGCGTCGACCGTGACCGCGCAACGCCAGCGCACGCCGGTGAGCTTCGGCGTCGCGTCCAACGTGGTGAACCTGGTGTCGTCGGCCGGTCCGGACCTGGTGAAGTCGAGCTTCCCCGGCTCGGTCGGCGCGGCGGCGTACCTCTACCTCAACGCCGACGCCAGCGCGCAGAACGCCAAGAGCATGCAGAAGGCGGCCGAGGCGCGCGGGATCAAGTTCGTCTACTCGCAGGCCATCGACATCACCGACGTCAACTACGCGCCGTACGTGGCGAAGCTCAAGGAGACCGGCGCCAAGATCGTCTACTGGATCGGGTCGGCGCAGTACGCGGTCCGGTTGCAACAGGCCATGCGGCAGCAGGGGTACACGCCGGACGCGTTCATCACCGACCCGTCCGCGTACGACCCGCAGTACGTCCGGCAGGGTGGTGCGGCCGTCGACGGCACCGTTGTCTACACGAACGGCGCTCTGTTCGAGGAGAACAACGCCCAGATGGCGTTGTACAAGCAGTGGCTGGGGCGGGTGGCGCCCGGCGCGGCGCCCTCCTACTTCGGGATGTTCGCGTGGGCGGCCGCGCGGCTGTTCGTGACGACGGCGGCGAAGGTGGGGCCGCAGCTGACCCGCAAGGCGATGCTCGACGCGATCCGCGGGGTGCACGACTTCACCGCCGAGGGGATGGTCGCGCCGCAGGACGTGGGCGGGAAGCGGACCTCGGCCTGCATGACGCTGGTGCGGCTCAAGGGCGGGGCGTGGTCGCGGCTCGCGCCGGCGTCCGGGTACTCGTGCGGGTCGCTGATCGACACGGGGGTGGGCGGATGACCGCGCTGCTCGCCTACACCATCTTCGGCCTGGTCACCGGCGGCGCGTACGCCGTGGTCGCCGGTGGCCTCGTCCTGACCTACAGCACCTCCAAGGTGTTCAACGTCGGACACGGCGCGATCGGCATGGTGATGGCGTTCCTCTACTGGGAGCTCGCCGAGAACCGCGGCCTCCCGCAGTGGCTCGCGCTGCTGATCGTCGTGGGCGGGTGCGCGCCGCTGTTCGGGCTGCTGGTCGAACGGTTCGTGATGCGCAGGCTCGCGGGCGCGCCGGTCGGCATCACGCTCGTCGCCGGGGTCGGGGTGCTGGTCGGGCTGATCGGTGCCGCGCAGGCGATCTGGCCGCCGCAGGCCCGGCCCGTGCGGCCGTTCCTCGACCAGTACGGCGTCCACATCGGACAGTCGTTCGTCAGCGGCCACGACCTGGTGACGCTGGCGTGCGCGGTGCTCGTCGCGGGCGGGCTCTACCTGCTGCTGAACCGGACGCGGACGGGCCTCGCGATGCGGGCGTGCGTGGACGCGCCGGAGCTGGCCGCGCTGTACGGCACCCGTCCGCACCGGTTGTCGGCGCTGAGCTGGGCGATCGGGTCGGCGCTGGCGGCGCTGGGCGGCATCCTGCTGACGCCGGTGGTGCAGCTCGACTACGTGACGATGACGTTGCTCGTGATCACCGCCTACACCGCCGCGCTGGTCGGGCGGTTGCGCAGTCTGCCGTGGACGTTCGTCGGTGCCCTGGGGCTCGGCCTGGTGCAGTCGTACGCGGTCGCGTACCTGCCTTCCTCACCGTTCTGGATCGCGTTCCGGGCGGCGATTCCGGCGCTGCTGCTGTTCGTCGTGCTGCTCGCGATGCCGCAGTCGCCGTTGCGCATCGGTGGTGTGCGGGGATCGCGCGGGGTGGCGGTGCCGAACGCGGTGACGACCGGCGTGGGCGCGGGACTGTTCCTGGGCGCGGTGGTCGTGCTGGCGCTGCTGGTGGACTCGGTGGTGGCCGGGCAGCTCGCGCTGGCGCTGGTGTTCGGGATCGTGCTGCTGTCGATGGTGCTGCTCACCGGGTACGGCGGGGTGGTGTCGCTGGGGCAGTTCACGTTCGTCGGCGTGGGCGCGGTGACGGTGGCGCGGCTGGGGTCCTCGTCGCCGGTGACGTTGCTGGTCGGGGCGTTGGTGGCAGCGGCGGTCGGTGCGCTCATCGCGTTGACGGTGTTGCGGGTGAGCGGGCTGTACCTGGCGCTGGCCACGCTCGGGTTCGCGCAGCTGATGGACAAGCTCGTGCTGCAGTCGCCGATCGCGTTCGGCGTGCGGGGGAGTCTGCAGGTGCCGCCGATGGTGTCGTCTCCGACGGCGCAACTGCTCCTGGCCGCGGGGGTGTTCGCGCTGGTCGGCGCCGGAGTGCTGGCCATCAGGCGCGGACGGCTCGGGCGCCGGATGATCGCGGTCAAGGACAGCTCCGCGGCGTGCGCGACGCTCGGCATGAACGTGCGCTGGATCCGGGTCGGCGTGTTCGCGCTGTCGGCGGCGATCGCGGGGCTCGCCGGCGGGTTGTTCGCGCAGCTGCGGGAAACCGTTGCGGCGAGCGACTTCCAGCTGTTCAACAACCTGCCGTTGCTGCTGTTCGCGGTGATCGCGGGTGTCACGTCGGTGTCGGGCGCGGCGCTCGGCGGGCTGCTGCTGATGCTGCTCCCGGTGCTGCAGAGCGGGTTCCCGGCGTTCGCGGGCGCGGCGGTCGTGCTGCTCGGCGTCGCGGCGGCCGGGCTCGCGCGTGACCCCAACGGCCTGGTCAGCTGGTTCTTCCGGGCGTGGTCCTGGCGGCGCGCATGAGCACGTTGCGGGTGGAGGGCGTGACGGTCCGGTTCGGCGAGGTGACGGCGGTCAACGACGTCTCGCTGACGGTCTCGCCGGGCGTGACCGGGCTGATCGGACCGAACGGCGCGGGCAAGACGACGTTGTTCGACGTGATCAGCGGGCTGCGCAGGCCGTCGGCGGGCCGGGTGCTGCTCGACGACGCCGACATCACCGCGAAGGGGCCGCACCAGCGGTCCAGGCTGGGCGTGGCGCGGACGTTCCAGCGGCTGGAGGTGTTCGGGTCGCTCACGGTGTGGGAGAACGTCGTGGTGGCGCTGGAAAGCAGGCGCCGTCCCGCTCGGCTGGCCTCGGGGTTGCTGGCACGGGTGGGCATCGCGGAGTTCGCGGCCAACCAGGCCGACACGGTGCCGACCGGTGCCGCGCGGCTGCTGGAACTGGCCCGCGCCCTCGCCACCGACCCGTCCCTGCTGCTGCTCGACGAGCCGTCGTCGGGCCTGGACCGCGCCGAGACCGACGCGTTCGGCGCACTGCTGCGGGAGCTGGTGGACGAGGGGCGCTCGGTGGTGCTGGTCGAGCACGACATGGACCTCGTGATGGGCTACTGCGACGTCGTGCACGTGCTGAACCTGGGCAGCCTGCTGACCTCCGGCACGCCGGCCGAGATCCGCGAGCACGCGGGGGTCCGGGAGGCGTATCTCGGATGATCGACCTGATGGACGTCCACGCCGGGTACGGCCGGATCGAGGTGCTGCGCGGCGTCTCGCTGTCCGTGCCGCGCGGCACCGTCACCGCGCTGCTCGGCCCGAACGGCGCGGGCAAGTCGACGCTGGTGAAGGTCCTGAGTGGACAGCTGCGGGCCACCTCCGGACACGTGCACCTGGGCGGAGTGCACGTGAACGACGCGGCTCCCGACGAGCTGGCCCGCGCGGGCCTGTGCACGATCCCGGAGGGCCGCGCGATCTTCCCGAACCTCACCGTCGCGGAGAACCTGCGGCTGATGCGCGGTGATCCGGCGGTGGTCTACGAGCGGTTCCCGAAGCTGAAGGTGCGGCACCGGCAGCTCGCGGGCTCGATGTCCGGCGGCGAGCAGCAGATGCTCGCGTTCTCCCGCGCGTTGATCAGCGACCCGGCGGTGATCGTGATCGACGAGCTGTCGATGGGCCTCGCGCCGGTCATCGTCGCCGAGCTGTACGAGGTGGTGAAGGAACTGGCCGCGGGCGGCGTCACGATGCTGATCGTCGAGCAGTTCGCCGAGACCGCGTCGGCCGTCGCGGACCAGGTCGTCGTGATGGCGCACGGCGAGATCGCCGCCGAGGACGACCTGGCGTCTGTCTACTTCGGAGGGACGACATGAGGTACGCGCTCGTCGTGCTGCTGGTCCTGCTGTCCCCGGCACCCGCGCGGGCGGCCGAGATCGGCGGCTTCACGCTCTCCGCGCACGCCGCGCCCGTGTCCGTGCTGCTGCACACCGACCTGATCCCGGTGCCCGCGGAACCCCAGGGCGAGGTGCACCTGTCCTACACGCAGACCGAGCTGGGCTCCGGCCCGATCGGCCGATCGCTCGCGAGCTCGGTGTGGCCGGGCGCCGCCGTCGGCACCGGCCTGCCGCAGCTGCTCGGCTTCGCGTATCCGGTGCAGGCCAACGCGGCACACCCCGGCGGCCCGGCGGACGAGTCGAAGTCCGGCATGCGCGCCACCGCGGGTGCCTCGAAGGCCGAGTCCTACGCGGGCGCCCGCCAGGAAGTCCCGTTCCTGCTCACGGCGGACGGCCTGTCGTCGACGAGCAACAGCACCGTGTCGGCCACCGAGGCCCGCTCCACCGCCGTGACGTCCGCCCAGACGATCTCGCTGCTGGCCGGTCTGGTTGTCATGTCCGGGGTGAAGTTCGAGTCCGTCGCGGTGAGCGACGGCAGCAAGGGCACCGGCACCAGCACGTTCTCGGTCGCCGAGTTCACCGTGCTGGGCCAGAAGTTCCCGGTCAAGGCACCGGCCGCGCCGCCGGACGGCCTGCTGAAGGCGTTGGAACCACTGGGCATCACGCTCACCTGGCCCACCTCCGCCACGAAGACCGAGGGCACGGGCGTGACGTCGACCAGCCGCGGCCTCACACTGACCGTCGACGTGCTGGCGTTGCGCACGAAGCTCGGCCTCGGCGGCATCCTGGACGGCGTGGTGGCACCGTTGCTCCCCAAGGAGCTCGTGCCGCTGCTGAACCCGCTGCGCAAGATGGTGGTGATCGTCGGCGACACCGAGGCGGTCGCAAACGCTTCCGCCGCAGCGCCGTTGACCCCGCCCGACGCTCCCGCGCCGCAGGCACCTCTAGTGCCGCCGCCCCCGGCCGGTGGTGTCCAGGCCCCGCTGCCCGGCACGCCGCCGGTGGCGGGCGTCGCGCCACCCAAGGCCGTGACCCCGGTGGCGTCCATGCGCGCGAAACCCCGCTCGTTGCTCGACTTCCCCGGCGTGCCCGCCCTGGTGGTCCTCGCCGGCCTCGGCGTGGCGGCGGCGTCCGCGTTCGGCCTGCGCTCGTTCGGCACGTTCCTGCTCGGCGGCGCGCCCTGTCCCTCCGGACACCCGACCGGTGTCCCCGACCTGCGCAACGGGTGAGGCCATGACCATCCAGGACCGGCGCCGCGCACGGATGCGCAGCGGACTCGGACTCGTCGGCACGATGCTCATGACCGCGGGCATCGCGGCGATCCTCTTCGCCTGGTGGGGCGTCGCGCACACCGGGTACGTGTGGGAGCAGGTCCCGTACGTGGTCTCGGGCGGGATGCTCGGGGTGGGGCTGATCGGGGTCGGCGGGTTCCTGTACTTCGGGTCGTGGCTGACCAAGCTGGTCGAGGAGCAGCGGCAGACCACGTACGCGTTGCTGCAGCTGCTCGACGAGCGGGCGGACCAGCTCTGACGCCCGGTCCCGCCCCCCGTTGTCGATGAAGGGCTCCTTCATCGGCCTCAGGTGGATGAAGGAGCCCTTCATCCACGCGTATGGGAGCGCTTCCACAAGCGTGTTTCCAGTCCTGGTCCGTTCACACCCTTGAACCAGTGGTTTAGACCAGTTAACGTGCTCCGCATCACGTTCCCCCTGCACGTGAAGGAGCACCATGAAGAGGTTTCGCTGGCAGTTCCTGACCGTCGGCCTGGCGATAGCCGCCGTGGTCGGCGGCGTTCTGGCCGCTCCCGCGAGCGGCGCGACGGGCGTGACGGCGGCGTTCACGAAGACGTCGGACTGGGGCACCGGGTACGAGGCGAAGTACACGATCTCCAACGGTGGCGGGTCCGCGCTCACGTCGTGGACCGTCGAGTTCACGCTGCCCAGCGGGCAGGCGATCGCGTCGCTCTGGGACGGTTCGTACACCGCGAGCGGCCAGAACATCACGGTGAAGAGCACCTGGAACGGCAACGTGCCGGTCGGCGGCACGGCGAGCTTCGGCTTCACCGTGCGCGGTTCCGGCGGCAGCCCGACCGACTGCAAGATCAACGGCGGTTCGTGCGACGGCAGCGGGCAGCCGCCGACGACCACGACCACCACGACGACGACCACCACCTCGAACCCGCCGTTGCCCGGCACCGGCCGCGGCGCGCCCTACCTGTACCTGGGCTGGGGCGACCCGCAGAACGCGACGCAGGTCATGAGCTCGACCGGCGTCAAGTGGTTCACCCTCGCGTTCGTCCTGTCCGGCGGCGGCTGCTCGCCCGCGTGGGACGGCACCCGTCCGCTGACCGGTGGCGTCGACCAGCAGACGATCAACGCCATCCGCGGGGCCGGCGGTGACGTCGTGCCGTCGTTCGGCGGCTGGAGCGGCAACAAGCTGGGCCCGAACTGCTCGACGCCCGAGGCGCTGGCGGGTGCCTACCAGCAGGTGATCAACACCTACGGGCTGAAGGCGATCGACATCGACATCGAGAACTCCGACGAGTTCGAGAACACGACGGTCCAGGACCGGATCATCACCGCGCTGAAGATCGTCAAGCAGAACAACCCCGGACTCCAGACGATCGTCACGTTCGGCACCGGCACCACCGGACCGAACTACTACGGCGCTCGCCTGATCGACCAGTCGAAGGCGCTGGGCGCGAACATCGACATCTTCACGATCATGCCGTTCGACTTCGGCAGCTCGAACATCCAGACCGACACGATCGGCGCGGCCACCGGGCTGAAGAACAAGCTGAAGTCGACCTTCGGCTGGAGTGACGCCGAGGCGTTCAAGCACGTCGGCATCTCCGGCATGAACGGCCTGTCCGACCAGCGCGAGACGACCACGACGGCGACCTGGACGGCCATTCGCGACTGGGCGAAGTCCAACGGTCTCGGCCGGCTCGCGTTCTGGTCGGTGAACCGCGACCGCGGCGGCTGCGACGGCCAGGTGGCGTCGAACTGCTCGGGCATCGCGCAGGCCGACCTCGCGTTCACCCGCATCACCGCCGGTTTCTGATCGGCCACGAGCCGTCAGCGCCATTAATTCGGTGGCGCTGACGGCTTAACCTTGTGCCGTGCGTCGACGACATTGATCTTCAACTGATCTTTCCCGAACCGCGACGGCGTGGGCGTGGTGCTCGCACCTCATCCCGATCTACGCGCTGTACGCGTTGCTCTTCGCCGACAGCGGGCTGTCGGACGCGTCCATCTCGGTGCTGCTCGCGGTCTGGTCGCTGACCGCGGTCGTGTTCGAGGTGCCGTCCGGTGCGATCGCCGACCGGTTCTCGCGGCGGAGCTGCCTGGTCGCGTCCGGACTGTTGCACGCTGCCGCCTACGCCTCCTGGGTGTTGTTCCCGTCCTTCTGGGGCTTCGCGGCCGGTTTCGTGCTGTGGGGTCTCGGCGGAACGCTGACCTCGGGCGCGTTCGAGGCCCTGCTGTACGACGGGCTGGCGGTCAACGGGGATGCCGAGCTGTACGGCCGGCTCAACGCCCGTGTCGACACCATCACGCTGGTCGCCCAGGTTCCGGTCGCGGTGCTGGCCACCTTCCTGTTCTCGGTCGGCGGCTACGACCTGGCCGGCTGGGTGTCCGTCGCGATGTGCCTGGTGTCGTCGGTGATCGCGCTGCGGTTCCCGGAGCCGCCGCGGGGCTCGTCCGAGGACCACGCCGGCTACCTGGACACCCTGCGGACCGGTCTGCGCGAGGCGGTGCCGATCAAACGTGCCGTGCTCGCCGTGGCGCTGGTGTACGCGATCGACGCGTTCGAGGAGTACTTCACGCTGCTGGTCCAGGACTGGCACGTGCCGACGGTCTGGGTGCCGCTCGCGACGACCGGCGTGCCGCTGCTGGGCGCGGCCGGTGCGGCGCTGGGTGGCCGGTTGCGGTTCCGCGGCTGGGTCCTGTTCGCCTCGGGACTGGTGCTGATCGCGGCGGCGGTGCTGGCGGTTCCGGCGGCGATCGTCCTGTTGGGACTGTTCTACGGGCTGTACCGGTTCGTGCTGGTGCAGGTGGAGACCGAGCTGCAGCACCGGATCGAGTCCGAGGCCCGTGCCACCGTCACCTCGGTCGCGGCCATCGGGTCGGAGTTCGTGGCGTTCGCGATCTACGGGCTGTGGGTGCTGGGTGCGGCGTTCGCGGTCGGCGTGCTGGTTCTGGTGGTGGCACTGGTGATCTGGCGCCGGTGAGGGGCTTCCACGTCCACGCGTTCCGGAAAAGGGGTTGCGCGGGCTCGCTAGGTTGACCGACGACATGCGTTCAACCACAACCCTGATCGCGGCCGTCATCCTGGCCGCAACCGCAGTTCCCGCCGCTCACGCCGCCGGAACCATCGTCCGCACCGACACCGGACTCGTGTCGGGAACCATCACCGACGCCCAGCGCACCTTCCAGGGCATCCCGTTCGCCGCGCCGCCGACGGGGGAGAACCGCTGGCGCGACCCGCAGCCCGCCAGGCCGTGGCACGGCGTCCTCAAAGCCGACAAGCCAGGCCCCCGGTGTGCCCAGGACGGCAGTCCCGCAAGCGATGCGGAGGACTACCTGCACCTCAACGTCACCACGCCGCTCAACGCCACGAACCTGCCGGTCCTCGTCTGGCTCCACGGAGGCGGCTTCACCGGCGGCGCCGGATCCGACTACGGCATGGACCGGCTGGCGCGCAACGGTTCCGTCGTCGTCACGATCAACTACCGGCTCGGCGCGTTCGGCTACTTCGGGTTCCCCGGCCTGGGGGGTTCCGGCGCCTTCGGGCTGGCCGACCAGCAGAAAGCGCTCGAATGGGTGCGCGGCAACATCAGGGCGTTCGGCGGAGACCCGCACAACGTCACGCTGTTCGGCGCGTCGGCGGGTGGCCTGTCGGCGTGCGCGCAGCTGACCTCACCGCGAACCGAGGGCCTGTTCCAGCGCGCGATCATCCAGAGCGGACCCTGCCAGCTCGGCCTCCCCGCCGGTGAGCACCAGGTCCAGCACCCCTGGGCCGCGCGCGAGGACGTCGAACGGGCAGGTGCGCAGGCACCGCACGGCTGCACGGACATCGCCTGTCTGCGCCGCCTCCCGGTGGCGGAGGTCAAGAAGCTGACGCCGTTGTTCTCGAAGCCCGCGTACGGAACGGAAGCCCTGCCGGAAAACCCGGTCACGGCACTGCGGCAGGGGCACTTCCACAGGATCCCCGTGCTCGCCGGGACCGCACGCGACGAGCTGACGGTGTTCGTGGTGATGGCCTACCCGAAGCTGGACGCCACCGGGTACGAGCAGGTCCTCGTCCAGGGCTTCGGTGCCGCGAAGGCGCAGCGGATCCTCGCCGCCTACCCGCCGCGAGGTGGTGACGAGCGCGTACCGCTGTCGGCCGCGCTCACCGCCATGACGTCCGCCTGCACGACGGACGAGCTGAGGAGCCAGACGAACGCGTACGGCTACGAGTTCGCCGAACCCGAACCACCGATGATCTTCCCCGGTATGCCGGAGTTCCCGTACGGCGCCTACCACGGCTCGGAGCTGCCGTTCCTCACCCGGTACGCCGGCGTCGAGCTGCACGGCGACCAGCAGCGGCTCTCCGACGAGATGGTGCGGGTGTGGACCCGGTTCGCGAGGACCGGGCGCCCCGGCTGGGCACGCCACGACGTCCGGATCTTCGCCACGCGGGAGGTCGCGGAGGCCGACCACCACTGCGGTCTCTGGTAGCCCGAGTCGTGTCTTGGTTACCGTTGCCGCTGGAGGTGGGTGTTGTTCCGGCTGCTGGAGACCGCCGTCCGCATCGAACCCCTGGAAGGAGACGGGCTCACCAACGTCCTGCACCTCGTGACGCTGGCCGACGGGCGCAAAGCCGTGCTGCGGCAACCGAAGGTGGCGCGCGACCTGCCGAAGTTCGTGGTGCCCGGCGCCCCGGAGGTGCTGGCGCACAACGGCCGCGGTGACGTGCTCGTCGAGTACGTCGAGGGCGAGACGCTGGCGGACGCGCTGCCGGTGTCCGACGAGGTCTGGCGCAGCATCGGCAGGGCGTTCCACCGGATCCACCGCGTCGGCCTGCTGCACAACGACGTGAACCTCTACAACATCATCGTCGGTGACGGCCGGGCCACGCTGATCGACTGGGACAACCCCGGCCAGGGCAACCCGCTCGACGAGCTGGCGGCGTTCGAGGAGCACCTCTACCTGCACGGAACCGCGCTGCCCCAGGCGTTCTGGGACGGCTACGGCTCGATGCCGGACCTGAACCTGTTGCGCACGCACCGCATCGCCGGCTGCATCGGCTGGCTCGCGAGCGAGGACTGGCAGGAGTGGGAGGACGACCGGACCCTCAAACCGGAACTGCTCGACCGGGTCCGGAACTGGCGCAAGCTGCTCGCGGGCTGGCTCGCCGACCAGTTCCGGACCGACTACCTAGCGGCTGAGGTCGCGATACCTCAGCACCGACAACGGCCAGAACACCGCGACGAACACCGCGGGCCACAGCACGGCCAGTAGCAGCGAGTGCCGGGCCGCCCACGAGTCGCCGCCGACACCGGGGTTGCCGAACAGCTCCCGCGCCGCCGCCACCGTGGACGAGAGCGGGTTCCACTCGGACACCGCGCGCAGCCAGCCCGGCATCAGCTCCGGCGAGACGAACGTGTTCGCGAACATCGTCAACGGGAACAGGAACATCCACGACGCCTGCGCGGCCTCCGGCTTGACCAGCAGGCCCAGGTAGATGCCGACCCAGACGAGCGCGAACCGCAGCCACAGCAACAACGCGAACGCCAGCAGCGCGTTGGGCAGACCGCCGTGGAACGACCAGCCGATCACCAGTCCGCACAACGCCAGCACCAGCAGCTCCAGCGACGAGTTGACCAGGTCGGCGATGCTGCGCCCGGCCACCACCCCGGTCTGCGACATCGGTGAGGCGCGGAACCGGTCGGTCACGCCGCGGTCGGCGTCCATCGACACCATCAGCAGCGTGCTGCCGACACCGAACGCGATGGTCTGGCCGAACATGCCCGGCAGCAGGAACTCGACGTAGTCGCCGCCGCCGAAGACGTTCATCGCGCTGCCGAACACCAGCCCGAAGATCAGCACCGAGATGATCGGGTAGGCCAGGTTCGCGAACACCCTGACCGGTTCGCGCAGCCAGTGGATCAGGTCGCGCCGGGCGACCACCCACGAGTCGATCACCGCGTACCTCATGCCCGCACCCCCGCCTTGTGACCCGTGATCGCCAGGAAGACCTCGTCCAGCGTCGGCCGTCGCAACGCGATGTCCTCCGCTTCCACGCCGTGCGCCGCCAGCGCGGACGCCACCCGCGTCAGAGCGGCCACCCGGTCGGCCACGGCCGCGCTCACCCGGAACCCGTCCGCGTCCACCTCGGCATCCGGTCCGAGCACGTCCCGGACGACCGGCAGCTCCTCGGACGTGCGCACGACGACCTCGATCCGGTCACCGCCGAGCTCGGCCTTGAGCTGGTCCGGCGTGCCCTGCGCGGCCACGCGACCGGTGTCCAGCACGACGATCTGGTCCGCCAGCTGGTCGGCCTCGTCGAGGTACTGGGTGGTGAGCAGCACCGTCGTGCCCTCCTCGACGACCCTCTTCACCTCGCGCCAGACCTCGCCGCGGTTGCGCGGGTCGAGGCCGGTCGTCGGTTCGTCCAGGAACAGCACGGACGGTCGCGTGATGAAGCTCGACGCCAGGTCCAGGCGCCGCCGCATGCCGCCCGAGTAGTGCTTGACGCGCTGGTCCGCCGCGTCGGTGAGCCCGAACTGCGCCAGCAGCTCGTCGGCCCTGGCCGCGGCCTGGCGCCGGGACAGGTGGTAGAGCCGTCCCCACATCAGCAGGTTCTCCCTGCCGGTCAGCACGTCGTCGACCGTGGACTGCTGGCCGTTCAGCGCCACCTGCCCGCGCACCCGCGGCGCCTCGCGCGCCACGTCGAACCCCGCCACCTCGGCGCGGCCACCGTCCAGGCGCAGCAACGTGGCCAGGATCCGCACGGCCGTGGTCTTGCCCGCGCCGTTCGGGCCGAGCAGCCCGCACACCGTTCCGGCCGGTACGGCCAGGTCGAACCCGTCCAGCGCCGGTTTCCCGGCGAACCTCTTCCGCAGGCCTTCCGCGAGCACCGCGTGTCCCACGCCTTCACCCCCGTGGCGTATCTGTGTACAAAGTAAGCAGAGTGTACGTTGTACACGGTTCTACGATTCACAGGCAAGGAGTTTGTGAAGAGGGGGCTGGGTGAAGCAGGACGACCGGAACCGCAGCGTGCGCCTGTTGTGGGAGACGCCCGCCGAACCGACGAGGGGACCGAAGGCCGCGCTCAGCAAGGCGCGGGTGGTCGAGGCGGCGATCAAGGTCGCCGACGGCGAGGGCGTCGGGGCGCTGACCATGCGCCGGGTGGCCGAGACCCTGGGCTTCACCACCATGTCGCTGTACCGGCACGTCCCCGGCAAGTCCGAGCTGCTGGACCTCATGGTCGACGCCGTGTGGGGCGAGACCGAGTACACGCCGAAAGGGCCGTGGCGCGAGGGTCTGGAGTTCTACGCGCGCCAGATGTGGTCGATGTTCCGCGCCCACCCGTGGCTGCTGCAGCTCACCAACGCGCGGCGGATGCCCGGCCCGAACGCGATGACCCGCCTGGACGCGGCGTTCGCGGTGGTGTCGGAGCTCGGACTGGAGCCGGAGGAGATCGTCGCGGTCGTCACGACCGTCAGCCAGTTCGTCGCCGGTGTCGGCAGGACGATGGCCGACCGGGTGCTCGCCGAACGGGAGACCGGGGTGAGCGAGGAGGACTGGTGGAGCGACCTGGACGGGCTCTGGGAGCACTTCACGCCGCAACGGGTGCCCGTGATGGCGCACATCTGGAACACGGGCGGGTACGAGCGGCCGCTGGACGAGTTCGAGTTCGGTCTCGCGAGGGTGCTCGACGGCCTCGCGGTGTTCATCGAAGCCGAGGACCGGCCGCTGGTTCGTCGAGAGACGTGCTTGTAGCCGTTCAAGACACCTTGAGTCCTCCGATCGAGTGAAAAGCCCTGCTCAGGCCACCCCTCAACGGTAGTTGGGCGGTTACGTAATGCCATTGTTATGAGCAATCTGAATGAACCCGTTCGCGAGCTGAACCGACTACTCCTATCTCCGCGTTTTCCCTTGTGACACCGTTTCGCCGCGGGGGTCGAATCGGGACGACGAGGAGGTCGTATGACAGCTGGCGCGCACGACGCGGTCACCCTTGGCTGCTACGCGCTCGGCGTTCTGGACGCGCACGAGAGTCATGGCGTGGAGCAGCACCTCAGGGGCTGTCCGCCCTGCCGTGCGCAGGTCGCCGACTTCCACCGGATCCGCATGGTGCTCGACGAGGTGCCCCGTGAGGTGTTCCTGCACGAGCTCGAAGCCGACCTGCCCAAGCCTTCGGACCTGCTGCTGCAGCGCACGCTGCGGCAGATCAGGCAGGAGTCGGTCATCCCGCAGCCGCGGGTGGTCGACCAGCGCCCGAGAGCCAGTCCGCAGGCGGTGGAGGACTTCCCCGAACCGCAGCACGCCAAGCCCCGCCGCTGGCCGGGCTACCTCGCCGCCGCGGCAGTCGCCGCGGTGGTCGCGTTCGGGGGCGCTGCCGTGTTCATGCAGAACGAGGGACCGGCGACCAGCGTGGCCTCGACCCGCACGGGTGAGGCGACGGCCGGCGGGATCAAGATGGTGGCGGAGATAGCGCCGTCGTCGCAGGACCGCTACCAGGTCACGGCCGACATCAACGGTCTGCCGGCAGCGCAGAAGTGCAAGCTGGTGGTGGTCAAGCAGGACGGCACCAAGACCGAGGCCTTCGCGTGGACCTCGACCGAGAAGGGCAGGGTCGAGGGAGCCAAGGTGCGGGGCATGGTCAGCGTCCCGCCGGACCAGGTGAAGTCGGTCGCCGTCGAGAACGCGGAGGGCAAGGCGTTCGTGGTGGCGAACCTGCAGGGACAGTAAGGACGCCGAACAGAGGAAGGGCCCGGATTCCGACCGAATCCGGGCCCTTCTTACATTGGTGTAATTCAGACGGCCTGCAATGTGAGCCACGCGCCCACCACGATCACCATGGCGGCCGTGACGACAGGTGCGTAATGCGAGAGCGCGCGGGTGGCACGTCCGTCCAGGAATTTCTCGACGCGCTCACGGGCTTTCACCAGCAGCAGGCCGACCGCGGTGAGCGTGCCGGCCATGCCGATTCCGTAACCGAGGACCAGCAGGACGCCGAACCACGTGCGGCCCAGGGCCATCGCGCCGAGGAGCACGACGAGCGCGGAGGGCGACGGGACCAGTCCGTTGGCCGCGCCCATGCCGATGAGGCTTGCCCGGCTGTACCCGTGACCGTGCCCGGTTCCATGCCCATGCCCATGCCCGTGGCCGTGTCCGGCGCCGACGCCTGCCAGGGCTGGTTCGCGGGTCAGGGCCGAGCGCAGCAGCATCACGCCGATGACGGTGATCAGCAGACCGCTGACGAGCCCGAGCCAGCGCAGCACCTGCTCGCCGGCCAGCGCGCTCGACGCGCTGATCACCAGGCCGAGCACCAGCACGCCACCCGTGTGCGTCGCGGTGACGGAGGCACCGACGACCAACGCGTCCTTCGGCGTGCCCTGACGTCCGGCGAGGTAGGCGGCGATCAACGTCTTGCCGTGACCGGGCAACGCCGCGTGCGACGCACCGAGCAGCAGCGACAGCAACACGGCCAGGAACCCCAGCCACGGCGTGAGCTCGGCGCTGCCCAGGATGTCGTTCAGGGCGTTCGCGGTGACGCTCAACGACTGGATGGGGGATCCGGAGGCCTTCTTCGGCTCCGACCCGCTGCCGGGGGAGGCGGTGAAGGCGACGGACCGCACGTCCATCGGGTTGCTGAGCAGGTCCTCCGGGTAGGTCCGGAGCTCGTTGCTGATGCTCTCGGTCGGGACGTTCGAGTCCGTGAGCTTGATTCCGGTGCCGGCCGCGGTGATCTCCCGCCAGCCGATCCGGTCGACGTTCGACTCGTCGTGGAACTCCAGCCTGGCCGGCCGGTCCAGGTCGACCTTGGCGGTGAACTCGCAGACCAGGCGGGTCGTGGTGAGCTCCGCCTGGCCTTTGGGGTGTTCCTTGGTCGAGCTGGAGAGCGTCCAGGTGATCTCCCGGCCGTCCACCGTGGACCGGTCGGTCCTCGCGACCTCGTCGCACCACTGCTTCGCGTCGCGCGCTTTCAGGTTCTCCTGCAGCGTCGGGATCTCCGCCACGTCGACCACGGATCTGAGGTCGATGTGGTCCGGGTGCAGGTGCAGCCCGTGGTAGTGGTTGACGCTGAAGTTGCCCAGCGGGTGCGCGGACGCCTTGCCGTTGATGAGGAAGAAGCCCGCCAGCAGCAGAGCGGCGACGAGAAGGGGGCGCACCACCCAGCCCGACAGGCTCACCGGCCGCCTCGCAGCTCGGCGAGCTTGCGACCCGCCTTCAGCGACTGCAGCGGGGAGAAGTTCGCGTTCAGCCGCAACGCCTGCACCAGCGCCTCCTGTGCCTCGGCGACCCGGCCGAGCGCGGCGAGGATCATGCCGCGGTGGTAGGAGAACGTGGCGTTCTGCCAGCCCAGGGCGTTGGCCCGGTCCGAGTAGGCGAGCGCCTCGGCGTCCCGGCCGTTCACGTGCAGCGCCCACGCCATCGCGTCGGCCACGAACACGCTCTGCCGGCGGCTCCACTCGGCCTCAGCCCGGCGCAGCGCCTGCATGCCGTCACCGCGGTCGGCGGCGACCAGGGCGGCGGCCAGGTCGTCGGAGGCGCCCTGCGACTCCATCAACCGCTGCTGCTCGGACAGCACGTCGTACTGCCGCGCCGCCTCCTCGGTCCTGCCGTTCGCCTCCAGCAGCTCCGCGTACTCCTGCAGGTACTGCGGCAGGGGAGCGCGGGTCACGAGCTTGCGGTAGGTGTCGAGCGCGACCGGGACGTCACCCCGTGCCGCCGCGACCTTCGCCTTGCCCTGGGTGAGAGCCATGTCGTCTCCTCTCGCCGCCAGCCCCTGCTCGTAGTGCTGGGCGGCCTCGTCGAGCCGGTTGTGGTCGAACGCCAGTTCACCCAGCCGGTAATGGCAGAAAGCGATCTCTTCCGGAGTCGAGGCAGCGGTCAGGGCGCGCGTCATCGCGTCACGGGCGCCGTCGACGTCGCCGTGGAGCTCGAAGTGGTAGGAAGCGCGGGCGAACGAGGCGGTGCTGGGCTTGAGGTCCAGCATCTTCTGCACCGCGTCCTGGGCGCCCGCGTCGTCGCCCAGCTGCGTCAACGCGTCGGCCAGCACGCCGTAGGCCTCCGCGGAGGAGGGCAGCGAGGCGATCGCCTTCTGCGCCCAGTCGCGGGCCGCGTGGAAGTCGTGGCGGGCGTTGGCGAGCGTTCCCATGCCGACCGCCGCGAGGCCGGTGTCGCCCGCGTTCTTCAGCGCGCCCTCGGCCTTCGCGTAGTAGGTCGGGTCCGCGGTCACGCGCGCGAGCTCCACATAGGACGCACCGAGCTTGGCCCAGGACGCCTTGTCCTCGGGCAGTCCGTGCAGTCGCTGTTGCAGCTGGTGCACCACGCGGTGCATCTCGTTCTGCTGCGCGACAACGGGAACCGGTTCAGGTTGCGCGCCTCCGGCCCTGCTGTCGGCAGGACCGGAGGCGGCGAGGTAGGCAAGCGCCGCGGTGACCAGGAGACCCACCGCGACCGCTTGCCGCACTTGGTACTTCACTTCGAGTGCGATCCGTACTTGCGGATCTGCTGCTGGCGCTTGCGCCACAGGAAGAAGCCACCGCCGAACACGAGCGCCGAGCCCACCGCGGTGGTCATCGCCATCGGGTCGAGGTTGGAGACGCTGCTGACCGGGTTCACCGCGACGGTCGCGGTGTTGCCGTTGCTGTTGACGGCCATGCCGTTGTGGGGCAGTGCCACGTACGGGAAGTTCGCCTCGGGTGCCTGGTCGGGAGCGTCGACCTTGTCACCGGTGGCGAGCGCGTCGACGAGCTTGCCGGACGCCGCGGCGCCCTCCATCGCCTGGATGGCGATGTCCACCACGTCGTCGGCGAGGCGACGACCGTTCGGGAAGCCCTGCGTGTCACCGCCGAGCACACCGAGGCGGTTCGGCTTCGGGTTCGGGTCGATCATCAGGTTCAGCCGCAGCATCTCCGACGCGCGGAACCGCCGCTGGTCGACGTCGGCGTTGTTGACCTGCGAGTTCAGGTCCGCCTTGATCGGTCCGTTGAGCTTCTTGGTGACACCGGTCAGGAAGATCTCGGCCAGGTCGTCGCGGTTGCCCTTGGGTGCCGGGATCTTGTAGATGCCCTCGATCAGCTTCGGCAGCTCCGGGTTCACCACCCGGTCGACGAGCTCCTTCACGCCGGCGTCCTGGTCGGGGCGCAGGCCGTTGAACGCGTCCTTGAGGCCCGCGGGGGCCACGACCTCGTTCACCAGCGGGTTGCCCAGGCGCGAGACCTGCACGAAGTCGCCCTGCGCCTCCGCCTTGCCCGGCGAGAGCTTGAGCGAGCGGCGCGACGTGGCGCTCCAGATGCCGATGTTCGGGTTGCGGTGGATGTCGTTCTTCAGCGCCAGCGCGTGCTTGGGCAGCTGGATCGCGATGGTGTTGACGTTGTAGCCGCGCAGCGTGTTCTGGCCGACCTCGCTCAGGTTGCCGCCGTAGAGCAGGTCGAACACCCGCAGGTCGGCGAAGAACGAGTCGGCCGACGGGCCGACGTAGACCTTGCCGCCGCCGGGGATCTGCACGATCGCCTGGTCGCGCAGCTTCTTGAAGTCCGGCATCGACGCCGGGCCGTTGGGTGACGGGGCGACCTGGGCGTTGTTCACGAGCTTGACCCGCTGGCCGTTCTGGTAGATCGCCTCGAGGTCGTAGCGCTGCCGGAACAACAGGTTCTCGTCGTCCAGCGAGTGCACGGCGCCGTTGGTGTACAGGAACGTGTAGTTCTTGCGGCGGTCCTCGTTGTGGAACATGAACCGCAACGTGACGTCCGGCTTGGCGTCGCCGTCGTTGTCGATGTTGAAGTCGTACTGCGCGTCCTCGGCCCACGGGTAGAAGTTGGGCCCACCGTTGGGCTCCTGGAAACCGGACCAGTTGCCGACCAGCGTGACGGTGTCCTTGTTGTCGGGGCTGACGAACGCGTAGAGGTCCGTGTTGTCGACGGCAGGATCACCCGCGATCAGCGGTGCTTCGCGGTGCGACGAGGCGGTGGCACCGTTCGAACCGAACAGCGCCGCGTTCAGCAGTGTGGCGGCCACCAGCGCGGCCGCAGCCACCTGGCCGCGCCGACCGCTGAGGACGTGCGGTGATGACATCTCTGGACAACCTTTCGGAGAAATGAGGCTTCAGGCGCTGTGCATCAGCAGCGACGGTGCGCTGGAGTGACTGGTGTGGCAGGTGTGGCTGGTCCACCTCGCTCGGGTGAAGTCGCGGATGCCGGGCAGGACGGCGTTGGGCCGGATGGACGCCTCTGCCGCGATCGGCGGGGTCCGCTCGACCTCGAAGCAGGACGGGCTGTGCGCGGTCTGCTGGGCGAGACCCGAGTCCACACCGTGCGGCACGCGATCCTCCGTCCCTCGTCCGCTTCCGACACCGGGGCATACGTGCAGGTGTTCATCACGGTTCACGGGTCAATTGCGACCAGGTCTCGACCAGGTCACGCGCGCAACCTCGGCCCGGTTCGCCGCCAGGGGACCTCTGGTGTCCACAGTGGACGATCGAATGGCGCTGATCCCGGCGTCCGGTTGGCCCCGCACGTGCTCGGGTATCCGGCCTTGAGGCGCGCTCGGGCGCGCGACGCACGCCAACCGGTTGTTCAGGCCCGTGTCAGTTCGGGCGGTTCCGGCTGCCTTCGCAGGTCAGCGGGGTCGTGGTGACGGACGCGGTGCTCGCGGGAGGGCGTTGTGACGCAGCATTCAGGGCGGATTCCACGTCGGTGACGGGCGTCCTGCGAAAAATTGTCGGTCCGTGCAGATACCCTGCTGGCAGTCCGCACACAACCAGGGAGAAATACCCGTGACCGCTGAGACCCTGTACGGGGCCGACGACCTCACGCATCTGGAAGGTCTGGAGGCCGTCCGCAAGCGGCCAGGCATGTACATCGGGTCGACCGACAGCCGGGGCATCAACCACCTCTTCAGCGAGATCGTCGACAACTCCACCGACGAAGGCGTCGCAGGTCACGCCACGAGGATCGTGGTCACGCTGCACGCCGACGGCAGCGTCCAGGTCGACGACGACGGCCGCGGCATCCCGACCGACGTGCACGCCAAGTCCGGTCTGTCCGGTGTGGAACTGGTGCTGACCAAGCTGCACGCCGGCGGCAAGTTCGGCGGCTCCGGCTACAAGACCTCCGGCGGCCTGCACGGCGTCGGCGCTTCCGCGGTCAACGCCCTCTCCCTGCGCTACGACGTCACGGTGCGGCGTGGCGGCAAGGTGCACGAGATGTCGTTCGCCCACGGCGTGCCCGGCGTGTTCGACGGCCCCGGCCCGAAGGCGAAGTTCACCCGCCAGGCCGGCCTCCGCGTCACCGGCAAGATGAAGCGCAACGAGTCCACCGGCACCTCGACCCGCTACTGGCACGACGCCCGCTACTTCGAGAACGGCGCGGCCCTCGACGTCGAAGCCGTCCGCATGAAGCTGCGCAACACCGCCTTCCTGGTGCCCGGCGTCACCTACGTGCTGCGGACCGCGCTGGAAGACTCCATCTCCGAAGAGGTCTTCCACTACCCGAACGGCCTGACCGACATGGTCGAGTTCCTGGCGCCCTCGGGCGACCGCGCCGTCTCGGGCACCCTGGTGATCACCGGCAAGGGCACCTACCACGAGAACGCCGCCGACGAGAACGGCGTGATGCGGTCCAAAGTGGAGCGTCAGGCCGAGATCGAGGTCGCACTCCGCTGGGGCACCGGCTACGAGCGCACCGTCGAGTGCTTCACCAACACCATCCGCAACATGCACGGCGGCACCCACCGCCGCGGCTTCGACCGCGCGGTGCTGAAGGCGATCCAGGACGCGATCTCCAAGACCCGCGGGCTCCTGAAGCCCAAGGAGGACCCGCCGACCCTGGACGACGTGCTGGAGGGCATGACGGCCGTCGTCCACGTCCGCATCCCCGAGCCGCAGTTCACCTCGCAGACCAAGGACGAGCTGTCCACCGCGGGCATCACCAAGGTGCTGCAGGGAATCGTTGATGCTCAGGTGCGCGCGTGGACCGAGGACCGCAAGACCAAGGTCGAGGCCAAGACCGTGCTGCAGAAGGTCGTCGACGCCTCGCGCGTCCGGCTCACGCAGAAGCAGCAGAAGGACGCGGCCCGGCGCAAGACGGCGCTCGAGGGCGCGGCGATGCCCGCCAAGCTGGTGGATTGCCGGACCACGGGTGTTTCGCGCAGCGAGCTGTTTCTCGTGGAAGGCGACAGCGCCCTCGGGAGTGCGAGAATGGCTCGCGTTTCCGAGTACCAGGCGCTGCTTCCCTTGCGAGGCAAGATTCTCAACGTCCAGAAGGCCTCGCTCGCCGACACCCTGCGCAACGCCGAGATCGCTTCCATCGTCCAGGTCCTCGGCGCCGGCACGGGCCGCACGTTCGACATCAGCCAGATGCGGTACGGCCGCGTGATCCTGATGGCCGACGCGGACGTCGACGGCAGCCACATCCGCACGTTGCTGATCACGTTGTTCGCCAAGTACATGCGGCCGGTGATCGAGGACGGGCGGCTTTATGCCGCGATGCCGCCGCTGCACAAGGTGATGACGCGCGGCCGCAACGCCGAGACGCACTTCACCTTCACGCAGCGCGAGATGGAGCAGAAGGTCGCGCAGCTGGAGAAGGCGGGCAAGCAGGTCGTCACGCCGGTGCCGCGGTTCAAGGGCCTGGGCGAGATGGACGCGGACGAGTTGTGGGAGACCACGATGAACCCCGCCACCCGAAGCGTCCGGCGCATCACGATGGACGACGTCGACGCCGCCGAGACCGCGCTGGAACTGCTGATGGGCGAGAAGGTCGAGCCGCGCCGCAACTGGCTCGTCGAGTCCGCCGCACGGGTCGACCAGTCGGCCATCGACCTCTAACGCACACGGAAAGAGCTGGAAGACAGTCATGGCACGCCGCAAGGGACCCACGACCAAGGTCGACCCCGCCGCGTTCGACCGGGCCGGCGCGACGGTTCTCGACAACTCGCTGAAGACGGAGATCGAGGACTCGTACCTGGAGTACGCGTACTCGGTCATCCACTCGCGGGCTCTGCCGGACGCGCGGGACGGCCTCAAGCCGGTGCACCGCCGCATCCTCTACTCGATGCACGAGTCCGGGTATCGGCCCACGCACGCGTACGTGAAGTCGTCGCGCGTCGTCGGGGACACAATGGGCAAGTTCCACCCTCACGGCGACACGGCCATCTACGACGCGTTGGTCCGCCTCGCGCAGGACTTCAGCCTCAACGAGCCGTTGATCGACGGGCACGGAAATTTTGGTTCCCCGGACGATGGACCGGCCGCGTCGAGGTACACCGAGTGCCGCATGTCTCCGGTCGCGATGCAGCTGGTCAGCGAGCTGAACGAGGAGACGGTCGACTTCCGGCCCAACTACGACGGCTCGCTGCAGGAGCCGAGCGTTCTCCCGGCGGCGTTCCCGAACCTGCTGGTCAACGGCACGTCCGGCATCGCCGTCGGCATGGCCACGAACATGATCCCGCACAACCTCCGCGAGGTGATCGGGGCGGCGCGGTGGCTGATCACGCACCCGAACGCGGACCTCGACAAGCTCATGGAGTTCGTGCCGGGGCCCGACCTGCCGACCGGTGGCATCCTGCTGGGCCTCGACGAGGTGCGGAAGGCCTACGAGACCGGGCGTGGCGTCGTGCGGATGCGGGCGAAGGTCGAGATCGGGCCGTTGGAGGGCAGCAGGGGCCGCCAGGCCATCACCGTCACCGAGCTGCCGTACGGCGTGGGGGCCGAGCGGATCGTCGAGAAGATCACCGACGAGGTCAACAAGTCCAAGCGGCTCACCGGCATCGCGGATGTCAAGGACCTCACCGACCGCGAGAACGGGATCCGGCTCGTCATCGAGTGCAAGGTGGGGGTGAACCCGCAGGCGCTGCTCGCGGACCTCTACCGGTTGACGCCGATGGAGCAGTCGTTCGGCATCAACAACCTGGTGCTGGTGGACGGGCAGCCGCAGACGCTCGGGCTCAAGGAGCTGCTGGAGGTGTTCCTCCAGCACCGCTACGAGGTTGTCACGCGGCGCACGAGGTTCCGGCGCCGCAAGCGCGAGGAGCGTCTGCACCTGGTCGAGGGTCTGCTGAAGGCCCTGCTGGACATCGACAAGGTCATCAGGCTGATCCGGGGCAGCGAGAACGCGGCTGCCGCCAAGGATGGCCTGATGAAGCAGTTCAAGTTGTCGGAGATCCAGGCCTCCTACATCCTCGACACGCCGCTGCGCCGCCTCACCAAGTACGACAAGCTCGAACTCGAGGGTGAGCAGGACAAGCTCACCAAGGAGATCGCGGAGCTGACGGCGATCCTCGAGGACGAGAGCGTGCTGAGGAAGCTCGTGTCGTCCGAGCTCGCGGCCGTGGCGAAGGAGCTCGGCGGCGACCGGCGGACCAGCCTCATCGACGGCGACCTCAAGGAGGTGCTGGCGGCGTCCAAGCCCGCCGGTCCGCTGGAGGTCGCCGACGACCCGTGCCAGGTGATCCTCAGCGCCACCGGGCTCGTCGCGCGCACCGCGGCCGAGTCGGAGGAGGTGTCGGAGGGCAAGCGCCGGGCCGGGCGGGTGAAGCACGACGCCGTGTCGGCCGTCGTGCACTCGACGGCGCGTGGCCAGGTCATCCTGATCACGAACCTCGGGCGCGCGTTCAAGACCGACGTGCTGCCGTTGCCGGTGTTGCCCGAGCAGCACGGCACGGTGTCGCTCAGCGGCGGCATGGCGGCGAGTGAGCTGGTGCCGCTCGACAAGGGTGAGAAGGTCGTCGGCATCGTGCCGTTGGAGGCCGGGGACTCGCCGGGTGTCGCGCTCGGCACGAAGCTCGGCACGGTCAAGGTGTGTGCGCCGGAGTGGCCGGTGCGGTCGGACGAGTTCGAGGTCATCACGCTCAAGGACGGCGACGAGATCGTCGGGTGCACGTGGCTCACGGACGGCAGCGAGACGCTGGCGTTCGTCAGTTCCGATTCGTCGTTGCTGCGCTACGACGCGAAGCTGGTGCGGCCGCAGGGCCTCAAGGGCGGCGGCATGGCGGGCATCAACCTCAGCGGTGACGCGCACGTGGTGTTCTTCGGGGCGATCCGCACGGACGACGACGAGCACGGTGAGCCCATGGTCGTGACGTCGTCCGGGCAGAGCGTCAAGGTCACGCCGTTCAGCGAGTACCCGGCCAAGGGCCGCGCGACCGGTGGTGTGCGGTCGCAGCGGTTCCTCAAGGGGGAGTCGCAGCTGGTGCTGGCGTGGATCGGCAGCAGGCCGGCCGGTGCGGACCGGAAGGGCTCGCCGGTCGAGCTGCCCGAGGTCGACCACCGGCGGGACGGCTCCGGCCACGCGCATCCCGGGCCGGACGTCGTCGGGCACCTGGTCGAACGGGACTGAGCAGGTGGCCGGAAGTCGGCATCGCAACTCGCCGTCCAGTGAGGTGGATGAAGGGCGCCTTCATCCACACCAGGTGGAGGAAGGCGCCCTTCATCCACGTAACTGCCTGGCAGGCGGGTTGCGGCCGGACCGGGTCAGCGCGACTCGGTCCGGCGCAGCACCCGGTTGAGCACCTCGGCCTCCTCGCCGCGCTCCTCGTCGGAGGTCGTGAGGGCGAGCAGGAACACGATGATCACGCTGAAGCCGACGCCGCCGATGATCAGCGTGGTGATCAGGCCCTCGGAGTTGTCGGCGAGGACCGGCGCGCCCTGTCTTGTCGTGATGTTCATGGCGTGCATGCCGGTGTAGTGCATGCCCGTGACGGCGAGGCCCATCACGAGGGAGGCGCCGAGGACGGCGAGCGGGCCGCTCACGTTCCTCGTGAACCACAGCGCGGCGGTCGCGGCGACCACGGCGATCAGGACGGACACCGTCACGACGGCCGGGTTGTAGGTCACGTCGGCGTTCATCACGATGCCCGACATGCCGGTGTAGTGCATCGCGGCGACGCCGAGGCCCGTGACGAGGCCGCCGGCCGCGAGTGGCCAGAAGCGTTCGTCGCCGTCGTGGCGGAGGGTCAGGAAAAGCCCGATGCCGACGACGATGATCGCGACCACCATGCTCAGCAACGTGGTGGTGATGTCATAGGCGACCTTCACCCCCATCCACGTGCCGAGCATCGCGGTGAAGTGCATTCCCCAGATGCCGAGGCCGCCGATTGACGCGGCGGCCACCGCCAACCACCATTTCCGTGATCCTCCGGTGGCGTTCCGTGCGCGTTCGCTCGACAACAGACCGAGTGCCGAACCGAGGCACGCGACCAGGTACGCCGTGATAGGAGTGACCGTCCCCATGTCCATGGCGGAATAAAAACATTCCGAAACTATGGGGTGCAAGACCTTTGTGGACGGATAGGGGAAATGAATAGGTGAAGGGTGGGGCCGGGTTCTTCACCTTAGGTGAGAAGCGAATGCCGAAAAGACTGCACAGAATCGCGTGCAGGCCGTCCGGGGAAGTCTCTAGTCGATTCTGGCGCTCTGCACCTTCGCTTCCGCGATAATGCGCTCCGCCTCGTCGAGGGCGACGTTGCGCAGTTCCGCGAGAGCGCGCATGGCCTCTGCCCGGCGTGCCGACATGGCGAGCCGGAAGTCCTCGCGGATCTCCTCGCGCTTGCGTGCGGCCTCCTCGTCGAGCACGCGGGCGCGCTGCTCGGCCTCTCCGACGATCATCAACGCCTTGAGCTGCGCGTCCCGGATGACGTCCCGGCGCTCTTCCTCGGCCAGTGCGACCATGCGGGCGAGCCGTTCCGGCAGGCCCTTCGGGTCGATCGGGGTCAGGCAGATGCGGTGCAGGCCGTCCTGCAGTGCCGCGTTCTCCTCCTGGACCGCCATCAACCTGCTGGCCAGCGCCTCGGCGCGGGCCTCCGACGCGTCGCGGTCCGCGGTGACGAGGCGCAGTTCGGCCTCGAGCTCGGCGACGTAGTCGTCCACCTCGTCACGGTCGTAGCCGCGCCACCGCAGCCCGAACCACGTGCGCAGCGGTACGAGCTCAGTCCTGCTGTCCACACTCACGTGCCGTCTCCTCTGCCTCCCGCGAGTCAGTCTTGACAAGGTGTACGTACGAGGTGGGGCATCGGTTCTAACGGGTTCACCAGGCACAATGTGTGCGTGAACAACAAACTGTGTCCGTGCGGTACCGGTGAGTCCTATGTGGACTGTTGTGGCGCGCTGCACTCCGGAGCCCGCACCGCGGCCACGGCCGAGCAGCTGATGCGGTCGCGTTACAGCGCTTTCGCCGTGTCCGATGAGGACTACCTGCTGCGCACGTGGGCCGCGGAGCACCGCCCGGCGAGCGCGGGAACCGACGCGGGCGACCGCTGGCTGAAGCTCGAAATTCTGGCGACGGAGAACGGCGGACTGCTCCAGAACGAGGGCGTCGTCGAGTTCCGCGCGCACTACGTCGGCGGCGTCGTGCACGAGCGGAGCCGGTTCGTCCGCGAGAACGGCCAGTGGGTCTACGCGGAGGCCCTGTCATGAGTGCGGTGACGGTCGCGAGCCGGTTCAACGGCCCGCCCGGGATGGGCAACGGCGGATATTCGGCCGGTCTGCTCGCCGCGCACGTCGACTCGCCGGCCGTGAGTGTCCGATTGCGCAGGCCGGTGCCGCTGGACCGCGAGCTGGAGGTCCGCGGCGGTGAGCTGTTCGACGGCGAGACGCTGATCGCCTCCGCCGAGCCCGCCACGCTCGACCTCGACGTTCCCGTCGCGCCGACGCACGACGAGGCGCGGAAGGCCGCCGCGAAGGTGCCGTGGCGCGACAAGCACCCGTTCCCGACGTGCTTCGGGTGCGGGCCCGGCCGGGAGGACGGCATCGCGGCCCTGCTCGGCCCGCTGGACGGGCGGCCGGAGTGGGCGGGCCTGTGGCGGCCCACCGACGTCCTGCCCAACGACGGGGCGAACGTGCTGCCGGAGATCGTCTGGGCCGCGCTCGACTGCCCGTCGGCGCAGCCGGTGGCACCGGACGGCGGTCCGGCGTTCGTGCTGGGCACGTTCGTCGCCCAGGTGGAACAGCCGGTCCAACTGGGTGTGGACCACGTGCTCCTCGCGTGGGAACTTGGCCGGGACGGGCGCAAGGCATACTCGGCGTCCGCGATCATCGGCCCTCACGGAGTGTGCGGAAGAGCGCGCGCCGTGTGGATCTCGATCGGATGAGACCAAATAACCCGACTGGGTGACGCGAGTGCGCTTCGTCTTGATAGCGTGCACGACCGTTGCCCGATTAAGCCGAAAGGGCGAGTGAAACGGGATGGCACGGAGGTGATCAGGCGCTTGATGGGCCGACGTGCCGCCGCCCACGGCGACCAGCTAACGCAGACCCGGAGTTCGGGCGAGACTCAGAACACGGTTCTGCCACCCGTCGAGCAGCCACCGGCAGCAGCGCCGCCGCCGGAGCCATTGCCGCAACGAACGCCGTTCGCGGCGAATTTCGTCGGCGCGACGCTCGTCGTCTCCGCACCGGAGGGGCCGAGCGCGGCCGCCTCCGGCCTCGCGCGGACCCTTCCCGTCGACCGCGGCCGCACCGTGGTCGTCGTCGACTTCCCGAGTGGCGACCAGAGCACCTTCTGGCCGCACGTCGTGACCGCCCTCAGTGGTCGCGGCCCGATCCGGCTCGCGGTGTCGCACGCGGGCACCATGCGGCCCACCGCGCCCGCGCAGTGGCTCGCCGAGCAGCTGCAGGCCGAGGTGGTGGCGCCGGACGGCGTGCTGACCACGGTGCCCGGTGCCGCGTTCGTCGTCGGCGCCCAGGGCTACGGCAGCTGGGTGCGGTTCCAGCCCAACGCCTCGCCGATGCCGTTCGGGCGCCGTTTCCCGGTGCCGCAGTGGGAGGCGATGGACCCGAACTCACCGTGGCCGACGGGCGAGATCGGCATCTCCGAGCCCATCCCGGCCGGGCTGTGGCTGCGCGCGCAGCAGCCGCCGTTCGACCCGGCCGGCCAGGACGCGCGGCCGATCGTGGCGCTGCCGTGCCGCGAGAACGTGCTGACCGTCGTCGTCGGCGGTCCCGGCCAGTCGGCGATCCCGACCGACGAGGTCTGCCGGCTGCTGACCGCGCTGCCCCAGGCGGCCCGGTCGCGCGTGCGGCTCGTGCCGTACGGCATCGACACCGCTCTCGGACGGCTGGTCGCCGACCAGCTGGGCGAGCCGATCGCGATGTTCACCGGTCTGCCGGTGGGCAACCTGCGCACCGGCGGGCCCGCGGTGGTCGCGGTCGACCCGCGCGGGCAGCAGACGTGGCGGCCGTTCGTGACCGAGGTGCTGTGCTCGCCGCACGAGGCCGTGCCGGCGGTGTCCGGCTACCGCGCGCCCGTGCCGGGACTCGCCGAGGTGTCGCCCGGTGTGTTCTCCCTCGGCGACGGCGTTGTGCTGGAGGTCGTGCCGTCCGGCCTGTGGGTGCGTGAGCACGACGAGCCGTACAACGCGGCCGAGGTGCGCTCGCAGCCCGTTGACCCGGAGTGGGCACGTCTGACCGTGGGCACGCCTGGACGCACGACTCCTGGCGCGGTCGCGGTGCATGGCGCTGCTCTCGTGGAACGCCTTGAGCCCGAGGTGCGCAAGCTGCTGCGGGTCGTGTTCTGCGACGCCAAGGTGACCCCGCCTCCGCCGCCTTCTCCGCAACACGCCGCGCCCGCGCACGCCGCACCTGAGGCCCCCACGGCGTCGTTCGGCGCCCAAGGCAGCCCCGCCGCGATCGCCGCCGCGCTCGGTGCGGCCGCGCAGGCCCTGTCGACCCGCGACCCGGCAGAGCGCGGCACGGGGTTCTTCTCCCCGGTCACCCCGGTCGAGGAGGAGCCCGCCTACGCCTCGATGGCAGCGTCCGAGGCCGCCACCGTGACCGTGAGCGCGCACGTGCTGGCCGAGGCCGAGGAGGCGGCGTTCCCGTCGTCCGACCCGGACGCGGCGGCCGTGCGGTTCCGCGTGGACGGCCCGCTGCCGGCGCAGCCGCTGGCGTCCTGGGAGGTTCCGGCCCAGAGCGAGGGCGAGCGCGAGACCGTGCTGCCCGACCACAGCAGCTCGGAGGCGGAACGAGACGCCGTCCGCCGGGCACTGGGTGAGCGCTACGGCGTGCACGCGGCGACCGTCTGCCGCCTGCTCGCGCAGCGCCCGGACGCCGAGGAGGACCCGGCGGCGTTCGAGGCCATGGTCACCGACCTGACGGCCCTGCTGGCGTGCGTGTCGCAGGACGAGGAGGTGGTCGTCGAAACGCTCCGCATGGGCCGGCTCGGCCGCCTGCGCCCGTACGTCGCGTGCATCGTGTCGGGCCTGAACCGCCTGCCGCTGCACAGCGGTGTCGCGGTGGTGTGGGGACAGAGCGGCCCGACCGGCCCGCGCCGCTACCGCAGCGGTGACGTGCTGGTGGAGCACGGCCTGCTCGGCGCCGTCGCGAACCCCGTGCAGCGGGTCGAGGGCGCCACCGAGTACCTGCTGTGGTCGGTCACCGGCCGCCGGGTCGAGGTGGCGGACCGCGTCGCCGTGGCCACCGAGGAACGCGTGATCTTCCCGCCCGGCACGGCTTTCCGCGTGCTGGCGGTGGCCGAGGCCGAGGGCGATCAACCGCAGCAGGTGATGCTGCAGGAGATGGCCGGTGCCGCGGCGGACCAGGAGATCGCGGCCATGCGGCCGAGCGTGCTCTCGCAGCTCGAACGGGCGGCGGCGAACCTGCGGGTGCTGCCGTCGTACCGGATGACGGTGGAGGCTTGAGCCCTCACCTGGGCATCCGGTACGCCGAACCCGCGGTCGGCTCGTTGCGCTTCCACCCACCGGTGGACTGCGACGGCGAGCCGGCCGGCGAGTTCGGCGACTCGCACACCCTGAACGTCTGGTCCACAGTGGACGGACCGGCGCCGGTGCTGCTGTGGATCCACGGCGGCGCGAACACCGTCGGCTCGTCAGCACAGCCCGAGTACGCGGGCGACGTGCTGGCCGGGCACGGCATCGTGTTCGTGAGCTGCAACTTCCGGCTCGCCGTCGACGGTTTCGGTGCCGTGGAAGGCTTTCCGCACAACCGCGGCCTGCTCGACATCGTGTCCGCACTGCGGTGGATCCAGCGCAACATCGCCAGGTACGGCGGCGATCCCGGCAACGTCACGATCGCCGGGCAGTCCTCCGGCGCGCAGGCCGTGGCGTGCCTGATGGTCATGCCCGCGGCGAAAGGCCTGTTCCACCGGGCGATCGCGCACAGCGTGCCCGGACGGTTCTTCAGCCCCGGGTTCGCCCGCGAGGTCGCGGCGAACCCGCAGCCGGACGTCGTGCTGTACCAGCCGATCGTGGACGGGGACACGTTGCCGGACGTGCCGCTCGACGGGCCGTTCGACGTGGACCTGCTGGTGTGCCACACCGTCGACGAGGAAGCCGAGGTCTTCCGCCGGCCCACCACACACCTGGCCAAGCGCGCCAACGCTTTCCGGTCGGTCTACTCGCGCACACCCGCCCACCACGGCGCCGACGTCCCGGACGCGCTGCGCGGGGACATCGCCGAGGCCTGGGCGAGGTTCGCGCGCACCGGTGATCCCGGCTGGCCGCGCGACGAGGTCCACTGGTGGGGGCCGGTTGGGCAGGTCGAGTCGTGGCCCGACGGGGTCTACCTCGCGATCCTGGACTGGCACGAGGCACGCACGACGAGGTTCGTCAGCTTTCCGTGGTGAGACCGAGCGTGCCGTCCAGCCGCGGCACGCACGCGCCGTCGCGCTTGTCGGCCGCCAGGAACTCGGTGAGGCAGCGGCCGAACTGCTCGTGACCGAGAGCGTTGGGGTGGAACGACTCCTGCAACGCGTGCGACGAGCGCTTCTCGTTCTTCAGCCCGGCCCAGTCGACGGTCAGCCGCGTGAACCACTCGGTCTCCGGCTTGCCCGCGCACGCCTCGTGACCCTCCCCGGCGCGGGACAGGTCGAGGAACCGGGCGTTGACCTTGTTCGCGGCGGTGCGCAGGCCGTTCGACAGCTCAGGCACCGCGTCCTCGACGACCCACTCCAGGTCGCTGGTGCGCAACGGGCACCCGGACAGGTTCTGCAGCGAGCGCGCCATCTTCGGTGACACCGGCGCCGCGTACGACTGGACCACCAGCTGGTAGGAGGAGTCGAGGTAACCGGAGTCGCGCATGGTCTGGCGGACGGCGTTCAGGGTGTTCTCGACCTTGGGCACCATCCGGCGCACGCGTTTCGACCACTCCACGGCCACGGACGACGTGCAGTCGCTGCGCTTGCCCCACGCCTCGAAGCACTTGTTGAGGACCTCGGCGAAGTGCGGGTCGTCGTTCGCGCCGATGGCCACGACGACCGCGACGACCCGGTTCTGCCCGGCGATCCTGCGCAGCTGCGGCAGCTGCTCGTTGCGCAGCTTGTCCGAGTTGGCGCCGGAACAGGCCAGGTTGATCTTCTGGTCGGCCTGGACCTGCGTCTTCATGATCGACGCCACGCGGGACCGGTGGCACCAGTTGCCGCCGTCCTCGCCATCGGTGCCGGGTTCGTAGCTGCCGGCGCCCTCACCGGACATCGTGCTGTCACCGAGCGCCACGACCGCGGTCCTGGACTCGCGGTCCGGTTCCGACGGCGGCGGGAACGGGTGGTCGCTCACGACCAGCAGGATCGCGAGCAGGCCGATCACCGCGAGGGGCAGGACTTTCCGCATCGCGCCCGAGTTTACCTGCGGCGCCGGCTCAGACGTGCAGACCGGACCACATCGCGACGAACAGCGCGTACGCGGAGGACGGGATCGCGAGCAGGCCGAGGAACAACGCGACAGCACCGGTGACCACGGCCCACACGTTGCGCGACAACAACGCGGCGAAGATCGCGAACGGCAGGCCGGCCGACAGGATCGCCCAGGTCGTCTGCGGCACGGCCACGAAGACCAGCGTGCCACCCGCGAACCCGGCCGCGGCGACCAGCACGCCCCAGCTGATCCGCCACGCCCAGTGGCCCTCGACGACGCACAGCGCCAGCAGCACGAACAGCACGGCCAGACCCCCGGCGAGGAAGTACACGCCCGGTGCCCACTGCAGCGCGAACGCGACAGCGAGCAGCCATCCCGCGGTGAGCGTGCAGACCACTCCCAGCAGGTACGGAAGTCCGATTTGGACGGCGAGCCTCACCCGGTCGAGTGTGGCAGTTCGGTGATCGGCACGGGTGCGTTTTGGCGGTGGCCGAATGCGAGGGGGATAAGGCGTTGCCGCCACCAGCCGCGATGAGGAAAGTGGAGGTGTGGGGAATCTGAGGGAAGTAGTCGTGGTCGGTTACGACCGCACGGCGTTGCTGGATCTGGCGGGACCGATCGAGGTGTTCCAGGCGGCGAACCACGGCCAGGAGCGGTACCGGGTCACCCTGGCGACGCTCGGGGGCGTGCCGTTCACCGCCACCGCGGGGGTGCGGATCGAGGCGGGAGCGGACCTGCGCACGCTCGACCGGGACATCGACACGCTGATGGTCGTCGGCGGCTGGGGATACGACGAGGCCGCGACGGACGCGGTGCTCACCACCAACCTGCGGCGGCTCGCGCTGAGGTCGCGGCGGGTCGCGGGCGTCTGCACGGGGGCCGTGGTGCTGGCCGGGGCGGGGTTGCTGGACGGACGGCGCGCCACGACGCACTGGGCGTTCACCGGCGAGCTCGCGAACCGCGGGGTGGAGGTCGAGCCGGACGCGATCTTCGTGTGCGACGGGCAGGTCGCCACGTCGGCGGGGGTGACGGCGGGCATCGACCTGGCGCTCGCGATGGTCGAGCAGGACCACGGACCGGCGCTCGCCCGCCGGATCGCGCAGTACCTGGTCGTCTTCCTGCAGCGCTCGGGCGGCCAGTCGCAGTTCAGCGTGCACACGCGGTCGAAGCCGGTGTCGGACGACTCGCTGCGGGCGTTGCTCGACGACATCCACGCCGACCCGACGCGCGAGTGGACGGTGCCGGTGATGGCGCGCAAGGCGATGATGAGCGTGCGGCACTTCGCCCGCGTCTTCTCCCGCAACGTCGGCATCTCGCCCGCCCAGTACGTCGAGCGGGCTCGCGTCGAGGCCGCGGCCGACCGGCTGGCGAGCACCGGTGACCCGCTGGACCTCGTCGCCCGCGAGTCGGGGTTCGGCTCGGCCGAGACCCTGCGCCGGGCCTTCCTGCGCGTGCTCGGCGTGTCGCCGGGCAGCTACCGCGCCCGTTTCCGGACCACCGGGGTTGCCTGATGGACGCCACTTTCGTGCTCTACCCGAACATGACCGCGCTGGACTTCGTCGGCCCGTTCGAGGTGCTCGGTTGCGTGCCGGCCGTGTCCACGAGGTTCGTGGCCGCGTCGCTGGAACCGGTGAGGTCCGACAACGGCCTGGTCGTCGTGCCGACCGACACGTTCGACTCGCTGAGGTCGGCCGACATCGTCGTGGTGCCGGGCTCCGGGTACTGGCGCGAGCTGCTGAAGGACTCCGGCGGCGTGGTCGAGTGGCTGCGGGCCGTGCACCCGAGGACGAAGTGGACGACGTCGGTGTGCACCGGGTCGACGCTGCTCGCCGAGGCCGGGCTGGTGACGAGGGCGACCACGCACTGGGCCGCGCGCGAGGACCTGTCCGTTCGCGGCGTCGAGGTTTCCGGGGACCGGGTCGTGTTCGACGGCAAGGTCGTCACCGGCGCGGGCGTGTCCGCGGGCATCGACATGGCGTTGCGGCTGGTCGAGGCCGAGTTCGGTGCGGCGGTGGCGCAGGCCGTGCAGGTCGGCATCGAGTACGACCCGCAGCCGCCGCGCGCCTACGACTCGATCCCGCCGGAGATCACGCGGGGCCTCAGAGCCGTGTTCGACTCACGTCAGGCCTGACTGCACGGCGAACACCACGAGCTGGGCGCGGTCGCGTGCGCCCAGCTTCACCATCGCCCGCGACACGTGCGTCCGCACCGTCGCCGGCGAGATCACCAGCCGGGCCGCGATCTCGTCGTTCGACGCGCCGGACGCCACGTGCCGCATGATCTCGCGTTCGCGTTCGGTCAGCTTGTCCAGGTGCGGCACCGGCCGCGCCGACGCGCCGGACGCGAACCGGTCGATCACCCGGCGCGTGACCGACGGCGAGAGCAGCGAACCGCCGTCGGCGACGACGTGCACGGCGCGCAACAGGTCGGTCGGGTCCGAGTCCTTCACCAGGAACCCGGACGCGCCGGTCCGCAGCGCCTCGAACACGTACTCGTCGAGGTCGAACGTCGTGAGCATCACGATCCGCACGTCGGCGCACGACGGGTCGGCCGAGACGCGGCGCAGCACCTCCAGACCGTCCATCAGCGGCATCCGGATGTCGAGGAAGACCACGTCGGGCTTCACCGACTGGATCAGCGCCAGCGCCTCGCGCCCGTCGGCGGCCTCGCCGGCGAACCCGACGCCGTCCTCGGTCTCGATCAACGTCCGCAGTCCCATCCGGACCAGCGGCTGGTCGTCGGCCACCACCACGCGAATCATGAGGGCAACGGTATCCGGGCGGTCACCTGGAAACCTCGGGTCACGTCGACTTCGAGCGTGCCGTTCAGCGCTTCGGCGCGCGAGCGCATGCCGGTGATGCCGTGGCCCTCGGCGAACGGGCCGGGGGTGCCGGTGTCGGCGACCTCGACGACCAGTTCGCGCCTCGCCGAGTACACGCGCACCGACGCCGTGACACCGGGGGAGGAGTGGCGCAGCACGTTGGTCAGCGACTCCTGCACGATCCGGTAGACGGCCAGCCCGACGTTGTCCGGCAGGTCCGGCGCGTCGACCTCGACCGAGACCTCCAGCCCGGCCTCGCGCATCCGTGACGCCAGCGCGGGGAGGTCGGCGAGCGAGATCGCCGGCCGCAGCGGTGCCGAGCCGCGCAACGTGTCCAGTTCGGACCGCAGTCCGTCGAGCGCTTCCTTCGACGTGTCGCGGATGGCCTCCAGCGAGGCGCGTGCCTTCGCGGGATCGGAGTCCAGCACGTACAACGCGACACCCGCCTGCATCGCGATCACCGACAGCCCGTGGCCCACGACGTCGTGGACCTCCTGGGCGAGCCGCAGCCGCTCGGACACCACGGCGTGCTCGCGAGCGTCCACAAGGGACCGCCGGCGCAGCTTCATCAGCACACCCGCCGCGGCCGGCAGCAGGATCCAGCCCGCGCACCAGGTGATCCACGAGCTCACCGAGTCGTGCCACCACGGCAGGATCGCCAGCGCGTACAGCACGGCGCATCCGGCGGCCAGCTCAAGCGACGAGTACACCGCCACCGCGTACATCGCGGCCACCCCGCTCAGCAGGATCGGCCCGAACGGGTAGCCCAGCGCCAGGTACACGGTGATGGCGGCGGTGGTCAGCCCGAACGTCCACAACGGACGGACCGAGCGGAACAGCAGACCGCCGGCCGCCACCGCGATGAGCAGGAGGGCGAGGACGTCGAGAGGAGTCGCGCCCTGCAGGCGTGCGGCGAACCGCGTGCCCACGAGGCCGAAGAACAGCAGCGCCACCGTCAGCGCGATGTCCTGCCACTTGATCCTGAACCGCATGGTGCCGACGATACGACCGCCGGCGTACGCAGATGTGCGTATCTTCATGACGCTCCGCAGCGGACGACCCCAGGCTCTCGCGGGACCACTGTTGGACCCATGATCGTGACGACGGAGAAGCTGACGAAGCGCTACGGCGACCGCGCCGTGGTGGACGAGGTCAGTCTGTCCGTGCGGCGGGGCGAGGTCTACGGGTTCCTCGGTCCCAACGGCGCGGGCAAGACGACCACGATCCGCATGCTGCTGGGGCTCGTGCAGCCCACCAGCGGCACCGCGACGGTGCTCGGTGAGGCACCGGGCACGCCCGGGGCGTTGCTCAAGGTCGGGTCGCTCATCGAGGGGCCGGGTTTCTACCCGTACCTGTCCGGCCGCGACAACCTGCGCGTGCACGCCGCTCGCCGGGGAGCGGGCAGGACGGAGGTGGAGGCCGCCCTGGAGCAGGTCGACCTCGTGGCCGCCGCGGGGGAGAAGTTCCGCCGCTACTCGCTCGGCATGAAGCAGCGGCTCGGGGTCGCCGCCGCGCTGCTCGGACAGCCGGAGCTGCTGATCCTGGACGAACCGACCAACGGCCTCGACCCGGCGGGCATGGCCGACATGCGCGACCTGGTGCGCGCGTTGGCCGCCCAGGGGCAGACGGTGCTGCTGTCGAGCCACCTGCTCGGCGAGGTCGAGGAGATCTGCGACCGGGTCGGCGTGATCTCGCGGGGCCGGCTGGTCGCCGAGAGCACGGTCGAACAGCTGCGCGGCGACAGCGTGCTGCTGGTCCGCGCCGACCCGATCGAGAAGGCGCACGTGCTGATCGAGGGCAGCTCGCTGCACGGCGACGTGCTGCACGTGCGGGAGACGGACGCGGGGGCGCTGGTGCGGACGCTGGTCCACGCCGACGTGGACGTGCAGGAGGTCCGGCCGCTGCGCCGGACGCTGGAAGAGGTCTTCTTCGAGATGACGGGAGCGGCGTGATGGGCAGCGTGAAGGCGGAGCTGCTGCGGCTGTGGAAGTGGCCGGCGACGTGGGTGCTGATCGGCGTCTGGCTGGTGATGACGCTGACGTTCGGCTACGTGTTCAACTACCTGGCGCTCAACGGCGGCACGAACACGCGAGCCATGTCCCAGCAGCAGCTGATCAGCGCGATGCAGCCGGAGAACGTCGGCGCGGCCGTCGTGCGCGGCCTGCCGATGTTCGGTGGCGCGATCATCCTGGTGCTGGCCGCGCTGGCGGTGGGCAGCGGCTACGGCTGGGGCACCTGGAAGACCACGCTGACCGCCGGTCCGCGCCGGGTGTCGGCGATGGCCGGCACGCTCGGCGCGCTGGCGATCATCGTGGTGGTGCTGGTGGCGCTGACGTTCGTCGTCGACCTGGGTGCGGCCGTCACGGTGGCGTCGCTGGAGGGCTGGGACTGGAGCCTGCCGGGCGCCGGCGTTTTCGAGGCGTTGGGCGCGTCACTGCTGATCGCCGCCATGTGGACGGGGTTCGGCGTGTTCCTCGGCGTGGTCACCAAGGGCCCCGCGCTGGCCGTCGGGCTCGGCCTGATGTGGGCGATCGTCACCGAGAACCTGTTGCGCGGCGTCGGTTCCCTGCTCGGGCCGGTCGAGTCGCTGACCGAGGTCCTGCCCGGAGGTTCCGCGGGCAACCTGGCCGGTGCCGTCGGCGGATCCGGCGCGCCCGGCGTGCTGAACTCGCTCAGCGGCACGACCTCCGCGCTGTTCCTGGCCGGGTACGTGGTGGTCTTCGTCGGCGCGGCGACGGTGCTGAAGGTGCGCCGCGACCTCGTGTAGGGCCACGGCGGCCCAGACCACGCCGAGCACGACCGCGACTCCGGTGGGGTAGTCGCGGTCGTGCAGACCTGGGTTGACCGGACCGCCGTACTGCCGCCACAGCAGCGGAACCGCGAGGATCGCGATGATCCCGGTGGTGACGAGTCCGATGCCGATGGACGCCCGTTTGACGACGAGGCCGGAGGCGCCGACCAGTGGGGCGATCAGGAAGTCGTGCAGGACCACGCCGCCGACGAGCCAGACGAGCAGCTCGACCGTGACCTGGGGCAGCAGAAGCCAGGCGCCCCACGCGCCCAGCGCCACGCCGGCCGCACCGAGTGCGTATCTCACCGCACCTCCAACGACGTGACCCACTTCGTCTGCAACACGCCCGGCCGGTTCGGGGCGATGATCCGGCACGGGTAGCCGTGGTCGGGGCTGAGCTCCTCGCCGTTCAGCCTCAGGGCGAGCAGCGTCAGCGGGTCCTGCGCGAACGCCTCGGGCAGCGTGGTCGCCCGGTACAGCCCGTTCTTCTCCAGCGACTCGACCCTGACGTCGCCCTTTCCGACGAGGTCGGCGATCCGGACGCCGGTCCACGTCGCGTTCTGGCTCCACCCCTCGACGCACGCGATGGGCAGCTCGACGGTGGTCTGCGGCAACGCGCTGAGCTCCGCCAGCGAGTAGGTTCTGGCACCGGCCTTCAGCCGCCAGTCCGGCGGCACCACGATGTTCGCGGCTTTCGCGGTCCGGTTGACCGGCAACGCCTTGTTAGAACGCCACGCCAGCACCGAGATGTCGCGCAGCCACGGCACCGTGACACCGGCGGTGGCGACGACCGCCACTCCGGTGGTGAGCGCGGTGGTGCGCAGGAAAGCCCGGCGGGACAGGACGGTCTTCTCCTCGGACGGCGGTTCGAGGGTGCGCCGGATGACCGGGATCTTGACCGCGACGTGGACCAGCAGCGCGCCGATTGCGATGTACGCCACCGCATAGTGGGCGGTGGGGAAGTAGAACGACCACGGGTAGTTCTGCGCGGCGTTGAACAACCCGGTGGTCAGCTCGAAGAACGACGCCGCGACCAGCACGAAGATCGAGCCGCGTTCCAGCGCGTGCGGCACGGACTTCACCAGCGGCCGCTCGAACAGCTTGGGGTAGACGGTCCACAACTTGGCCAGCAGCAACGGGACCGACGCGACTCCGGAGAGCACGTGCACCCCTTGCGTGACGCGGTAGAGGTCGACGGGCCGGGTCGGCCACGGCCAGTCGTGCTGCACACCGTGGCTCGCGAGCCCCGTGACGAAGCACAGTCCGAACGTGATGCCGAGCCAAGTGCCGACCCGGCTCGTGACACCCGTGTGGTGGGCGGGGGACCGGAACCTCACAGCTTCTCCCAGCACGCGAACCAGCGCCCGGCGCTTTCCTCCTGCCACAGCAGGAAGAACCCGTCGGCAGGGAGGGACTCGGCGTCGCTGCAGGCCCACGGGAACCACCCGCCGAGCGAGCCCCGCGTCCGCACCCGCGCCCGGCCGGTCGTCAGCCCGGACCCCGGCCGCTCCACCTCGGCGACGACGGTGCCGCTGGGTTTGAGCAGTTGCCGCGCCCGGCGCAGGAGTGCCGCGGGGTCGCCGCCGATGCCGATGTTGCCGTCGGCCAGCAGCACGTGCTGCCAACGGCCCTCGCCGGGCAGCGGGTCGAACACGTCGCGCCGGATCGCGATGCCGCCGCGGGCGGTGGTGCGCCGGATCGCCTCCGGGGAGACGTCGACGCCGAGGGCCTGGACGCCGCGGGTCAGCAGGGCGGTGACGAGACGGCCGGGACCGCAGCCGACGTCGAGGGCAGGGCCGGTGCAGGCGTCGAGCAGGACGGCGTCGCCGCCGGTGGCGTCGGCCTGCCAGCGGGCGACGGAGAGCTCGCGGGGGCCGGAGGGCAGGTCGAGCCAGCTGGGGTGGCCGCGGAGGGCCTGGTCGAACATCATCGCGGCACCGCCGCGATGTCCGCGAGCGCCACGGCGAACCGGCTCGCCGGTGCCTGGGCGGCGACCGCGCGGGCGTCGGCCATGGTGTCCACATCGGACAGTTTGGGCAGGTTCCGCACCTTCAGGTCGCGCAACGCCGCCAGCGTGCGAACGCCCGTGTCCGCCTGCGACATCGGCACGTCCCGCAACACCTCGGCGCGCAGCGGGTCCCGCAACCCCAGCGCCCACCACCCGCCGTCCAGCGCGAACCCGAGCGCCGCCTCCTCGAACTCCGCGCACGACGCCAGCAGCGACGGCGTCACCTGCGGCGTGTCCATCCCGATCTGCAGCACCGGCATCCGGTACCGGGCAACGTCCGCGTGCGCGTTCGCCAGCCGGTCCGCGAACGTCAGGCCCCGTTGCGGGATCACCGCGCACTCGGCCAGCGCGTCCCGCACGTCCGCGCGACGGACCACCCCGGCCAGCGCCACCACCGGCACCGCGCCCGGCGTCGACACGGCGGCCGACAGCGTGTCGAGCAACGCCGCTGCCGCCACCTCCGCGGCCTCTTCCAAGGACAACGGCGGGCACAGGCGGGTCTTCACCGCGCCGGCGACCGGGGACTTGGCCATGATCAGCAGACAGAACCTCATCGCAGCACCCCCGCCATGTCCCGCGCCGCCCGCAGCGTGCCGCGCACCGAGCCCGAGACCTTGGACCGCGTCCCGGCCGCTCGCGGGCCGTAGGTCACGTCGACCTCGCGCACCCGCCACCCCGCGGCCGCCGCGCGGACCAGCAGTTCCAACGGGTAGCCGAACGCCCGGTCGCGCACGTCCAGTGCCAGCAACGCCTCGCGCCGACACACCCGCAACGGCGCGATGTCGTGCACGGCGAGACCCCGGCGGCGCAGCAGGGCGGCGATCACGGCGTTGCCGGCCCGTGCGTGCCAAGGCCAGACACCGGCGGAAACCGGCACGCGCCGGCCCACCACCAGGTCGGCATCGGCGAGCAGCGCCGCCATCGCGGGCAGCTCGCCCAGGTCCAGTGAGCCGTCGGCGTCGGCGAACGCCACGACGTCCGAGGTGGCCGCGAGCAGGCCGGTGTGCACGGCGGCGCCGTAGCCGCGGCGAGACTCGTGCACCACGAGGGCACCGTGAGAGGCGGCGACCGCGGGCGAGCCGTCGGCAGAACCGTTGTCCACGACGATCGCGCGGTGGCCGGGAGGCAGGGAGGCGAGGACCGCGGGCAGTGCGGCGGCCTCGTCCAGGCAGGGCAACACGACATCCATGCGTCCACCCTGGACCATTGGAAAGTGTTGTGGTGCTTACGGAATTGTGACGCACGAAAGAGTTCTTACGATTGTCTTGCGTGGCCTGCGAACACCCGCGCGACCCCCTAGGTTGGGCGCGGTGCGTCTAGTCATCGCCGGTCTGCTCGTCGCCGCGGCCGTCATCGCCGGGCTCGTCATCAACGCCCACGACCCGAACCTCATCTACGCCGCCGCAGCTCCGCTTTTCGGCAACTGGCAGCCGCACGTCGGCCCCGGCACGCCCGCGGCCGTCCTGATCGCGTTCCTCGTGATCGCCAAGGGACCCGAGCTGGCGCGGCACCGGTGGGCACTGCCGATCGCCTACGCGACCGCGACCGCGTTCACCCTCTCGCTGGCGATGATCGACGGCTGGCAGCGGTTCGTCACCCGGCTCACCACCGAGGACGAGTACCTGCACGAGGTTCCCGGCGTCACGGACATCCCGGCGATGCTGAAGGGGTTCGCCGCGCGCATCCCGGACTTCCAGCCGGACTCCTGGACCACGCACGTCTCCGGGCACCCGCCGGGTGCGCTGCTCACGTTCGTCGCGCTGGACCGCGTCGGGCTCGGGGGAGGAGCGGCCGCGTCGATCTTCTGCGTGCTCGTCGGTTCGCTCGCCGTCGTCGCGATTCCCAAGGCCCTCAACGGCAACGCCGTGCTGCCGTTCCTCGTGCTGTTCCCCGGCGCGGTGTGGGTGGGGGCGTCGGCGGACGGCATGTTCCTCGGCGTCGCGGCCGTCGGGATCTACCTGCTCACCAGGTGGCCGCTGCTGGGCGGCGTCGTGCTGGGCTGGTGCGTGTTCCTGTCGTACGGCCTGGTGCTGCTCGCCCCGCTCGCGATCGTCGCGGCGGGCAGGAGGATCGGCTGGGCGGTCGCGGGCGCGCTCGCCGTCGTCACCGCGTTCGCACTGGCCGGTTTCTGGTGGCTCGACGGCTACGAGCTCGTCAAGGTCCGCTACTACCAGGGCATCGGCGCGACCAGGCCGTACTGGTACTGGGTGTGGGCGAACCTGGCGGCACTCGCGCTGGTCGTCGGCCCGGCCGGGATCAAGGGCCTGCGAAGGGACAAGTGGACCGTCGCGGCCGGCATCGCGATCCTCACCGCGGACCTGTCGGGCCTGAGCAAGGCGGAGACCGAGCGGATCTGGCTGCCGTTCGCGATCTGGCTCCTCGCCGGCACGGCGAAACTGGACCACCAGAGGAGGTGGCTCACCGCCCAGGCCGTCACGGCCCTGGCGGTGAACCACCTCGTGCTAACGAACTGGTGACCGCTGCGCCGAGAAGGCGAACTCCCGCACACCCTCGGTGAACCCGACCTGGGCCTCGAAACCCAGCACGTCCAACGCCTTCGCGGGGGACGCGACCACGTGCCGCACGTCGCCCGGCCGCGCACCGCCCACGATCGACGGCGTCGGCCCGTCGCACGCCTCGGCCAGCGCGAACGCCAGCTCACCGATCGTGTGCGGCGTGCCGGAGCAGACGTTCACCGCCTCGAAACCGGGCCGCGGCGACGACAACGCCAGGAAGTTGGCCCGCGCCACGTCGGTGACGTGCACGAAGTCCCGCCGCTGCCGCCCGTCCTCCATCACCCGCGGCGCGTCACCGTTCTGCAGGGCCGACCGGAAGATCGACGCCACCCCGGCGTACGGGGTGTCGCGCGGCATCCGCGGGCCGTAGACGTTGTGGTACCGCAACGCCCACACGCTGCCGCCGGTCTGCCGGGCCCACGCGGCGGCCAGGTGCTCCTGCGCCAGTTTCGTGGCCGCGTAGGTGCTGCGCGGGTCCAGCGGCGCGTCCTCCGGCACCAGTTCGGGCACCAGGAAGTCACCGCAGAAGCACCGCGGCTCGTACAGGCCCTGCGCCAGATCGGCGGCGGACCGTTCAGCCCGCACGACGCCGTGCGACAGGCACCGGTACCGCCCCTCGCCGTAGACGACCATCGACGACGCCAGCACCAGCCGCGACACCCCGGCCCGGTGCATCTCGGCCAGCAGCACCGCCGTGCCGAGGTCGTTGTGCCGGGCGTACGACGGCGCGTCGAACGGATCGACGCCGTGCCCGACCATCGCGGCCTGGTGACACACGGCGTCCACAGTGGACAGAAGTGGTCGCAGGACCTCCGCGGACGTGACGTCGCCGACCACCAGTTCGTGGTCCAGCGACGGAACAGAGCCGTGCGCCTCGGGCAGCAACGCGTCGAGCAGCACGCACTCGTGCCCCTGGACGGCCAGCTCGTCCGCGACGTGCGACCCGATGAACCCGGCCCCGCCGGTGATCAGTACTCGCATGGCACGACCGTAGGGCCGCAAACGACCCGCGGCGCTCCCCGAGCCGATGACGTCAGAACTCCGTAAGCTCCACGACGAACCGCGAGCCCCGCGGCGCGCGGTCCTCCACCCACACCCGCCCGCCCAGCCGGTGCACGTGCTCGCGGACCAGCGCGAGCCCCAGCCCGCTGCCCGTGTCGTCACCCCTGCTGCCCGCCATCGCCCCGCGCGCGAACCGTTCGAAGATCTGCTCCCGCAGCTCCGGCGGCACCCCCGGCCCGGCGTCCTCCACCTCCAGCCGCACCGTCGAGCCCCGCCTGCGCACCGACACCAGCACCGCCCCGCCCGCGTGCCGCTCGGCGTTGTCCAGCAGGTTCGTCAGCACCCGGTCCAGCCGCCGCCGGTCACCCCGCACCACCGCCGGTTCGAGCTCCATCGGCACCTCGGTGCGGGTCGCGATCACGTTGCGCACCAACGCGTCCAGCGCGATCTCCTCCGGTGGCGGGTCGTCGGTCTGGTCGGCGCGGGAGATCTCCAGCAGGTCCACGACCATCCGCGCGAACCGGTCGACCTCGGAGGTGAGCAGCTCCAGCGCGGTCCCGGCGGTGCCCGGCAGGTGCTCGCGGCGGCGACGCAGCACCGCACCCGCGTTGACCATCGTCGTCAACGGCGACCGCAGCTCGTGCGACACGTCCGAGGCGAACCGGGCGTCCCGCAACGCCCGTTGCTCCAACGCGTGCGCCGTCGAGTTGAACTTCGCCGCCAGCGCGGCCAGGTCCGGGTCGTCCTGGTCGGGCAGCCGGGCGCCGAGGTCACCGCCGGCGATCCTCCCCGCGGCGGAGCTCAGTTCCGCCAGCGGTTTCAACGCCCGCTTCGACGCCCACGAACCCAGCGCGGCGCCGAGCAGCGCCGACCCGATCGTGCCGGCGATCAGCACCGCGCCGAGGAACCCGAACGTCCGGTCCAGCTGCTGCAACGGGAACAGCTCCACGTACACGGCGTTGCCCGCCACCGGAAGCGTCACGGCGATGACGGACAGCCCCTCCACGGTGATCCGCTGCTGGCCGGGTGGGTGTGTCACGAGCTCCGCCGGCAGCTCGGACGGCTCGACCTCGCGGCCCGCCGACACCAGCCCCGTCGGGGTGAGCACCAGGATCGACGAGTCGGGGCCGGTGGTGAGCCCGGTCAGCAGCTCGTCCAGTCCCGGTGAGGACAGCGACTTCTCCACCAGCCGCACGTTCACCTCGGCCTGCCGCGTCGCGCTCGCCTCCCGTTGCCGCAGCATGTACCCCGAGGCGAGGTTCCAGGTCGCGAACGCCAGCACGCTCGTCACGGCCAGCAGGCCGAAGCCGAACGACAGCGTCACCCGGCAGCGCAGCGTGAGTCTCACGAGCGGATCCGATACCCGGTGCCGCGCACCGTCAGCAGCAACGCCGGCTCGTCGGGGTTGGCCTCTATCTTGCGGCGCAGTCTCCTTATGTGCACGTCGAGCAGGCGGGTGTCGCCGAAGTAGTCGTAGCCCCAAACCTTTTGCAGCAACTGTTCCCTGGTGACGATTCGGCCGCCCGCACCAGCGAGTTCGAGCAGCAGCCGGAATTCTGTTCTGGTGAGGTGAACGCGTTCGCCCGCTCGGTGCACGAGTCCTTCCTGCGGACGGATTTCCAGATCGCCGATCCGAACGGTTTCCCGGCCGGGTCCGCGGCGCCGCAACAACGCGCGGATCCGCGCCGCGAGAACACTCGCCATCAACGGTTTCGTGACGTAGTCGTCCGCGCCCGCCTCCAGCCCGGCGATCACGTCACGGGCGTCGGTGCGGGCGGTCACGACGATTATCGGCAGGTCACCGCGGGATCTGAGGGTCCGCACGACCTCCAGGCCGTCCATGCCGGGCAGCGTGAGGTCGAGCAGCATCACGTCGAACGACTCGGTCTCCAAACGCCGTAACGCCTCTTCCCCCGAACCGGCCTCGTCAACGGTGAAATCCTCGTCGGACAAGGCGAGGCTCAACGCCTGCCGGATTCGCTCGTCGTCTTCGACCATCAGGACCTGTACGCACACGACGACTCCACTGTGACGAGAGCCGCGGCGACGGCGTCTCATCACAGTGGAGCGAAAGTCGATCAAAAGCAAGAACGCTTCGGTTCAGAATGCTGTCAGCGTGACTTTTGCCGAACTCGGGTTCGGTTCGTGAACAAGCGACTCGAACGCGCCGACGTCGTCGAACGCGAACCCGTACGCCTTGCCGTCCACCATGTTGGCGTGCACGATCCGCGAGTAGTGGTTGGTGATCGACCGCGTGTAGAACTGGCTCGCGTCGTACGTCGGCTGGGTGTGGAGGAACCCGAGCGTCGAGCGGTTCAGCGCGGCGCACAGCGACCGGGAGATCGCACCGACGTCGTTGTTCGGCGCGGCGAGCCGGCCGTCGCAGTTGAAGACGTCCCGCGTCGACGGCTGCTCGAACGACGCGACCTGCTGGCCCGCCGTGTCGGTGAACCGCAGCACGCCACCGCTGGTGCGGCCGGTGAACTTGCGGTTCGGCTCGTTCTGGTACGGCACCACGGTGAGCGGCGTGTCCTGGTAGGTCGCCCACGTGTTGCTGACGTAGCTGGAGAAGTACGAGCTGGAGAACACGCCCGCGTCGAGGCCCTTGCTGGGGTTCAGGACGCGCAGGCGGGTGCCGTCACTGCGCGTGTAGATCAACCGCGCCCAGTCGCCGCCGAGCTGCTGGTGCTGGTCGAAGACGCGGTTGCGTCCTCCCGCGACCAGCTGGCCGGTCTTCCTGGTGGTGCCGGCCTGGGACGTCGCCTCGACCGCGTGCGGGACGGCGAACATGTCGACCTGCGAGCTGTTCAACCACAACCCACCGCCGTTGTAGGTGAACTCGCTCCAGTCGAAGAGGATGTCGCGGTTCGGGTCACCGGCGGCCCACGGCGCCGGCTGCACCAGGCCGCCCGGCACGAGACCGAACCTCAACTTGTCCCGGAAGGACATGTAGAGCCGGCCGCCCGCGAGGTTGATCGGGATCTGCAGGGTCCGGCTGCCGCCGTTGGCCGGGCCGGGGATCGAGACGTCCGGCGCGGGCACGGGCGGGACCGCGCCGCCGGACCAGGCGGTGAACTGACCGTTCGCGTTGACGTACCCGAGCCGGCCGTTCATCTCACCCGTGACGTACAGGAACACGGCGTCGCCGCGGCCGGAGTTGTTCGTGACGGTGAGCGGGAGCAGGTTCGGCGGAGCCGCGTGCACTGGTGCGGACATCGTTGTCAGCCCAAGTAGGGCCGATGTCGCGAGCAGCAGGAGCTTGCGCATCGGACTATCTCCTCACTGAGACAGGGGCGTGAGAGCGCTCCCATGGTCAGCGTGATCGTGTTGATATGTCAAGAATGGTTCCCATGCGCGCGTTGACGGTGGATCTTGCACGACCCGGCTCTTTGTCGTTGACCGAACTGCCCGATCCGGAGCCCGGACCGGGCGAGCTGCTGGTCGAGGGCCTGGCGGTCGGCATCTGCGGGACGGACCGCGAGATCGTGCGCGGAGAGTTCGGCACGGGCGGAAAGCTCGTGATCGGGCACGAGTCGCTGGGACGGGTGATCAGCGGGCCGGGCTTCGAGCCGGGGGCGCTGGTGGCCGGGGTGGTGCGGCGGCCGGATCCGGTGCCGTGCGTGGCATGTGCGCGCGGGGAGTTCGACATGTGCCGGAACGGGCAGTACACCGAACGCGGCATCACCGCCCTCGACGGCTACGGCTCGACGTTGTGGACAGTCCCGTCCGAATACGCCGTGGGTGTCAGTTCCTCGACAGGTGTGCTCGTGGAGCCGGCCTCGGTGGTGGTCAAGGCGTGGGAGCGGCTGGACCGGCTGGCGCTGGTCCCGTTCGAGAGCGTGCTCGTGACGGGGGCGGGGCCGATCGGGCTGCTGGCGGCGTTGATCGGGGTGCAACGCGGGCTCGACGTCCACGTGTTCGATCTCGCGGCGGACGGCCCGAAGCCCGCGCTGGTCGAGTCGCTGGGCGCGACCTACCACCGCACGCTGCCCGATCACCCGGTCGTGATCGAGGCAACTGGCGCGCCCGGTCTCGTCGCCCGGCTGCTCGGGCGCGACCTGGTGTGCCTGACCGGGGTGCCGTCCACCGAGGTGGTTCCGGTCGACCTCGGCCGGGCGAACCGGGATCTGGTGCTGCGCAACGGGATCGTGTTCGGGACGGTCAACGCCAACGTGCGGCACTACCGGGAGGCCGCGGCGGTGCTCGACCGCGCGGACGACGCCTGGCTGTCCGGGATGATCACCCGGCGGGTGCCGCTGGAGTCCTATGTGGAGGCGTTCGAGCAGCGGCCGGGCGACGTGAAAGTGGTGCTGGACCTGTGAGCCTCCACTGGTGCGCGGCGCGGTCGCTGTCGATGAAGGGCTCCTTCATCGACCCCAGGTGGAGGAAGGCGCCCTTCATCGACGGCCGGCGCGCCTGGCCTAGTGCCGGCGCGGCTCCCGGCCGAATGGCGACCTCGGTCGTTCGAGCTCGGGAGCCGCCGGGATCGGCACGGTCACGGGCTCGTCGGCGGTGATCGTGATCGGCTCGCCGTGGTGCTTCGTCCTCAGCTCGGTGCCGTCCACGATCCGGTAGGTGGCCTCGGTGTCGCTCACGTCGACGGAGATCCTCGTGCCGCGGAAGCACATCCGGAACGAGAACCGCGTGAGCGACTCCGGCAGTCGCGGCGCGAAGGTCAGTTCGCCGCCGTGGTCGCGCATGCCGCCGAACCCGGCGACCAGCGCCATCCACGCACCCGCCAGCGAGGCCATGTGCAGGCCGTTGTTGACGTTGTCGTGCAGGTCGTGGAGATCGGTGTAGGCGGCCTCGACGAGGTAGTCGAACGCGAGGCCCAGGTGGCCGACCTCCGCCGCCAGCACGGCCTGCGTGCCCGCCGACAACGACGAGTCGCGCACGGTCCGTGCCTCGTAGTAGGCGAAGTTGCGGGCCTTCTGGTCCTTCGTGAACGCGTCACCGCGCACGTGCATGGCGAGCACGAGGTCCGCCTGCTTCACGACCTGCCGCCGGTACAGGTCGAAGTACGGGAAGTGCAGCAGCAGCGGGTACTTGTCCGGCGGGGTGCTCTCGAAGTCCCACTCCGCGTGCTTGGTGAAGTTGTCCGCCTGCGGGTGCACCTGCAGCATCTCGTCGTACGGGATCGCCATCGCGTCGGCGGCCCGGCGCCACGCGGCGATCTCCTCATCGGTGGCATGACCAGGATTGCGGTCCGCGGCGTCGGCGGCGGCGCGCAGGTTCTGCTGGGCGATCAGGTTGGTGTAGACGTTGTTGTCGACGATCGCCGAGTACTCGTCCGGGCCGGTCACGCCGTCGATGCGGAACCCGTCGTGCTGGTCGTGGTGGCCGAGCGACATCCACAGCCGTGCGGTCTCCACGAGGATCTCGGTGGCCTGGTCGCGGTCGAAGCACTCGTCGCCGGTGGCGTCGAGGTACTGCTGGGTGGCGTACGCGACGTCGCCGGAGACGTGGAACGCCGCCGTGCCCGCCGGCCAGTACGCGCTGCACTCGGCGCCGTTGATCGACCGCCACGGGAACGCGGCTCCCTTGAGCCCCAGCACCTTCGCCCGGTCGCGGGCCTTGTCCAAAGTGGAGTGACGCCACCGCAGCGCGTCGCGGGCGGCGTCGGGCAGCGTGTAGGTGAGGACCGGGAGCACGAAGATCTCGGTGTCCCAGAACGCGTGCCCGTCGTAGCCCGGTCCGGTGAGACCCTTGCCGGGGATGGCACGGGTTTCGCCGCGGGCACCGGCCTGCAGGATGTGGAACAACGCGAACCTGATCGCCTGCTGGAGCTCGTCGTCGCCCTCGATCTCGATGTCGGCGACCTGCCAGAAGTCGTCCAGGAACTCCTTTTGCTCCTGGAGCAGACCTTCCCAGCCGGTCTGGCACGCACCGGAGAGCGCGGCCTCGACCTGGGCGCGCAACGCCGGTGTGGAGCGCTTGCCGGACCAGCCGTAGCCGAGGTACTTGGTGAGCTTGAGACAGCTGCCCGCCTGCACGTCGACGGCGGCGGTGAACCTCGCCAGGTCGGCCTCGGCGCGGATCTCCGTGCGGATGTCGAGACCGCCGTCCACGTCGACCTCGTGGTCCATCGCGGCGGCCATCCGCAGACCGGACACCTTGGTGTGGTGGCACAGCACGGCCCGCGACTTCTCGGCCATCGTGAAGTCGTTGACCAGCGGGGCGTCCAGGGCGGCGGCGACGCGGGGATCGTTGGTGCGGTGGATGGTCGGCTCGTTGGCGAGCAGGTCGGACTGGACGACGAGCTGCACGTCGTCCATCGGCTCGACCTCGTAGCGGATCGCGGCGACCGCGCGTTGGGTGAACGACACGAGCCGTTCGCTGCGCACGATCACGCGGCGGCCGGTCGGGGACTCCCAGACCGTGCGGCGGCGCAGCGTGCCGGAGCGGAAGTCGAGGACGCGCTCGTGCTCGATCGCGTTGCCGTAGCGCATGTCCAGCGGCTCGTCCTCGACCAGCAACCGGATGATCTTGCCGTCGGTCACGTTGACGACGGTCTGGCCGGCCTCGGGGTAGCCGTAGCCCGCTTCCCCGTACGGCAGCTGGTGTTCCTCGTAGTAGCCGTTGAGGTACGTGCCGGGCAGGCCGCGTGGTTCGCCTTCGTCCAGCGTGCCGCGCAGGCCGATGTGGCCGTTGGCCAGCGCGAACGTCGACTCGGTCCGGTGCAGCTGGTCCACGGCGAGGCCCTGCCAGCGCAGCGCCCACGGTTCGATCGTGTAGCTCATGACAGCAGCTCGTCCAGCTCGTCGACGACCACGTCGGCGCCGTTGGTCTTGAGCGCGTCCGCCTGGTGGCCGCGGTCCACCCCGACGACGAACCCGAAACCGCCGTCGTGGCCTGCTTTCACGCCCGCGAGCGCGTCCTCGAACACGGCGGCCTGCTCCGGTGGCGTCTTGAGCCTTCTGGCACCTTCGAGGAACGAGTCGGGGGCGGGTTTGCCCTTCAGGTTCGACGCGGTGATGACGTTGCCGTCCACCAGCGCGTCCACGTAGTCCAGCAGGTTGCCCGCGCGCAGCACGCGCATCGCGTTGGCCGACGACGTGACCACCCCGATGGGAACGCCGGCCTGGCGCACCGCCTGCAGGTAGCGCACGGAACCCGGGTAGGGCGTGATGCCCTCCTCGTCGATGATCTGGTTGACCAGGTCGTTCTTCCGGTCGCCGATGCGGCGGATCTCGTCCTCCGGCGGCGTGAGACCGCGCGAGGCCAGGAAGCTGCGGACACCGTCGTAGCGCGGCTTGCCGTCCACGTGAGCCAGGTAGTCCTGCTCGCTGAACGGCTGGCCCATGTCCTCGAACGTCTGCTTCCACGCCCTGCGGTGCAGGACCGCCGTGCTCGTGAGCACGCCGTCGAGGTCGAACAGCAACGCCGTGATCTTCTCCGGGATGCCGAGGCTCATGCTTCGATCATGCACCCGTCTCGTCGTCCTCGCCGCGCTCTTCTGCGAGACGTTCGTCGAGCGGCCTCGGGTGGGCCTGCTCGTACTCGGTCATCCCGTACTTGTTCGACTCGGCCCAGCCCTCCGGCGGGTCCATGCCCTCCTCCAGCGGGTCCTTCTTGAGGTTGTCCTCGTCGAGTCCTTCGTAGTCCAGGTCTTCGGGGACGTATGCGCCGCGTTCTTCACTCATGCGGTGGCAATACCCAGTTCGGCGCTATCCGATGCTTTGCCCGACCAACGCGCCGATCCCGTAGGTGACGCCCATCGCGATCAGTCCACCCACGACGTTGCGGATGATCGCGCGCTGCCTCGGCGCACCGCTCAGCCTGGCGCTGACGAAACCGGTCAGCGCGAGGGTGAGGACGGCCGCGACGACCGTGACCGGGACGCGCAGGGTGGCGCTGCTGAGGATGATCGCCGCCAGCGGGAGCAGCGCGCCGATCGTGAACGAGATGAAGCTCGCGATGGCGGCACCCCACGGGTTGGTCAGCTCGTCCGGGTCGATGTGCAGCTCGGCCTCGGCGTGGGCGGCCAGGGCGTCGTGCGCGGTGAGCTGCTTCGCGACCTCCTTCGCGGTCGCCTCGTCCAGCCCCTTCTGCTCGTAGATCTTCTGGAGCTCTTCGAGTTCCTCCTCCGGCATCTCCCTGAGCTCCTGGCGTTCCTTGGCGAGCACGGCGCGTTCGGCGTCGCGCTGACTGCTCACCGAGACGTACTCGCCGCTGGCCATGGACAGCGCGCCGGCGAACAGGCCGGCGAGGCCCGCGACGAGGATCTGCGCCTTGTCCGTGGTGGCGCCCGCGACGCCCACGACGAGGCTCGCGGTGGACACGATGCCGTCGTTGGCGCCGAGGACTCCCGCGCGCAGCCAGTTCATCTTGTTGCCGGTGACGTCGTCGTGGGGCTCGTAGTGGGTCATTTCCGGAGGCTAACCTGGAGATCATGCTCTCGTGGCAGACCACGCCGCTGCGCCTTGCCGATGTGCCGGTGCCGTCGCCCGCACCGGGTGAGCTGCTGGTCCGGGTGCTCGCCTGCGGCGTGTGCCGGACCGATCTGCACGTGGTGGACGGCGATCTTCCCGTGCACCGGTTGTCGGTCGTGCCCGGACATCAGGTCGTGGGCGAGGTCGTGGTCGCGGCGGGGGATTTCCGCGTTGGTGAGCGGGTCGGAATCGCCTGGTTGCGGCACACGTGCGGGGCTTGCCGGTTCTGTTTGCGCGGCTCCGAGAACCTTTGCCCGTCGTCGTTGTACACCGGGTGGGACGCTGACGGCGGTTATGCGTCTTATGCGGTCGTTCCGGCTCCTTATGCATTACGGCTGCCTTCCGGGTACTCGTCCGAGGATCTGGCGCCCTTGTTGTGTGCCGGGATCATCGGATACCGGGCGTTGCAGCGGGCCGAGGTTCCTGACGGTGGGCGGTTGGGGATCTACGGGTTCGGCGGGTCCGCGCATCTGGCGTCGCAGGTCGCCGTCGCTCGCGGGTACGAGGTGCACGTGGTGACCCGGTCCGCTTCGGCGCGGGCGTTGGCGTTGTCGCTGGGTGCGTCGTCGGCGTCAGCCGAGGCGCCTCCTGTGCCGTTGGACTCGGCTGTGCTGTTCGCGCCGGTGGGGACGTTGGTGCCTGCTTGTCTGGAGGCGCTGGACCGGGGCGGGACGCTGGCGATCGCCGGGATCCACCTGTCCGATGTGCCGGTCCTGAACTACCAGCGGCACCTGTTCCAGGAGCGGCAGGTCCGGTCGGTCACCGCGAACACCCGTGCCGACGCCGCCGAGTTCCTGTCGTTCTGCGCTTCGCACCGGTTGTCGGTGGCCGTGCAGCCGTATCCGCTCCGGTCGGCGAACCTGGCCCTGTCGGACCTCCGTGCGGGCCGCGTGACGGGTGCAGCGGTGCTTGTGGCGTGATGTTTTGCCTGTTCAGAGGCCAGGTGCTCGGTTTTTGTCAGACCTCCGTGGCACCATGTCGAACAGATGTTCGTCTGTGGTGCAGGAGGTAGGTTCCGATGCAGATCGATCCCCGTCGCTGGCCGGGCCGCGTGGTGCCTTCCACCGACGCCGACGTGGACATCGCCGTCGAGTCGCTGTGCACGCGCGCCTCGTGGCCCGACGCCGACCGCCGGTGGGTGCGCCGCACGCTGGAGCCGTGGTTCAAGGCCGGGTGGAGCATCGACGCCGTGCTGGTCGCGATCGACAAACGCCCTGACGGCACCCGCCAGGGCCGCCCGCGCTCGCGCGCGCAGGTGGCGCACGAGTTCCTGCGCGCCCGGATGATGGTGTGGACCGACGACGGCGCGCGCCTCGCCCGCCCGCCTTTAACCGGCATGTCGCTGGGCGAGTGGTTCCGCGTGAACCGCCGCAACGCCCTGGTGAACTCGCGGCGTTCTCGGGCCGCTCTCACCTCTGAGGGCGAGCGCGCACGGGCGGAGTCACGCGCCCTGGCCCACCGCCGCGACCCGGTGGAACGCAGCCGCGAGAAGGGCCGCCGCCGCGTGGAGGCGCTCGACAGCCTGCTGCTGCCGGGCCAGCAGCCCCCGTCGTTCGCCGACTCGTGGCGCCTGGTGGCCGACCTGATCCCGGTCCAGCGCGTCTGCTCGGCGTGCGGCCACGTCCGCAGCGAGACGCCCCGCCCGGCCCACCGCGTCGCCTAGATACTTCGCCGAAAGGGGGTTGAAGTTCTGCCGGGCAGGGAACACCGGACGAGTTTCTTGTTTCCTGCCTGAAGGGGCCGACATGCTCGAAGTGACGCCGATGGCTGCCGAGGTCATCAACGAGCTGACGTCACAGTCAGCCGCCACCGACGACGGCGTCGGCCTGCGCTTCGCCCTGGCCACCGACAACAACAGTCAAGCCGCCCTCGAACTGTCCCTGAGCGAGCCCGTCGACGGCGACGAGGTGGTGGCGGCGCCCGCGGGGGCCAAGGTCATCATGGAGCCGGCGGCAGCCCAGTACCTGGACGACAAGGTCCTCGACGTGCGCGAGGACTCGGAGGGCAACCCGGCTTTCGCCATCGCCCGCCAGGACCCGACGGGCTGACCGCTCGCGCCGTGGTGCGGTGAGGCGTCCTGCTGAGCGTGGTGGTTGCGTTTCAGGGCCGATGACGGGACGGGTCATTTCATCGCCGCTTCGCGACGATTGCGATTGGGGCTTGACTTCGGGGCCCTTGCGAGGCGCTGGTCGGCCTTGAAAAGCCGGGCTGAGAAGAGCCCGGCCGATCCGAGCACGGTAGCACCTCGCACCCAAAGTCAAGCCCCAATCGCGAGCGTGCGTGGTTGCGCTGGCCGGGAACGTCACGTCATACCGCTTACCGGGGTCGGCATCAGGCCTTTACGGGCTCGGCTTCGTCGTCGCTTCAGGGTTCGGGCGGGCGGTTCACACTTTTGTGTATTGATTTAGCCGTTACTGTCTCGTGATCTTGCGGTAGATTAGAACACGTGATCGAACCTGACCTTCCACTCCTTTCCACCGGCGAGGTGCTGAGCCACCTCGTCGAGGAGGTAGCGGATCTTCAGGCTCGTCAGTATGCGGTGATGCGCAAGGTTGCCGAGTTGAATCGGCGTGGCGCCGCCAGTGAACTTGGCTATAAGGATTTGCCGCAGCTGTTGCAGCACGCGCTCCGCTGGAGCCGGAATACCGCCAAGCAGTGGGTGGCCAATGCCGGGCTACTGGGGCCGGGGATTACGCTGACCGGTAGCGAGATCGCGCCTGCTCTTCCGGTGACCGCGTCGGCGGCGGCCGAGGGTGTGCTGTCGGTGGAGCATGTCGCGGTGGTGGCCGAGGTGATGAAGGATCTGCCCGCCGAGTACGAGCAGACCGTGGTCGATCTCGCCCGCGAGCATGATCCGGTCGCGGTGCGGACGCTGGGCCGCAAGCTGACCTACGCACTCTTGCAGAACGACCCGGAACCACGCGACCGCGAACCCGCGCGGCAGGTCAACCAGCATGTGATGCGCTGGAAGGGCGATTGCCTGGAGATTCGGGCGAGGCTGGACAAGGTCACCGGCGCCAAGTACGAGGCGCTGCTCGACCCGCTGGCCAAGCCCCGTCCCACCACGGCCGAGGAAGGCCCGGACCCGCGCTCGCGTGCCGAGCGTGAGGGCGATGCGCTGGCCGAGCTGGTGGACCTCATGCTGCGTGCGGACCAGTTGCCCGAGCATGGTGGTGAGCCGGTGACGCTGACGGTGACGGTGCGCTACGAGGACCTGGCCGGGCAGCTCGGCGAGGGCATGCTGGACAACGGCGAGCGTGTTCCGGTCGAGCAGGTCCGCAAGCTCGCCTGCGATGCGGGGATCATTCCGCTGGTGCTGGGTGAGCGGTCGCAGCCGATGGACATCGGCCGCAAGACCCGCAGCTTCCCCGCCGGAATCCGCAGAGTCCTCGTCGCCCGCGACAAGGGCTGCGCCTTCCCCGGCGTGCGCCACGAGGCGCTATCAACCAATTCGGAGGTGAAAGACCGCCGACGCTGTTATGTCGCATCATGATGGTGATAGCTGAGGGCAGTGGACCCGGGAGACGCCGGGAAAGCGGGAGCAGCCCTGACAAAGCCAGGACGGTTCAGCACTGTCGAATGGGTTGGGTCTGGCAAGCGAACCGGAAAGGTATACGCGAGAAACCACTGTCGTAACA
>NZ_JBEXJN010000014.1:0-169011 GCF_040609115.1 Lentzea sp. NPDC004782
GTGCTACCGTGCTCGGATCGGCCGGGCTCTTTTCAGCCCGGCTTTTGAAGGCCGACCAGCGCCTCGCAAGGGCCCCGAAGTCAAGCCCCAATCGCGAGCGTCGCGAAGCGGCGATGAAATGACCCGTCCCGTCATCGGCCCTGAACGCAACCACCAACGCGAGGTGACCAAAACAAGGCCCCGGCGGTGCACAACCGCCGGGGCCTTCGTCATACCAACCAGAACTGTCAGGCGACCGCGATCTCCACCGCGTGGATGCCGGGCCCGTCAGCCGAAACGTCGGCCTGCCCGTTGCCACTGCGGTGCAGGGCGCGAACGGTCCAGCTCCCCGGCGCGGCGAAGAAGCGGAAGTCGCCCTCGGGAGAGGAGACGACCTCGGCGGTGAACTCGCCGGACGAGTCGAGCAGGCGGACGTAGGCGCCGCCGACGGGGGAACCGTCGGCCACGACCTTGCCCTGCAGCACGGTTTCGGTGGTCGCAACGTCGATGGAGCCGCCCTGCACGGGCGCGCCGCATGAGTCAGACATGGGAATCAGGCCTCCTTGCCGGAACCGAGTTCGATCGGCACGCCGACGAGCGAGCCGTACTCCGTCCAAGAACCGTCGTAGTTCTTGACGTCTTCGTGGCCGAGCAGCTCGCGCAGGGCGAACCAGGTGTGCGAGGAACGCTCGCCGATGCGGCAGTACGCGATGGTCTTGCGGGAGCCGTCGAAGCCCGCTTCGGCGTAGATCTCGCGCAGTTCCTCGTCGGACTTGAAGGTGCCGTCCTCGTTGGCCGCCTTCGACCACGGGACGTTCACGGCCGACGGGATGTGGCCCGCGCGCTGGGCCTGCTCCTGCGGGAGGTGGGCCGGGGCGAGCAGCTTGCCGGAGAACTCGTCGGGCGAGCGGACGTCGACGAGGTTCTTGTTGCCGATGGCGTCGACGACCTCGTCGCGGAAGGCGCGGATGGAGAGGTCCTGCTCCTGCGCCTTGTAGGACGTCGCGGGACGGGTGACCTCCTCCTTGTCGAGGGGGCGGCCGTCGAGCTCCCACTTCTTGCGGCCGCCGTCGAGCAGCTTCACGTCCTGGTGCCCGTAGAGCTTGAAGTACCAGTAGGCGTAGGCGGCGAACCAGTTGTTGTTGCCGCCGTAGAGGATCACGGTGTCGTCGTTGGAGATGCCCTTGGCCGAGAGCAGCTTCTCGAAGCCCTCGCGGTCGACGAAGTCGCGGCGGATCGGGTCCTGGAGTTCGGTCTTCCAGTCGATGCGCACGGCGCCGGGGATGTGCCCGCCTTCGTACGCGGTGGTGTCCTCGTCGACCTCCACGAACACCACGCCGGGCGTCTGGAGGTTCTCCTCGGACCAGGCGGCCGAGACCAGCACGTTCTCACGGCTCATGGGACGTTGCTCCTGTTGTAGTACTGGGCTTATTGCGATTGCGGACGAGCGAGGGCGGGTGCGAACCGGCGCAGCAGCAGGTACATCTCGCACCCGAGGCACAGGCCCAGCGCGGCGTTGAGCAGCGCTGCCACCAGTGCGAGGGCGGTGGCCACGACTCCCAGCGCGGTCAGACCCGTGGCGTAGCCGAGGGTGCCGATCAGCGCGAACACGAAGCCGACTCCTTGGGCGAAGCGCAGCGGGGCCGCTTCCTCGCGTTCGGTGGTCGGGGTGAGGCGTGGCTGGATCGCGAAGCGGTAGACGTGACCCCACGGGTTGAGCTTCAGCGAGATGAACGCGCACATCGCGAAGAGCACCGTCTGGGCGGCGAGCAGGCGCCACCAGCCGGTGAGCAGTACGACGGCCAGGATGACGGTGGTCATCCAGGCGGAGAAGCGCGGTCCGCGCGGGTCTACCGGGACATCTTTGAGCACGACGACCTCCGGACATTCGGACGAGGAGACATTCAGTCCGTCAGAGGTAGCTGGTGGGCGTCAAGCGGCCCAGTCAGCTCGTCGTGCGACACAGGCTGCTGCGCACGCGGCACAGGTCAACCGCGCGTCGCTTCGTGAGCAGCATGGTCATGCCAGCGAGGGTAGCCCTCAATCCCTCGGTCCGGGAGGTATGTCCACTGGGTGGAACAACGCACGTTCACTCGACCGGATCAGGGCAAATGCGGGCGCAGGGCGGCGAGCAACGAGTCGCGTTTCGGCACGCCACCGACTCGCAACACCTCGACACCGTCGGCCGTGAGGGCCAGCGTCGTGGGCGTGCGCATCACGCCCAACTGCGCCGCGACGTCCGGCAGGTCGGTCACGTCCAGCTCGGCGTGCGTGAGGCCGTCGGTGCGGTCGGCGAGGTCGCGCAGGATCACCTTCGCGTGGCGGCACGGCGCGCAGAACGTGGTGGAGAGCTGGACCAGCGTCACTCCCGGCGCGAGCAGGTCGCGCACGGGAGCGGGCAGGTCGGTGGCAGCGTCGCGGCGGGAGATGCGGCCCTCCCGGATCTTGAGCAGCACTCCGACCGCGCCGGCCACGGCCAGCGCGCCCAGCAGCGCCCACACACCGGTCATCGTTGGACCAACGGTACATCCGTGATCTGGCCGGTCAGCTTGAACGCACCGCTCTCCACCTCGACGGCGGTCGGGGTCGCCCCGAACGGCAGCTTGCCGGGGTCGATCTTGATCGCGAGCGCCTGGCGCAGCTGCGGGACGATCTGCTTGAGCGAGGCGTCGTCGAGCTCGACGTCGTCGATGTTGATCTGGATGGCGCCGCTGACCAGCGCGATCTGGCCGTAGGCGCTCAGCGTGACGTTCTTGCCGGCGACGTTGGTCTGGCCGGAGAGCTTGATCGCCGCGGTGGTCTTGGGCGCCTTCGGGTCGGCGGGAGTGGGCGTGGCGACGCGGTTGTCGGGCTCGATCGAGAGCTTGTCGAACGGCGTGACCTGGTTCGCGAGCCGGTTCAGGTCCAGCGCCTTGATCTTCACGCTGCCCTCGACCTCGTCGATGGTCGCCTTGGAGACGTTGCCGGCGAGCAGGTCGGACAGCTCGACGCGGGTGTGGTGCAGGTTGGCCTCGACGTCGAGGTCGCGCAGGTCGACGCCCTGCTGCTCGTTCTTGATCGGCACGCCGGACGCGCGGATCTCCACGCTCTTGTAGTCGCCGCGGATCGCCTGCAGCACGAACGGGAAGCCGTTGATGCGCACCGACGGGTCCTCGTTGAGCTGCAGCTTCTCCCGCATGCGCTGGGCGATCTGGTACTCGCCGGCCGCGGCGAGCGCGAAGTCGGCGGCGACGAGCAGCAGGCCCAGCACGATCACCGTGATGATGAGGAACTTCCCGCGTCGGGACTTCTTCCGCGGTCGTGCAGGGGTGTGCGCAGTCATTCCTCGTCCTCGACTTCGCCGGCGATCCATGCCGCCATCCGGTCTACCAGGTCTGGAGTCGCGGCTGATTCCGCGTGCCGCATGCCGGGCTCGATCCACAGCTCGGCATGTCCTGAGGACGCGCGGTGCAGTGACCTCGCGTGTTCCACACCGAAATAGTGATCCAGCTCACCGTGCACGATCAGCAGCGGGGTGGGCGCGATGCGGTGCACCACCTCCAGCGGACTCTCGGGCGGTTGTACCCAGCTGTCACCCAGCCGAACCCCCATCGCCCGCGCCGCGAGCTTGCCGTGCGGTTGTTCCAGCAGCCAGTGCACCCGCCGCATCGGCGCGGTCTCCCGTGACCACCACCTGGCAGGAGCGCTCACCGAGACGACGGCATCTGGCTTGGTCCCGCCCAGCGCGGCGTGCCGGAGCACGACCGAGGCGCCCATCGAGAACCCGACCGTGGCGATCTTGCGGTACCCCAGCTCGCGGGCCGTCCGCACGGCCGCCTCGATGTCGTGGACCTCGTCCGCGCCGACCGTGGAGCGCCCCTCGGACCGTCCGTGACCGCGGAAGTCGAACGCGACAACGCCTGCGTGCGTGGCCAAACGAGCAAGAACCCGTGCCACGTACGGCTTGCTCACGTTGTTCGTGAACCCGTGTCCCACAACGAAAGCGAGCCCGTTGTCACCCTTGTGGTGGACGCCGTGCAACCGCACTCCGTCGTGTGACATGGATGTAACAGGCGTGACGCTTGTGGAAACAAGTGTGAGCACGGCTTCTCTACCTGGGACTTTCTCGGGTTGCACCGGTATTGTCTCCGTCATCCGCAGGCAACGGGGCCCGGTCACCGTACGCCGCTGGTCTGGTCGAGGTGGCCGACCACGGCCGATTTTGGAGGGCGCCGCGATGAGCATCGACGTGCTTCTGCTGACGACAGACCCCGACCCGGAGGCCGTGCTGCCGGCGCTGGCACTGCTCCCGCACGCCGTGCGCCCGCTGCGTCCCGAGGTCTCCGCGCTGCTCGAAGCCGGGCCGCACGACATCGTGCTGATCGACGCCCGCACCGATCTGGTCGGCGCCCGCTCGCTGTGCCGCCTGCTCGACTCGTCCGGTGTGGACGTGCCCGTGGTGGCCGTGGTCACCGAGGGCGGTCTGGTCGCGGTCAACTCCGACTGGTCGGTCGACGAGATCCTGCTGCCGACCTCCGGCCCCGCCGAGGTCGACGCCCGCCTGCGCCTGGTCCGCTCGCGCCGCGGCACCTCCCAGCCCGGTGGCGACGGCGCCCTGCAGCTCGGCGACCTCGTGATCGACGAGGCCACCTACACCGCGCGCCTCAAGGGCCGCCCGCTCGACCTCACCTACAAGGAGTTCGAGCTGCTCAAGTACCTCGCGCAGCACGCGGGCCGGGTGTTCACCCGCGCGCAGCTGCTGCAGGAGGTCTGGGGCTACGACTTCTTCGGCGGCACGCGCACTGTGGACGTCCACGTGCGACGGTTGCGCGCCAAGCTCGGCCCCGAGCACGAGGCGTTGATCGGCACGGTGCGCAATGTGGGCTACAAGTTCGTCCGCCCTCCGCGTCCCGGCTCGACCCGTCGGCCGGCCGAGATGGCCGAGGTCGACGAGATCGGTGACTCGGTCCACGTTCTGGATGAGCGTTTGATCGCGCGGTAGGTTCGCCTGTGTGGCGCAACTGAGCTGGTTCGACGAGCTGACGACCGACCAGGCCGCCGAGGTGCGGCAGCTGCTGGAGGCTGCCGAGAGCACCGACGGCGTGGCACCGGTCGGCGAGGCCGTGCGACTGCGGATGCGCCCCGGCGCGACCGGCAGCAAGCACCTCCTCGCGCATCTGAACGGCGAACTGGCCGGGTACGCGCACGTCGACATGATCGGTGACTCGGGCGGCCACAAGGTCGCCGAGTTCGCCGTGCACCCGAAGTACCGCCATCAGGGTGTGGGCGAGGCGTTGGTGAAGGCGTTGCCGCAGGACTCCCTGCGGGTGTGGGCGCACGGCGGTCACCCGGACGCCGAGAAGCTCGCGGCGAAGCTCGGCTACCGCAAGGTGCGCGAGCTGCTGCGGATGCGGCTGCGGGTCGAGAACGACCTGCCGGAGCCCAAGCTGCCCGAGGGCATCACCATCCGGCCGTTCGTGCCCGGCAAGGACGAGGCCGCGGTCGTCTACGTGAACCACCGCGCGTTCGACTGGCACCCCGAGCAGGGCTCGATGTCCATCGAGGACGTTCGCGCCAAGGAGGACGAGGACTGGTTCGACCCGGCCGGCTTCCTGCTCGCGTTCGACGCCGACGGCCGGCTGGTGGGCTTCCACTGGACGAAGGTGCACACGCCCGAGCTGGGCGAGGTGTACGTGGTGGGCGTCGACCCCGACCGCCAGGGCGGCGGTCTCGGCAGGGCGCTGACGCTGGCCGGCCTCCAGCACCTGCGGGAACAGCAGGTCAAGGAGGTCATGCTGTACGTCGAGTCGGACAACGCGGCGGCGGTGCGGGTCTACACCAAGCTGGGCTTCACCCTGTGGGATGCCGACGTCCAATACGCCAGGTAGTCAACGGACCGTCACAAAACGCATACGCCCTGGTCACGCCCTCACTCTTTCGGCCGTGTGGCCCGTCACTTCCCGTTCGGTGTTCACCTGCCGTTCACCCTGACTAGGTGGGCTGTCCACCATGGCTACCTACCTTCCGAAGCGAGCGGCGACGTCCGTCGCGAAACCGCGAATGCTTCCGCAAGGTGGAGGACCAAGGTGAAGATCCAGCGGCACGGCGCCGTGCTCGGCCTCGTCGCGGCCAGCGCGCTTCTGCTCGGTGCGTGTGGCAGCGACAACAACACGGCGGCGGGTGGCCAGACCACCTCGAACGCTCCGTCCGTGCCGATCAAGTGCGGTGGCAAGACCAAGCTGAACGCCGAGGGTTCCTCCGCGCAGAAGAACGCCATCGACGCGTTCGTGCAGGCGTACAAGGCGCAGTGCTCCGGCGCCGACCTGGCGTACAACCCCTCGGGCTCCGGCGCGGGTGTCAAGAACTTCAACGCGGGCCAGGTCGACTTCGGTGGTTCGGACTCCGCGCTGAAGGCGGGCGCCGAGGTCGAGGCGGCCACCAAGCGCTGCCAGGGCAACCCGGCGTGGAACCTGCCGCTGGTCTTCGGCCCGGTCGCGATCGGCTACAAGCTCTCCGGTGTCGACAACCTCGTGCTGGACGGCAAGACCACCGCCGCGATCTTCTCCGGTGCGGTCAAGAAGTGGAACGACCCGGCCATCAAGGCGCTGAACGGCTCCGCGAACCTGCCGGACAAGGACATCGCGGTCATCTACCGCTCGGACGAGTCGGGCACCACCGACAACTTCCAGAAGTACCTGACCACCGCCGGTGGCTGGACCAAGGGTGACGGCAAGCAGTTCAAGGGCGGTGTCGGCGAGGGCAAGGAGAAGTCCGCCGGTGTCGCGCAGGCCGTCGGCTCGATCGACGGTGCGGTCACCTACGTCGAGTGGTCGTTCGCGCAGGACAACAAGCTGTCGGTCGCCAAGATCGACACCGGTTCCGGTGCGGTCGAGCTGAACGCCGAGTCCGCCGGCAAGGCGATCGACGGCGCCAAGGTCAAGGGTGAGGGCAACGACCTGGTCCTCGACCTCAACTCGATCTACGGCACCAAGGCCGCCGGTGCGTACCCGCTGCTGCTCGCGACCTACGAGATCGTCTGCTCGAAGGGCTACGACGCCGACACCGCCACGGCCGTCAAGGCGTTCCTGACCACCGCCGCCACCACTGGCCAGGCGCAGCTCCCGGCCGCCGGCTACGTGCCGCTGCCCAAGGCGTTCCAGGACAAGCTCCTGACCGCCATCGGTGCGATCGCCTGAGGTTGACGTCCGGCTGAGACTGACACTGACGTGATGAACGATCCCGTCGTGGCCAAGCGCCCCGCCGGCTCCGGTACCCCCGGAGCCGAGCGGGGCGTCGCGGCTGCTCCCACCGCCACGGAGGCTCCGATTCCCCCGACACCGGAAGCTCCAGTAACCACCAAGGCACCGCACGTTCGGCCCGGTGACCGCATCTTCCGCGGCCTGGCGACGAGGTCCGGTGTCTTCATCGTCGTCCTCATCGGGGCGATCGGCCTGTTCCTGATCCTGCAGGCCATCCCGTCCCTCGGGCTGGACCAGATCAACTTCCTGACCAGTCGCGAGTGGAACACCACCGACCCGGCGAACCTGCGGTTCGGCATCCTCGACCTGCTGCTGGTCACCGTCGTCGTGTCGCTCGTGGCGCTGCTGATCGCGATGCCGATCGCCATGGGCATCGCGCTGTTCCTCACGCAGTACGCGCCGCGCAACCTCGCCCGGCCGTTCGCCTACATGGTCGACCTGCTCGCCGCGGTGCCCTCGATCGTCTTCGGCCTGTGGGGCCTGTTCGTGCTCGGCCCGGTGCTCTACCCGTTCTCGAACTGGCTGATCACCAACCTCGGCTGGTTCCCGCTGTTCGCCAAGGGCAACGTGAACGTGCAGCTCGGCGGCACCATCTTCACCGCGGGCATCGTCGTCGCGGTGATGATCCTGCCGATCATCACGGCCGTCAGCCGCGAGGTCTTCGACCGCACGCCCAGGATGCACATCGAGGGCGCCATCGCGCTCGGCGCGACCAAGTGGGAGGTCGTGCGCACGACCGTCCTGCCGTTCGGCAAGGCCGGTTACGTCAGCGCCTCCATGCTCGGTCTCGGCCGCGCGCTCGGTGAGACCATCGCCGTCGCGATCATCCTGAGCACCACGTCGTCGGCGTTCGGCTGGTCGCTGTTCGACGGCGGCTCGACGTTCGCCTCGAAGATCGCGCTGGCCGCGCCGGAGTTCAACGACACGCGCTCGGCCGGTGCCTACATCGCGGCCGGTCTGGTGCTGTTCGTGCTCACCTTCGTCGTGAACGCCATCGCGCGTTCGATCGTCGCCGGCCACAAGGAGTACGAGTGAGCACGAACCTCGCGGATCCCACTCGCCTCGCGACGCCGCCGACGTTCCAGTCGATCAGCGCCTCCCGGCGGATCAAGAACGGCATCGCCACCGGCCTGGTCTGGGGCGCGTTCCTGATCGCCGTCGTGCCGCTGGTGTGGGTGCTCTTCACGGTGGTGCAGCGCGGTTTCCCGGTCATCCTCGACGGTGACTGGTGGCAGAAGTCGCTGTCCGGTCTGCTGGCCCGCCAGCAGGGCGGCGGTGCGTACCACGCGATCTACGGCACCCTGGTGCAGGGCCTCGTGTGCGGCATCATGTCCGTGCCGATCGGCCTCATGATCGCCATCTACCTCGTCGAGTACGGCGGCCGTTCGAAGCTCGCCAGGGCCACGACGTTCATGGTCGACATCCTCACCGGTGTCCCCTCGATCGTCGCGGCGCTGTTCGTCTACACGGTGTGGATCACGTACCTCGGCCTCGGCCGCAGCGCGTTCGCGGTGTCGATCGCGTTGGTGCTGCTGATGGTCCCGGTCGTGGTGCGCACGACCGAGGAAATGCTCAAGATCGTCCCGGACGAGCTGCGCGAGGCCTCCTACGCGCTGGGCATCCCGAAGTGGAAGACGATCGTCAAGATCGTCATCCCGACCGCCCTCTCCGGCATCCTGACCGGCATCATGCTGGCGCTCGCCCGCGTGATGGGTGAGACGGCGCCGGTGCTGGTTCTCGCGGCCTACGCGCCGTTCATCAACTACAACCTGTTCAGCGGCCCGATGGCGTCGCTGCCGTTGCTGATGGTGAACGAGCGCAACAACCCGACGCAGGCCGGTTTCGAGCGCGTCTGGGGCGCGGCGATCACGCTCGTGCTGATCATCACCCTGTTCAACCTGCTGGCGACCGTGATCTCGCGGGTGCTGGCGCCGAAGACGAAGTGAGCGGGCGGACATGGCCAAGCGACTCGACATCAAGGACCTGAACCTCTACTACGGCAAGTTCCACGCCGTGGAGAACGTCTCGCTCGCGGTGCCGCCGAAGAACGTGACCGCGTTCATCGGCCCATCCGGTTGCGGCAAGTCGACCGTGCTGCGGTCGCTCAACCGCATGCACGAGGTCGCGATCGGCGCCCGCGTCGAGGGCAAGGTGCTGCTCGACGGCGAGGACATCTACGCGTCCACTGTGGACCCGGTCGAGGTGCGCCGCACCATCGGCATGGTGTTCCAGCGGCCGAACCCGTTCCCCACGATGTCCATCCGCGACAACGTGGTGGCGGGCCTGAAGCTCGCGGGCGTGAAGAACAAGAAGGAGCTCGACGAGGTCGCCGAGCGCTCGCTGCGCGGCGCCAACCTCTGGAACGAGGTCAAGGACCGCCTCGACCGTCCCGGCGGCGGCCTCTCCGGTGGTCAGCAGCAGCGTCTGTGCATCGCCCGCGCCATCGCTGTCCAGCCCGACGTCCTGCTGATGGACGAGCCGTGCTCCGCCCTGGACCCGATCTCCACGCTGGCGATCGAGGACCTGATCACGGAGCTGAAGAAGGAGTACACGATCGTCATCGTGACTCACAACATGCAGCAGGCCGCGCGCGTGTCCGACCAGACCGCGTTCTTCAACCTGCTGGGTGTCGGTCAGCCGGGACAGCTGATCGAGGTGGACGACACGGAGAAGATCTTCTCCAACCCCGGCCAGAAGGCGACCGAGGACTACATCTCCGGCCGGTTCGGCTAAGTTCTGGCGGGTGAGCCCGCAGAGCAAGAGCCGCAAGAAGAAGCAAGGCAAGGCGCCCGGCCGCCGGCCGCAGCAGCAGTCACCCTACGCACCGCTGCTGGAGTCGGCGGCCGCGTTGCGTTCCGAGTCGTGGTTGCTGGCCGAGTCCTGGGCGAGTGAGCTGTTCGGCACGCTGTGGCTCGGCGCCTGGCGGTTCGAGGACTGGTCGGACGCCTTCGCGTCCGAGTACGGCCGGATGATCGAAGCCCTGGGCGGAATCGAGCGGCCGGAGGCTCTCACCGCGTTGCGGGCGTTGGCCGGCGTGGGCAACGGCGACCTCAGGGCGCTGGTCACGGGAGTGGCGAACGAGCTGGCGGCACGCGGTGTCGCCGAGCCGGACTGGTACACGGCGGGTGCGGTGCCGGTGTTCCGGGATGCATTCCTCGTCACGAACCTGTTGGGAGACGTGGAAGTCATCGCGTTCACCCAGGACCGCGCGGGGGTGGCCGAGACGATGATGTTCATGCGGCAGCCGGTGCTGGGCGCCACCTCGATCGAGCTGTTCTCCACTCCCGACGAGGGCACGTCGGCGCTGCTGGAGGACATGATCTCCTCGACGCCTCAGGCGTTCCGCAACGTGATCACGCCGCTCACCGCGGAGCAGGTGTTCGACCGCCTGTGGCCGGACGTCGACCAGTTCTGGACCGACGGGCCGGACGAGGAGGCGGAGGAAGGGCTGCTCGGCGACGAGGAGGCCCTGCACCCCGTTCAGCTGATGGCACTCGCCGAGGCGCGGGTGAGCCTGCTCGTGCCCGACGACTACGAGATCCCGGCCATCAGTCCGAAGAGGACGGACGAGGTGGTCGAGGCGTTTCTGGCCTCGCAGCACGGGATCGCGGACGTCGAGGCCGCGCGTGCGTTCGCCCGCGTCGTCGCTTCCGCCGCGGTGGAACAGAACCGCGATCCCGTCGCGTACGGGCCGGCCTCGCTCACCGCTGTGCTGATCATGAACCTGGCCGCACGCCTGCACATCTCGGACGAGGACTTGGCGCTGCTGCCGGAGATCGCACGGGCGTGGGCGCACTTCACCGTCGAGGCACGGGATCTGCCGCGGGCGGAAGCCCTCGAGGAGTGGGACGAAGAACTGCCCACCGTGCTCGCCGAGTTCTCCGAGGCCTACGCCGATCCGGAGCTCGCGGCGGAACGCGATGGGCAGTTTCGCGAGTGACTACAGGTTCTCGTCGCCACCGTAGCCGGGCATCCGGCCGGTGACGACGAAGACCGTGCGCTTGGCGACCGACACCGCGTGGTCGCCGTAGCGCTCGAAGAATCGGCCGAGCAGGGTCACGTCGACGGCGGAAGCCACGCCGTGCGACCACTCCTTGTCCATGATCACCGAGAACAGGTGGCGGTGGATGTCGTCCATCGCGTCGTCCTCTTCTTCGAGGCTGCGAGCGCGTTCGACGTCCTTGTTGCGGATGATCTCGGCCGCTTCGGTGGCGAGCTTGACCGCGATCCGGCCCATCTCGGTGAAGTACGGCTTCACGTCGTCCGGCAGCGCCGACGCCGGGTGCCGACGCCGTGCGGCCTTCGCCACGTGCAGGGCCAGATCGCCCATTCGCTCGACGCTCTCGGCGGCGTGGATCACCGCGAGCACGGTGCGCAGGTCGGTGGCGACCGGTGCCTGCAGCGCGAGCAGCGCGTATGCCTGCTCCTCGATGCTGGAGCGGACGTCGTCGACCTTCTGGTCGCCGCTGATGACCTGTTCCGCGAGGCCGAGGTCGGCCTGCAGCAGGGCGGCGGTCGCGTTCTGCATCGCCTCGGCGACCATCCCGGTCATGTCGGCCAGTCGGTCGGCGAGCTGTTCTAGCTGGTCGTGGTAGGCCTCGCGCATGGCGCTCAGCCTACGTCCCGACCATCGCGGCAGCGACATGCCAGGATGAACCGCAGGTGAACCCCAGGCGAATCACTTCGCGCAGGGGTCCTGTGCCGCGTTCACAATGGACAGATCGCTGCCCTTTTGTCCCTGGTTGCCGGCCTGCTGCTGGCTGCCCTGCTGCGGTGCCACGATCTTTTCGTCGAAGTCGTCGCCGATCGTGAGCACCACCGCGCCGCCCATCTCGGGAGTCTCCACCAGTTCCGCGCTGGGCACCGCCGCCTTGAGCGTCGCGGCCTTGTTCTCGTTGCCCTTCGCGTACTTGATGGTCGTCTTCGCCGAGTGGTCCGCGTTGCCGCGCCTCGCGACCTGGAACCCCTTCTGCTGCAACGTGTTCGCCGTCCGGTCGGCCGCGCCGCCGTTCGACGGGGCGCCGTTGAGCACCTGGATGGTGACTTCCTTGGGGTCGATCACCGTGCCGGGCTGGGCCGCCGTGGTGTTCTGCTCGCCGGGCTTCGGGTCGACGGGCTTCTCCTGCGGCAGCGGCGTTCCGTCGATGATCGTCTGGAACAGCGCCTTGACCTCGTCGTTCTTCAGCCGCTCGATGTTGTCGTCGTTCGACTTCGTCGGGCCTTCATCGGTCCAGTGCGGCATCGTCACGAACGACACGCGGCCCGCGTCGAGGCTCTGCAACGAGTTCGCGAGCTCCAGCAGCGACGCCACGTCGATGTTGTCGCCGACGGTGGACTTGGTCAGTGCGTTGATGAAGTTGTTGAGCTTGGTGGGGCTCAGCAGCACCTCGTTCGACAGCAACTGGCGCAGCATCGCCGACAGGAACTGCTGCTGCCGCTTGATGCGGTCGTAGTCCCCGCCGATGTCGCCGGCGACCTTGCGGGCGCGCACGTACTGCAGCGCCTGGTCGCCCTTCAGCGTGTACTTGCCGGGCTTGTCGATGACGACGCCGAGCTCGGCGTCCTTGATCGCCTTCGGGATGCAGAGCTCCACGCCACCGATCGCCGTCGACATCTCGCGGAAGCCGACGAAGTCGATGCTGATGAAGTGGTTGATCTTGAGCCCGGACAGCTGGGTCATCATGTTGGCCACGCACTCCGGCCCGCCGTCGTTGTAGACGGAGTTGGCCATGACCTCCTTCTCGGGGGCGAGAGGTCCGCTGTACTGGCCGTTGTCCGGGTTCCACTTGCGGCACGCGGGCCGGTCGACCCGCACGTCACGCGGCAGCGACACGATGACCATGCGCTTCCGGTCCGCGGGGATGTGCGCGAGCATGATCACGTCCGACCGCGCGCCACCCTCCTCGGCCTGGGTGCCGACGTTGTCCTGCGGCTTCGCGCCGGCCCGGGTGTCCGAGCCGACGAGCAGGAAGTTCTCGTCACCGAGCTGCTTCTCGGCCTGCTGCACGGCCTGCGAGTTGCCGCCGAGCGCGTCGATCTTCTGGATCTTGGAGTCGGCCCACTGCATGGCGGCCCAGCCGATGCCGGTCGACGCGAACACCACGGCCGCGGCGGCGATCGCCCCGACCTTGGCACCGCGCATCAACCTGCGCTGCTGCGGCGTGCGGCCGGCGATCTTCAGCTCGCCGTCCTCGTCGCCCTCGCCGAGCGCGACCGGATCGGCGAACTGGGTCGCCTCCTCCAGGTCGTCCTCGTCCTTCACCCACGGCATGAGCTTGGCGCGCCGCTCCTTGCGCAGGCGCTCCTGCTCGAGGAGCTCGTCGTGGACCGCCGAGAACCGCGCGAGCGTGTGGTCGACCTCGCGGCGCTTCTTGACGTCCTCGCCGATGGCCTCCATCTCGGTGGTGAGGCAGGTCGGGTCCATCTCCTCGCGGGTCTCGACCTTGGCCACACCGGCCGCGGAGGCGATCTGGGTCGCCTCGGGTCCGGGGTCGTCCGCCTTGGGCTCCTCCGGTGCGGGAGGCGCGGGCGGAACGGGCGCACCGGGGCCACCGGGCGCGGCGCCGAGCCGGTTCGCGATGGCGGGCCGGGGTCCGCTCGACTCCGCCCTCGGGGGCATCGGCCGGGGTCCGCTGGACTCCGCGCGGGACGGCATCGGCTGCCTGCCGGTCAGGTCCCCGTTCGGCGGCATGGGTGCGGGAGGACGCGGAATGCCGTTCGACGACGGCGCGTCGCCCGGCAGCAGGCGGCGGGGTGCACCGGCCTCCGGACCCTCCGGCGCCTTCGGGCCGGGGGCCGGCGGGCGCGGCATCCCGTTGGCGGTCACGTCACCAGGTGCGGGAGGACGCGGGATGCCGTTGGACGACGGCGCGTCGCCGGGCGCGAGCCTGCGCGGCGGCGCCCCGTTCACGTCGGGTGCCGGGCGGCGGAGGGTGCCGCTGGGCATGCCGTTCGCCTCGGGCACGCCGGGACGTCGCGGGACGCCGTTCGACGACGGCACGTCACCGGGAGGCATCCGCCGCGGGTCGACAGGCGCCTGCGGACGCGGCATGCCGTTCGCGGTCACGTCCCCGGGTGCCGGGGGCCGCTGGATGCCGTTGGACGACGGCGCGTCTCCGGGCGCGAGCCGTCGCGGGTTCGGTCCCATGTCACCAGGTGCGGGGCGTCGGGGACCGGGCTCGACAGGAGGAACCGGCCGGCGCTGCATCCCGGTCGCGTCCGGCCGCGGGCGCGTGCCGGTCTGCTCGCCGGGTGGCGGGTAGGCGCCGTTCGGAGCGGGCCTGGGCCTGGTTCCGGTGTTCTCGGCGGGCGCGTCGGGGAGACGGCGCCTGCCGGTCTGCTCACCGGTGAAGTTCTGCGGAGGAGCTTGGCCTGCCACCGGCGGCCGCGGGCGCGCACCCGTCTGCTCACCAGGCCGGTGGGCGACGGGCGGCTGCTGCCGCGGTTGCTGTGACTGGGGCGCGGGCGGGTCCGGCAGGGCACGCCTGCCGGTGGTGGGCGCGTCGGGCAGGGCACGCCTGCCTGTCGTGGGAGCGTCGGGCGAGCCTGGCGGGACGGGTCGGGGGATGTTCGTCCTGCTGTGCTGCTCGATGAGGTCCGAGACGCTCAGGCCCCCAGAGCCTTCCATCGAGCGACGTCTACGGCCGGTCGGCTGGTCCTGCTGCTGGGGATCCTGATCACCACGGGAAGAGGGGCCACCACGTCGGGGGTCGTCGGGCACCCAATCTCCCTTCTGGGTCAGAAGCAAAAGCGGTTCGTCATTACGAGTTGACGACGACCGGGACACAAGGGTTGCATCACCGGCGTGTCAGTTGCGCCCGCGATACTACGGATGTAGCCGACTTCTGACGACCACTCCGGGTGATACGACTGCGATCTGTACGCGATTACGCGCAGTCCGTCTGCCCTGAACGGGTGAGCCAGCTCACTCAGTAGTAGCCGAGTACACGCGGTTCGGTGATGGCACGCCGACCCGCCGCCGCACCGGCGAGGCGGACCCGTCCATCCGCACGGTACGCCACCGCGTTGCGTCCCGACTGCTTGGCCGTGTACAGCAGGCTGTCGGCGCGGAGCAGCTGCTGCTCGGCGCTCACCGCCGGTCGGTCGGGGGCCTCGTGCGCCGGCGGTTCGTAGGCGAGGCCCGCGCTGACCGTGACGCGCAGCCCCGGTGCGATCTCCTGCCAGGGGTGACGCTCGACACGTTCCCTGGCCGCCTCGGCGATCTCCACGGCCGTGGCCGCGTCCGCGCGGGGCAGCACGAGCACGAACTCCTCGCCGCCGTAGCGGGCGCAGAAGGCGTCCTCCGGGAGGTCCTGCTGCAGCAGCTCGACCACGCGCTGCAGCACGCGGTCGCCGAGCAGGTGCCCGAAGGTGTCGTTGACCTGCTTGAACCAGTCGAGGTCGATCAACGCGATGGCGAGCCCGTGCCGGCACGCGCCGTGCTCGGCCAGCAGGTCGATCAGCCGCTGGTCGAGGTAGCGGCGGTTGTAGGAGTCGGTGAGGCTGTCGCGCAGGCTCTGCTCGCGCGCCTCGGCGTGCTCCCTGCGCAGCCGGTCGACCTCGCGGCGCAGCTGTTCGGGAACGTGCGGCTCCTCGTCCTGGCCGGCGTGGACGAGGTCGAGAGCGGAACGCAGGTGCTGGTACGCCTGACGCCACTGACCGCGGGAGGCGAGCAACGCCGCGATGGACTCGTGCAGCCCCACCAGTCCGGGACCCTGCCGGTCGACGATGGCGTCGTCGGGCGGGGTTTCTGCGATCTCGGGTCGCAGCGCGGTCATCGCGGTCACCTCCTTACTTGCCAGGTGTCGTCTCACAAGAGGCGGCGCTTGAGCTAGAAGGACGCGTGGGGGCGGGATTTCCCCCGTCCGGTTGACCGTGAGCTGCTCCGATCAAGTGAGCTTGGATGATCGACAACCCGCTCAGCCACCGAGACAGGGCGCGAACCCGTACACCTGGTCGTCGAGCAGCACGACGTGCAGCGATCCGATCTGGCTGCCGATCACCGCTTCCTCTTGGCGCAGCGTGACGGTGACCGCCACGACGTACACGTCCCCACGCGGGTGGGCCTTCTCACCGGGGGGTGCCCAGTCGGCGTCGGTCCGAAGCGTGGACCAGGTGGGTTCCACCTTGATCGTGGCACCGCGAAGATCGCACGTCTTCTGCCGGAAGTCCGGATGTTGCGTTTCCTTCAACAGCTTCTGCTGTTGGGGCGCGCCCTCGTCGCCCGCCTTGTTGAGGCGCTCGTAGAACTCCCGGAACTTGCCGCGGTCGCCGTCGCTCAGCTGGACCGCGCGCGCCGAACCCGTGACCGGAGCGGCACAGCCCGTGAGAAGCGCGAGCGAGGCGAACAGGACCGCAGCGCGTTCAGCCACCGGAGTGCATCACGTCCGCGCCGGCCGGAACCGTGGCGTCCTCGGGGTCGTCCAGCCACCCCTCCGGCAGCACCACCTTGGCCGCGGACCCCTGCCGCCCGCGCGGCCCCTCCGCGTGCTCGGGGAAGGGCACGGTCGGGTCGAGCTGCCCGATCAGGTCGTCCAGCTGCTGCAGGCTCGACACCATCGCGAACGCCCGGCGCGTGTCGCCGCCGACCGGGAAGCCGTGCCAGTACCAGGCCATGTGCTTGCGCAGGTCGCGCAGGCCCTTGTCCTCGCCGTAGTGGGCGGCGAGCAGCTGGGCGTGCGTGCGCAGGACCTCCGCGACCTCGCCGAGGTTCGGTCCCTCGGGGATCGGCTCGCCGCGGAACGCCGCCTGCAGGTCGCGGAACAACCACGGCCTGCCGAGGCAGCCGCGCCCGACGACCACGCCGTCGCACCCGGTCCGAGCGACCATGTCGAGCGCGTCCTGCGCGCTGAAGATGTCGCCGTTGCCCAGCACCGGAATGCCCGTCACGGCTTCCTTGAGCCGCGCGATGGCGGACCAGTCGGCCTTGCCGGAGTAACGCTGTGACGCCGTGCGCGCGTGCAGCGCAACGGCCTGTGCGCCCTCGTCTTGCGCGATACGTCCCGCGTCGAGATACGTGAGGTGCTCATCGTCGATGCCGATGCGGAACTTCACGGTGACCGGCATGTCGCCGGCGTTGCGGACGGCGGCCCGCACGATCTGCCGGAACAGCTCCCGCTTGTACGGCAACGCCGCCCCGCCGCCCTTGCGCGTCACCTTGGGCACCGGGCAGCCGAAGTTCATGTCCATGTGGTCGGCGAGGTTCTCGTCCACGATCATCTTCGTGGCCTCGCCGACGTTGCGGGGGTCGACGCCGTACAGCTGCATCGACCGCGGGTGCTCGTCCTCGTCGAACGTGATCATGTGCATGGTCATGGCGTCCCGCTCGACCAGCGCCCGCGCCGTGATCATCTCGCACACGTAGAGCCCGGCCCCGTACCGGCGGCACAGCTGCCGGAACGCCACGTTGGTGATGCCGGCCATGGGCGCGAGCACAACGGGCGGGTCGACGGCGAACGGGCCGATCTTGAGGGTGGCTGGAACGGACACGCCCTCCAGGTTACGGCACTGACCAGCCGCGATCTTCACCGAGAGTGACCGCGATCGCGTTCGTCGCAGTCAGGTGCGCGGCGTTGGTTTGACTGTGATGGTCGCCGAACCGTCATCGGCAACGGTCAGGTTCACACTGCCTTCGAAGGTCAAGCTCGCACCTTCGCTCGAGGCTGCCGTTGGCGTGAGACCTGCATGCACTGCGTCGAACCATCGCAGGAAGTCCGGGATGGTGCCGATCTTCGCCACACGCTGATGGAGTGCGGTTTGTTCATGACCACGAACGAAGTCGCCGACGAAGATCTCTGTGCCGCATCCGCAGCCACAGAGTCGGCCGCCAACGGTTGAGTCGAAGTAGGTGACGGGGTTGCGCGCCCGAGCGCTTGGTGGCGTCGACTCGCCGACATACCTGTCGTGTACGGGGTGTCCGGCAGAAAGGAGCCGACCTTCGATGATCTTGCGCCCTGGTCTTCCTGGAGCATCGATGATCTGGTCGATCTCTGCCGCCATGACGACTTTGTGCACCTTGTAGTACGAGAAGATCACGTAGTTCTCACGGTTGGCGCGAGCTCCCAGTACCCAGCAGCCGCGGTTGTTCGCCCAGTTCTGCTCGACCGGATCGCCCTCTCCCCAGCCGTAGAAGGTTCTCTGCAAGGGGTCGGTCGGGTCATCGGCCGGTGTCTTCGCGGCAAGGGTGATGTGCAGCATGGATAACCCTCACGACTAGGCGACTTGACTATCTGACTATAGCGCCACTATCTTCTCATGGTGCTACCGTGGTAGCACCGAAGTCGTTAGTATCGGATTCATGGCGGTAGAGAAGTTGAGTGTGTCCTTGCCGGACATCGTCGCCGCGCGAGCTCGGCGTGCTGCCGAGCGTGCTGGAGTGCCGCTGTCGACGTGGCTGGCAGAGGCGGCTGAAGTGGCAGCCGACCTCGCCGAAGCCCAGGCCGCGGCGCAGGACTACGCGGCCAGGTTCGGCGAGCCGGATCCAGGGGAACTGGCGCAGATCCGAGCACAACTCGCCGAAGCCGGGGTAGGTCTCCCCGAGGCAGTGGAAGACGCTGCGGAGCGTTCTGCCGCTTTGGCTCGGCTTCTAGGCCTGCCGAACGAGAGGCGAGTGGGTTGACCATGCGTGGTTTGGTCCTGGACGCGGGTGCTTTGATCCACGTCGAGACCAATCCCAGGGGGCGTGTCTACGGTGCGTGCCGCGAGGTGCTCGACTCGGGTACTCCGGCGCTGTTGCCAACCGTGGTACTGGCACAGGTGTGGAGAGCGAGCGCACGACAGGCTCCGGTGGCCGTGCTCCGCCGGATGTGCCGATCGGTTCCGTTCACGGAGGACGTGGCCGAGGCGGTCGGGCGTCTGCTTGCCTTGTCAGGCACGTCCGATGTGGTCGACGCTGCGGTGGTCATCGCGGCGATCAGTCATGGTTGTGCCGTGCTGACCTCGGATCCTGGCGATCTGACCAAGCTTGCGGATGCGGCTGGAATACGAGTGCCGCTCATCGTCGTCTGACCTGGATTGTCAGTGTGTTGACTTCGGGCAGCCGAAGTTCATGTCCATGTGGTCGGCGAGGTTCTCGTCCACGATCATCTTCGTGGCCTCGCCGACGTTGCGGGGGTCGACGCCGTACAGCTGCATCGACCGCGGGTGCTCGTCCTCGTCGAACGTGATCATGTGCATGGTCATGGCGTCCCGCTCGACCAGCGCCCGCGCCGTGATCATCTCGCACACGTAGAGCCCGGCCCCGTACCGGCGGCACAGTTGCCGGAACGCCACGTTGGTGATGCCGGCCATGGGCGCGAGCACAACGGGCGGATCGACGGCGAACGGGCCGATCTTGAGGGTGGCTGGAACGGACACGCCCTCCAGGTTACGGCACTGACCAGCCGCGATCGTCGCCCAGAGCGACTGCTGTGGTGAGCGCCTCGAAGGTCTCCTCGTCGAACGCCACCAGCCGGATCCGGTCGATGATCGGCAGCGACCGGACCGCGCGGGCCGCGATCCGCGCCGCCCGTTGCGCGGGAAAGCCGTAGACCCCGGTCGCGATGGCGGGAAACGCGATGCTTTCGGCGCCGAGCTCGGCCGCCAGCCGCAACGAGCTCAGGTAACAGCTGGTGAGCACCTCGTCCTCGCCCCGATCCCCGCCCTCCCAGACCGGCCCCACCGTGTGGATCACGTGCTTCACCGGCGCTAGCCCGAACGCGGGCGTCGCGACCGCCCTGCCCGGCTCGCACGGCGCCAGCTCCGCCCCGGCCTCGGCGAGCGCGGGCCCGGCCGCGCGGTGGATCGCCCCGTCCACCCCGCCGCCACCGAGCAGCGACTCGTTCGCGGCCGTGACGATCACGTCCACCCGTTCGGCGGTGATGTCACCGAGCACCACTTCGATCGTCCCCATGCCCGAAAGCCTCGCACCTGCGCGGTTCTGGTCGAGCCGACTTCACGCAGCGCGAACAGACCCGGTGCCCCGATCGGGTGTCGGAGGCTTCTGCCAACATGCCACTGGAGGTGCCTAGGCGTGGGGGCGGTTCAACTGATCAGGTCCGGGTTCGAGCGGTTCTTCGTCGACGGGCCCGTCGGCAAGCCGACCGGCGGTGGCGAACAGCAGGTCGTGGCCGTGCTACAGGTGGGTGAACTGGCTCTGCCGACCGGAAGGCTCGTCGCGGCGGACCCGTTCGTGGTGTGGCCGGAGGACGCCGAGGCGTTCACCACCACCGTCGAGCCGGGCACGTACCCGGTGACGGTCTCGCTGGTCTCGTGGGTCGACGGGGACGGCTTCCCGGACCTCCGCCAGGGCTACCGCGTGGCCGCCGCCAAGCTGACCGTGCGCGACGAGCCCGCGTACTCGTGGACGCCCGCCGTGCGGCCGGGCGAGCTCGTGCCGATGCACGAGGAGTTCGGCTACGACGTGAAGTCGAGCACCGGCGCGTTCTTCGATCTGACCGCCGCTCCCGCCGTCGACCGGCTGGCGAGCGACGACGAGGTCGGCAACTGCGACCTCATCGACGCGCTCGGCAAGGTGGGTGGCGGCCGCGGCCCGGCCAACGTCACCGATCCGCAGTCGGGGCTGAACGTCGTGGCGTTCTCGACCGGCTGGGGCGACGGCGTCTACCCGACCTGGGTCGGCCGCAACACCGCGGGCGACCCGGTCGCGTTCGTCACTGACTTCTTTGTCATCAACCGCTAGAACGGCACGTTCACACACGCCAGCCGCGGTCCGGCGGTGCCTGCCTCACCCGGCTTGGTGTGCGTGTGTTCGTTGTGCAGCACGACGGACTGCGCGTGCCGCTCGGTGAACTGCCAGTCCACAGTGGACGTCGTGAAGGCGAACCCGCGGTCGTCGGTGTGCACGTCGAGCCAGATCTCGTTGCGGGGGTTGGCGTACGCCGGGTCGACCGACGGCTGCACCGGATCCGCCACGTTCTGGTAGTGCGGTCCCGCCTCCGCCGGCGTCGCCCCGCACTTCTTCACGTGCACGTGCGCCCCGTACGCCCGGTTCGGCAGCAATCCCTTGAGCTTCAACAACACCGTTGTGCCGCCACTCGCCGTCGGTACGCCCAGCACCATCACCTTGGCACCGTTCGGCACCTTGGCGTCGTACGTGACGGCCGTGGCCGTGGCGCTGAAACTCTCGAACTTGCCCGACGCGAAGGCCACCTTCGCGGGTGCGGCCTGCGCGGTTCCGGTACCCGCGAACAAGAGCGTTGTGGCGAGCGCGGCTGCAAACGTCCTCATGGGTCTCTTGCATAGCGGTATCAGCCGTTCTCCGCCATTTTTGAGACCGCATCGGCGTTTCGGCCGGCCCGGTTTGGGTAGGTTGCTGACGTGAGCGAAGCCGAGGAGTCCGAGCAACGCCGACTCGCCCGCAACGTGAACGAGCTGCTCCAGGAGCTGCGCGTGGCGCAGGCAGGCGTGCAGATCCTGTTCGGTTTCCTGCTCTCCATCGCTTTCACCGACAAATACGCCTCCACCGGCACCTACGTCCGGGTGACGCACCTGGCCACGGTCCTCTGCGCCGCGATCGCCGTGGCGTTCCTGACGGCCCCGGCCGCCTGGCACCGCGTGCTGTTCCGCCAGGGGCGCCGCGAGGACGTGGTCGCCGCGGGCAACACGTTCGCCCTCATCGGCCTCGCCTTCCTGGCCCTGGCCATGACCGGCACCGTCCTGCTGCTGGCAGAGGTCATCCTCGGCAAGTGGCCGTCGGTGATCGTCGGCGTGGCGGCGTTCGTCATCTTCTCGGGCCTCTGGTTCGCCGTGCCGTTCGCGTCATCCCGACGTGCTCGCGAACGCAAGCGCCCCAACGTCGCATGAAGCCCGGCCGTCCCGATCCAGAACGCGACGTCATGGTCACTGTCCGTCGCCGATGAGATTTTTCCGCCGTTGTGTCGATTGCCGCCCTCCCCGTTCGACACCTTGTCAGACGGACGAGGCGAAATTGGGGTGAGGCAGAGGCGGTGATGAGGAAGACTCGGGTGTTCCGATGAGTTCTTCCCGAACTGCCGGTCTCTACCGGTGTCACGAAGACGTGGACGCCGGCGGCCTTGGCCGCGACACGACTGTGCCAGCAACCGAGTGAGGTCCTGACATGCCTGCTGCGATCCAAGACCGACCCACCGCGGAAGCGGGCCGAACACCGCTGGTGGTGCGCCTGCTGGTGCTGGCCACGTTCGTGGTGATCCTCAACGAGACCCTCATGATCAACGCGATCCCGCGCCTCATGGAGTCGATGCACGTCACCGAGCAGGCGGCGCAGTGGGTGTCCACCGCGTTCATGCTCACCATGGCCGCCGTTATCCCGATCACGGGCTGGTTCCTGCAGCGCGTCACCACCCGCCAGGGCTACGCGATCGCCATGGGCGTCTTCCTCACCGGAACAGCCCTGTCGGCGGCCGCGCCGTCGTTCGCGATCCTGCTGCTGGGCCGCATCGTGCAGGCTGCGGGCACCGCCGTGATGATGCCGCTGCTGATGACCACGCTGATGACCGTCGTGCCCGAGCAGGACCGGGGCCGCGTGATGGGCAACGTGACGCTGGCCATCTCCGTGGCCCCCGCGCTCGGCCCGGCCGTCTCCGGCCTGATCCTGCAACTGGGCTCCTGGCGCCTGCTGTTCGTGACCGTGCTGCCCATCGCGGGCGCGGTGGCCTACTTCGGCCTCCGCCAGATGACCAACATCGGCGAGCCGCAGACCGGTTCCATCGACTGGCTGAGCGCGGCCCTGGCCACCCTCGGCTTCGGCGGCCTCGTCTACGGCCTGAGCCTCTTCGGTGAAGGCAACGTCCAACTGGGCCCGAGCATCGGCATCGTCCTCGCCGGCGCCGCCACCATCGCGATCTTCGTGCTCCGCCAGCTCAAGCTCCAGCGCACCGGCGCACCCCTCATGGACCTGCGCACCCTCACCCACCGCACGTTCGCGCTGTCGTTGACCCTCATGTGCATCGCGTTCCTGGCGATGATGGGTTCGATGATCCTGCTGCCCCTCTACCTGCAGAACCTGCGCGGCCTGAGCCCGTTGGAAACGGGCCTGCTCGTCATGCCGGGCGGCCTCGCCATGGGCCTGCTGGGCCCGACCGTCGGCAAGCTGTACGACCGCCTCGGCAGCCGCCCGCTGGTCCTGCCCGGCTCGATCGGCCTGGTGGCCGCCCTCGCCGGCTTCACCCAGGTCTCCGCGACGATGCCGTTCTGGCAGATCCTGGGCCTGCACACGGTGCTGATGCTGAGCCTGGCGGCGATGTTCACCCCGATCTTCACCCTCGGCATGGGCGCACTCCCGCCGAACATGTACCCGCACGGCAGCTCGATCCTCGGCACCCTGCAGCAGGTGGCAGCAGCCCTCGGCACCGCCCTGGTCGTGACCGTGATGTCCGCCCGCACCGGCCACCTGGTAGCCGACGGCGCCACCACCGCCACGGCTCAGCTGAGCGGCATGAAGCTGGCCTTCCTGGTCGCCACCGCACTGGCCCTGATCACGATCGCGGTCGCAGCCGTCCTGCCGAGCCGCACCACCGAAACCGCGCACTGATTCGCACAGGCCTGCCGCCCGCCCGGACGGCAGGCCTCGCGTACGTTCCGGACATGATCAAGGCCGCTCCCGACCTGCTGGCCATAGCCGCCGCCCTGCTCCCCGGCACCCGCCTGGACCACGCCTTCACCGCAACCGAGGGCAACATCCACGACGTGCTGCTGATCCCAGGCGCAGCAGCCGTCCGAGTCAGCAAACGCCCCCTGGCCGCCGCCTCGATGCCCCGCCGCATCGAGGTGCTGCGCCAGCTCGCGTCGGCAGACCTCCCGTTCCAGGTGCCAACGCCACTCACTCCAGTGACCACGTTCGACGACCGCGCCGCCGTAGCCGTGTCGTGGATCGACGGCATCCCCCTGCCCAAAGGTGAAGGCGACCCGCAGCAGATAGCCGAAGTCCTGACGGCCGTGAGCTCCGTACCCCTGGACCCGCCACTGCTGGCCGCCGTGGACGACCGAGCCCAGGGCCCGTCGTGGTCGACGATCATCGCCGAGGAAATCCTCCCCCGCCTACCCGCCCGCTGGCAGTCCGAAGGCCAACGCCGCCTGGACACCGCTCTGGCCCTCGACCCGGTCCCCGACACCCTCGTGCACGGCGACCTGAGCGGCTCCAACGTGCACTGGACCACCGACGGCAAACTGCTGGGCATCCTCGACTGGGACCTGGCCATGCCCGCCGACCCCGCAATCGACGCCGCCCAGATGTCCTGGCACGGCTGGGACAACGTCCGCCGAGCCGTCCCCGCCACCACCTACCACCGCGCCCGCACCTGGGACGCCCTGTTCGGCATCGGACACCTGGTCGCCACGATGAACGGCCGCCCCATGACCAGCCCCGACGGCTTCGTCGCCGCGATCGTCCCGTGGCTGGAGGAAGCCGCCGACGGAGCTGGAGAAGCGTAAACCCCAGGTCGTGGGGTTATGGGCCGTACAAGTCGGCATCAGAACCCGTTCGGGGCGCGCAGCGCCCCGAACGGCCGGGGGTCTGGGGGGCGTCCCCCAGAAGAAATGACGGGCTCCGGCGAAGTCGACCGGAGGTCGACGAGCGCCAGAGCCCGCCTCGTGGGCCGCCAGGGACTCGAACCCTGAACCCGAAGATTAAAAGTCTCCTGCTCTGCCAATTGAGCTAGCAGCCCTCGACGCGACAGCCTACCGATCGTGGTCGGCCGGTGTCGCACGGGTTGTCCATCTCACGGTTGACGCATCGGCTGTCAGGAGGCAGCTCGGCCTCGACCTGACGGGATCGGAGCACGCCGCTGCTGAAGGTGGAGCCTGCCCCACCCGGTCAACGGCAGCGCGCGTGACTGTGCCGGGAGCGACCAACCGGAAGTCTGTTCCTCGTCCGGCACGAAGGGGAGGCAGAGGAATGAAGACACTGGTAGGCGCGCTGGCGGCGGTCGTGTTGTTCACCGGAACGGCCACGGCGGCGACCGATGGCACGCAGAGGCAGCTCGACGGGCTGGCCAAGCTGTTCCCGGCCGCGCTCGCGACCACGACGGACGCGGGCGGCGGGGTGACGTCCCTGACCGCGGGCACGGCTGAGCTGGGCAAGCGGGTGCCGGTGCCGCGGAACGGGCAGGTTCGTGCGGGTTCCAACACCAAGGCGTTCGTTGCCGCGGTGGTCATGCAGCTCGTGGCGGAGCAGAAGGTGGAGCTCGACAAACCGATCACGTACTACCTGCCCAAGGCCATCAACGACGACCGGATCACGGTGCGGCAGTTGCTCAACCACACCAGCGGTCTCGCGAACTACACGCAGTACATGGGGTTGGACCAGTTCACCGAGCAGCGGCACCGCTACTACGAGCCGCGTGAGCTTCTCGACATCGCCAGCGCGCATCCGCCGACCAACGAGCCCGGCGCGGCGTTCAAGTACAGCAACACGAACTACGTGCTGCTGGGGTTGCTGATCCAGAAGGTCACCGGTCGTCCGGTTGCCGAGAACGTCGATCGGCGGATCATCAAGAAGATCAACCTCCGCGACACCTACTGGCCGGCGCAGGGGGCCGAGACGATCGACAAGAAGCACCCGCACGGCTATGCCAGGACCGCCAACGGTGTCGAGGACGTCACCGAGCTCGACCCCTCGTGGGGCTGGGCGGCCGGGCAGATCATCTCCACGACGAAGGACCTCAACACGTTCTTCACGGCGCTGCTGAAGGGCGACCTGGTGCCCGCGGCTCAGCTGCGGGAGATGCAGAAGACCGTGGACACCAAGGGTGAGATGTGGCCGGGTGCCGAGTACGGGCTGGGCATCGCCAGCACGCCGCTCACGTGCGGTGGCAGGTACTGGGGGCACGGTGGTGACATCCACGGGTACGAGACTCGTGGTGGCGTCACCGCACAGGGCAGGGCGTTTTCCGTTGCGGTCACGGCGTTGCCGGGCACGTTGCAGAACACGCCTGAGGAAGCGCACAAGGCCCAGGACGCCGTTCTGGCCACTGTGGACAGTGCGCTCTGCGGGAAGTGAGTCAGTCGCGGGCGTACCGGAGCACCCAGAGCATGTCCTGCTCGGTGACCGGGCCGTCCGCGACGCACGCCGTCAGCCAGTCTTCCAGGGACTCCGGTGAGATGCCCGCCCCGATCAGCACCAGCTGGGTCGGGGCTTCGCCGGCTCGCGTGAACGAGATGTACCCGCCGACGGTGTGCAGCATGAACGTGCCGCCCGGGAACTGCACGAAGCCCTTGGCGCGGAACAGACCTTCGGGCCGGGCCTGGAGGAAGTCCATGAAGAGCTTGGGGTGCAGCGGATCGGCCGACTCGAACGTCACGCTGTCGTACCGGGCGTGAGCGTGCGAGGAGTGGTCGTCGAGGTCGTCGAACGACAGCTGCCGCGGGCCCAGGTCGGGCGGCCGCACCTCGAACAGCAGCGCCGGGTCGATCCGCCCGTAGGAAACGGGAACCACCGGCGCGTCCACCGCGAACGAAGGCAAGGCGTCGACCCGGTCGACCTTGTTCAGCACCACCAGATCGGCCAGCGCCAGGTCGCGCTCCAGGTGTGGCACCGCAGCGAACTCCACGGCGTCGACCACGTAGATCAGCCCGCCGTACGTCACGCCCGGCGCTTGCAGGACCATCCTGACCAGCGTCGACGGCTCGGCGAGACCGGACGCCTCGATCACGATGACGTCCAGGTCCGCCGCGGCGAGCTTCGCCAGCATGTCGTCCAGTTCGGTGCCGTCGACGGCGCAGCACAGGCAGCCGTTCGACAGTGACACCATCGAGTCGACCTGGGCCGACACGGCGAACGCGTCGATGTTGATCCGCCCGAAGTCGTTCACCACGACGCCGATCCGCGTGCCGCCTGACGTGCGCAGCAGGTGGTTGAGCAGGGTGGTCTTGCCGGAGCCGAGGAAGCCGGCGAGCACGACGACGGGGATCACGGCCGTCCAGGCTACTGAACCAGCTCGATGGTCTTGGCCAGCACCTCGTCGACCGGCAGGCCGGAGCCGCCGGGGTACACGATCAGCTGGTCGACCCCCAGGTCCTCGTACTCCCGCACCACGGAGGCGTTCAGCGCGGTCGTCGCCACGATGTTGATCTCCAGCGCGCCGAGCGAGTCGGGTCGTTCGGTGATCGCGGAGAGCCTGCGCAGACGGCGGAGGTTGGCGGCGGTCTCCGCGGGTGTGCCGATGCCGAGCCACGCGTTGCCGCGGGTCAACGCGCGCCGCAAGGCCGCGTCCGAGCCTCCGCCGACGGCGATCTTGGCCGACGAAGGCCGCGGATGAGCGTCGACGCCGGAGAAAGACACGTATTTGCCGTCGAAAGCAGGCTCCGGAGAGTGCCACAACGCGCGCATCGCGTCGATGTACTCGTCGGTGCGCCGGCCGCGGTCCGCGAGCGGCACGCCCACTGCCGCGAACTCCGGCGCCAGGTAGCCGGCACCGACGCCCAGCGTGAACCGGCCGCCGCTCAGCACGTCCAGTGACGCCACCTGCTTGGCCAGCACCACCGGGTTGCGCTGCGGCAGGATCACGATCCCCGTGCCCAGCTCCAGCTTCGTCGTCACGGCGGCCACGAAGCTCAGGCTGACCAACGGGTCGAGCATCGGGTTGTCCGGATCCGCCGGTGACTGCTCGGTTCGCGGCGAGGGCAGCACCACGTGCTCCACCGCCCACCACGACCGGTAGCCGAGCGACTCCGCCAGGGCAGCCAGCCGGCGTGTTTCCGCAGGCGAGACCGCGTCGCCCGTGTTGAGTCCCTGCACCCCCATGTCCATGATCACGACAACCGCGAAGTGACGCCGATCATTCCCGTCGACTCAACAAATCCGCTCCTCCAGACATCTAGTCGGCAAGAAGGGGGCGATGATGACCGAGTTCGTGGCCGCCGCGCTGGCGTTCCCGACCGTGCTGTTCAGCCTGCTCGTGCTCGTGGTGCTGGCGTACTGGCTCACGGTCGCGTTGGTGGGCTTGGACTTCGACGCCCCGGTGCTGCCGGTCTCCATCTCGATGTTCGTGGTGGTGACGTGGTTCGCCGCGCTGGTCGGCACGGTGCTCACGCCGGAGGGCAAGCTCCGGTACGCGGTCCTGGCGGGCGCGCTGCTCGTGGGCGCGCTGGTCACCAGGATCGTCCTCATCCCGGTGCGGAACTGGACCGAACCGGAGAAACCCGCGTCCCGCAACGACTTCGTCGGCAGGACGGCGATCGTGCGGACGACACGGGTCACCGAGAACCACGGACAGGCCGAGGTGACCGCGGACGACGGCGGCACGGCGGTCGTGCAGGTGCGAGCAGCGAAGAGCACCGAACTGACGGCGGGACAAACCGCGCTGATCTTCGACTACGACGCTGAAGGCGAGTTCTTCTGGGTCGTGGACATCACCACAGGGGGCTGACATGGGTGCGATTTCGACCGGTTTGGTCGTGCTGGTCGGGGTGATCGTCGTTGTGCTGGTCCTGGCGACGATCACGCTGAGCAGGTTGTTCAAGAAGTGCGAGCAGGGCAAGGCGCTGATCGTCTCGAAGATGCGCAAGGTCGACGTGACCTTCACCGGCACGGTCGTGCTACCGGTGCTGCACAGATGCGAGACGATGGACATCTCGGTGAAGACCATCGAGATCCGCCGGGCCGGCAACGAGGGCCTGATCTGCCGCGACAACATCCGCGCGGACATCCGCATCACGTTCTTCGTGCGGGTCAACAAGACCGTCGAGGACGTCATCAAGGTCGCGCAGGCGATCGGCACCGAACGGGCGAGCCACGAGGCCACGCTGCAGGAGCTGTTCAACGCCAAGTTCTCCGAGGCGCTCAAGACCGTCGGCAAGCAGCTCGACTTCGTGGACCTGTACACCCACCGCGACGAGTTCCGCGACCGGATCGTGCAGGTCATCGGCACCGACCTCAACGGCTACAGCCTGGAGGACGCGGCCATCGACTACCTGGAGCAGACGCCGCTCAAGCAGCTCGACCCGGCGAACATCCTGGACGCGCAGGGCATCCGCAAGATCACCGAGCTGACCGCGATCGAGCACGTCAAGACCAACGAGTTCACCCGCAACGAGGAGAAGGAGATCACGCGCCAGAACGTCAGCGCGCGTGAGGCGATCCTGGAGCTCGAACGCCGCCAGGCGGACGCGGAGATCCGGCAGAAGCGCGAGATCGAGACCGCCCGCGCCCAGCAGGAGGCCGAGACCGCGAAGGTGCAGGCGGAGGAACGGCTCAAGGCCAACACCGCGTTCATCCGCACCGAGGAGCAGCTCGGCATCCAGACCGAGAACAAGGCCCGCGAGATCGCCGTGGCCGAGAAGAACCGCGAGCGCGTGATCGCCGTCGAGACCGAGCGGATCGAGAAGGACCGCCTGCTCGAGGTCATCGCCCGCGAACGCGAGACGTCGCTGCGCATGATCGAGAAGGACAAGGAGCTCGAACACGAACGGCGCGCCATCGCCGACCTGGTGCGCGAGCGGGTCGCGGTCGAGAAGACCGTGGCCGAGCAGGAGGAGAACATCAAGCGCCTGCGCGCGGTCGAGGAGGCCGAACGCGAGCGGCAGCAGATCGTGATCATGGCGGAGGCCGAGGCGCAGCAGTCGCTGGTCAAGGACATCAAGGCCGCCGAGGCCGCGGAACAGGCCGCGCAGCACAAGGCCCGCGAGGCCGTCGTGCTCGCCGAGTCGCGGCAGCAGGCCGCCGACCTCGACGCCCGCGCCAAGATCCGGCTCGCCGAGGGCGTCCAGGCCGAGACCGCCGCGGCCGGCCTCGCGAACGTCCAGGTCAGGGAACGCGACGCCGAGGCCATCGAGAAGATCGGCCGCGCCGAGGCCGCGGTCGACCGCGAGAAGGCGCTCGCCGACGCCGAGGGCATCAGGGAACGGCTCAAGGGCGAGGCGGAAGGCCTGTCGCACAAGGCGGAGGCGATGGCCGCGCTCGACACCGCGACCCGCGAGCACGAGGAGTACCGCCTGCGGCTGGAGGCCGAGAAGGAGATCCGGCTCAAGGGCATCGACGTGCAGCGCCAGATCGCCGAGGCGCAGGCCGTGGTGCTCGCGGCCGGGCTGGAGAAGGCCGACATCGACATCGTCGGTGGCGACACGATGTTCTTCGACCGGATCGCGAGCGCGATCACCGCGGGCAAGCAGGTCGACGGGTTCGTCGGCAGCTCGGACGTGGTGCAGGCGCTGGGCGCCAAGTGGATGGACGGCACGGCGAGCTTCCCGGAGGACCTGACCAAGATCCTCAGCTCGTTCACCACGGGTGACGCGCAGAACCTGGCCGCCGCGCTGGCCCTGACCCAGATGGCCAAGAGCAACGGCCAGCACGCATGACAGCTCTTGACGCAGGTACGTACGAGGTGCTGCGGGCAAGGCTCGCCGAACAGGCCGCCGAGCTCGCCCGCAGCACCGAGGCGCTGAACGACCGGCGCGTCGAGACGTTCGGCACCACCGCGCTGGAACTGCTGTCCACCGAACGGATCCGCACCGAGAACAACTGCGTGCCGCGCGACATCGTGCCGCTCGGCGAGAAGATGTTGTTCGGTTACAACGTGTTCCTCGGCCTCAAACCGGAGACCACCGTCGCGGACGTCTTCGCGGTGCACGGCAAGGACTTCAGCGCGGCCGAAGCGGAGTTCCTCGACGACTCCGGGTTCCGCAACGACTTCGCGGAGCTCTACCGGTACTACCGCGAGACCCGCCTGCTGCAGCTGCGGATCGTCGAGTCACGGCTGCTCGCGGTGTTCCAGACCGGCGCGCGGATCGAGGACATCCGGGTGCTGCGCTGGGACATCGCGGTCGACGGCACCCTGACCTACCTGGACAACCGCGGCGACCGCGACCACGTGTTCCCGTCCGCGCACGACTTCACGTGGGTCGAGACCACCCGCGAGCAGCACGTGCTCGGCCGGCACCCGCACATCGCGATCGAGAACGAGGTCTTCGTCGAGACGGTAGGCGGCACGCTCACCGTCAAGATCGAGAACAACACCGAGACCGGTGAGGGCGTCTACGAAGAACCCGTCGACGAGCCGTTGCAGAGCCTCGGGGACGCCGACGTGCACTACGCCCGCGTCGGCCCGTTGGTCCTGCTCCGGATCCGCCCGTACAACGAGACGGTCTGGCGGCACCTGGTCTTCAACACCCGCACCAAGGTCGTGACCAGGCTCGACGGCATCGGCCAGGCGTGCCAGCGGCTCCCAGAGGACCAGGGGATCATCTTCCCGGGCGGCTACTACCTCGTCGCAGGTGCGGACAAGACCTTCGACGTCGACACCGACGACCTGGAGTTCGAACGGGTCATCCGCTCGGCGAACGGCGAGGACGTGCTGTTCGTCTACCACGCCCGCCGCGAGGGCCGCAGCTTGTTGTTGCCCTACAACGTGATCCGCAAGGAAGTCGCGACACCGATCACCTGCCACGGCTACTCGCTCTTCGCCGACGGCACATTGGTGATCTTCCGCGAGACCGGCGCCGAACCCGTGCGCGTGCACCCGATGCAGGTCTGGCGCACCCCGTTCGTCGCCGACGAGGTCCTGCCGGAGGAGACCGGACCGCTGGCCCGCATCGGCAACGCCGAACTGGTCCGCGGCATCTCGGACTGCCTGAGCGTGACCCGCATGGCCGCCGAGACGACCCCGAGCGCACCGGTGTTCGAGGGCCTGATCGCGTTGTGCACCAGGGTGATCGACAGCGTGCACTGGCTCGACGAGCTGGGGCTCAGGAAAGACGTCCTGGCCGTTCGCGCCACGGCCGAGCAGGTGCTGGACGAGTTCGAGGCCGTCCGCACGCTCACCGAACACGCCGCTCAGCAGCTACACGCGGCTGCCGGCAAGCTCGCCTCGCTGATCAGGCTCGCCAGGTCCGCGACCCCGCGAAGCGCCGACGAGTGGGTCCGCCTGCTGGCCGAGCTGCGGTCCGCACAGGGCCGTCTGATCACCCTCAAGGACCTGAAGCACGTCGACCTGGAGGAGATCGACCGCCGCGAGGCCGAACTGGTCGAGGAGCTCGGTGCTTCGGCCAGGCGAGCGGTCGCCTTCCTCAGCGGCGAGGGCGCGTTCGCGCAGTACCACGAGGAGATCGAGCGGATCGCGGCCGCGGAGCTGACGACCGCGGCCGAGGCCGAGCCGTTGCACGAACGGCTGGCGCAGCAGCAGGCCGGGCTGGAGGTGCTGACGGAGGTCGTCAGCACCCTCGACGCCGCCGGCACGACCACTCGCACGGCGATCCTGGCGAGCATCGGCGAGGTGCTGGCCGCGGTCAACCGCGCACGTGCCATTGTGGACGGTCGCAGGCAGGCTTTGGCGAACGCCGAGGGCAGGGCCGAGTTCGCGGCGGAGTTCGCGCTGCTCGGCCAGGCCGTGACCGGTGCGCTGTCGGTCGCCGACACCCCGCAGCGCTGCGACGACCAGCTCGGCCGGCTCCTGCTGCAGCTGGAGAACCTGGAGTCGCGGTTCGGCGAGTTCGACGACTTCCTCGCCCAGGTCGGCGCCAAGCGCACGGACGTCTACGAGGCGTTCTCCGCGCGCAAGCAGACGTTGCTCGACGAACGGGCGCGCAAGGCCGACCGGCTCGTGCAGTCGGCCGAACGCGTGCTCGGTACGATCCGCCGTCGCGTCGGGAAGCTCGGCTCGACCGACGAGATCAACACGTACTTCGCGGGCGACCCGATGGTCGCCAAGGTCCGCAGCGTCGCCGAGGAGCTCAGAACTCTCGGTGACGTGCGGGCGGACGAGCTCGACGCGAGTCTGCGCGATGCCCGGCAAGAGGGAGGCCGGGCACTGCGGGACCGGGCCGATCTGTACGACGGCGCGTCGATCGTGCTCGGTCGTCACCGCTTCCCGGTGACGACCGAGCCGATGAACCTCACCCTCGTCCCGCGCGACGGCCGGTTGTTCTACGCGATCACCGGCACCGACTACCGCGGCGAGGTCACCGGGTTCGAGCACACCCGCCCGTTCTGGGACCAGCTGCTGGTCTCGGAGACGCCGGAGGTCTACCGGTCCGAGCATCTCGCCGGCTGCCTGCTCGCCGAAGGCCGCGACGACGTGGCGAACGCCGCCGCGGAACGCTACGACGAGGGCTACGAGAAGGGCGTCCACGACCACGACGCCGCGAAGATCCTCGCTGTCCTGCAACGACTTCACGCCGGTGCCGGACTGCTGAGGTATCCGCCGGCGACCCGCGCGGCGGCCCAGATCTTCTGGTCCGAGCAGCCGGAGGACCAACGCGTGGTGTGGGCGCGCAAGGCCGAGTCGCTGGCGCGCGCCCGCGCGATCTTCGGTGGCACGCACGGAATCCCGGAGCTGACCGCGCAGTTCGGCCTCGACGACCTGGCCGCCGAGTACCTGTTCGAGGAGCTGGCCTGCGAGCCGGAGGGGTTCGTCACCGGCAAGGCCGCCCGCACGGTGATCGACAGGTTCAGGGCGGTGGTGACCGAGGAGCTGCACGACCGCGACCTGATCGAGGCGTGGCTGCGGGCGTTCCTCGGCGACGAGGACTGCCCGGAGTTTCCCGAGGTCGTCGCCGTCCTGCTCACCGACGTGCCGCGCTACGACTCCAGCGCCGCACTGTCCGAACCGGTCACCGGCCTGCTCGGCACGCACCCGCGCGTGACCGACCAGTCCCTCGACCTCCGCCTGGACGAAACCCTGACCAGGCTGCGCGAGTTCAGCACCCGGCAGGTCCCGGCTTTCCGCGCCTACCAACGGCAACGCGAGGAGCTGCTGGCCGGGGAACGGCGCAGGCTCAAGCTCGACGACTACCGCCCGGCGGTGCTGAACACGTTCGTGCGCAACAGGTTGCTGAACGAGGTGTACCTGCCGCTGATCGGCGACAACCTGGCCAAGCAGCTGAACGACGGCACGGGCCTGCTGATGCTGATCTCCCCACCCGGCTACGGCAAGACGACGCTGATGGAGTACGTCGCGAACCGCCTGGGCATGGTGTTCGTCAAGGTCAACGGCCCGGCGCTGGGCAGCGGCGTCACCTCACTCGACCCGCAGGAGGCCCCGAATGCCACCGCACGCCAGGAGGTCGAGCGGCTCAACTTCGCGTTCGCCCTGGGCAGCAACGTTCTGCTGCACCTCGACGACATCCAGCACACATCACCTGAGCTGCTGCAGAAGTTCATCTCGCTGTGCGACGCACAACGACGCGTTGACGGCGTGTGGGACGGCGAGGCACGCACGTTCGACTTGCGGGGCAAGCGCTTCGCGGTGTCGATGGCGGGCAACCCGTACACCGAGACCGGTCGTGCGTTCCGCGTCCCGGACATGCTCGCGAACCGCGCGGACGTGTGGAACCTCGGCGATGTGCTGTCGGGTCGCGACGCCCTCTTTGCGTTGAGCTACCTCGAAAACGCGTCGGCGTCCAACCCGACCCTGAACGGTGTCGACGTGGAACCGCTGGTGCGCCTGGCGAACGGTGAAACCGTCCGGCACGAACACGAAACCGTTGAGCTGGAACGGATGCTGTCGGTCGTCCGCAAGCTGCAGCGGGTCCAGGAGGTCGTGCTGAAGGTCAACCAGGAGTACCTCGCGTCGGCGGCCGGCGGCGGCGAGTTCCTCTTGCAGGGCAGCTACCGCAACATGAACCGGATGGCCGCGAGGATCGTCCCGGCGATGAACGACGACGAGGTCGAGGCGTTGATCGACGACCACTACCTCGGCGAGGCGCAGCTCCTCGGCACCCGCGCGGAGGCGAACCTCGCGAGGCTGCGGCAGCTCAAGGCCTAGCCGCAGTCGAGGTCGAGTCCCTCGATCGGCCGGCCGTCAGGTCCGCGCAGATCGAGCGGCTGCAGGTGGTGCTCCTCCAGGAAGTCGCAGAGCTCCGCGACGTCGGGCGGCCAGTCCAGGCAGCGGTTGAAGTCGGCGTCCCCGAGGAACTTCGAGTCGCAGCGCAGGATGTCGAACAGGCTGGGCGGCCTGGGCTTCGACGACTGCGGCGGCGGAGGCGGCTCCGGCCGGTGCCGGGGAGGCGGCGGCCTGACACCGGGCGGTGGTGGTGGCGGAGGAGGGGGTGGTGGTGGCCGCCGGGGATCGACGGCGGAGACGGTGGTGGTGGCGGTCGCGGTGATGACCTTGGGTGGAGGGGCCGGCGGGGCCACGAGCCGGATGTCCACCGGTTTGTCCTCCGGAGCCGCGAACAACGCCGCGAGCAGGGTGGCGGCCATCACCGCCACCGCCGCTGCGACATAGCCGCGGCGTCTGACACCAGTCATCGCTTTCGCTCCCCAGGTTCCGCCTGCCCGGTAGCCGCCGTCCCCGTGGAATCGTTGCGCCCGCTAACGGTGTTACGGGTTGTGGCCATCGTCTTCGCGAGACGGGACGATGTGCGCATGCCCGATCCGAACTCCGTGAGCTGGCAGATGCACGCCGACCCCACGATGTGGATCGCCGGCATCGCCAGCCTCTACCTGCAGTCACTGCACCCCAGGGCGGTCGCGGGTGTCGTGCAGAACTCGAACTTCCAGGCGGATCCGCTGGGCAGGCTGAAGCGGACGGCGGACTTCGTCGGGCTCGGTGTCTACGGCACCGACGAGGAGATCGCCGAGGCTGCCGCCCGTGTCCGGGCCACGCACAGGAGCCTGCGCGGTGTCGTCGACGGCAGGACGTTCCGCCTCGACGAACCCGAGCTGCTGCTGTGGGTGCATTGCTCGGAGGTCTACTGCTTCGAGACGGTGATGGATCGCGCCGGTTACGGGCTGACGGACCGGCAGAAAGACCGGTACTACGACGAGCAGCGGTTCGCGGCGTCGTTGGTCGGCCTGCACGAGGACGAGGTGCCGGGGTCGCGGCGCGAAATGGCCGAGTACTTCGACCTGATGCGTCCTGAGCTGCGGCGGACGGCCGACTCCGATGTGATCTACGACTTCCTGCACGGCCCGCCTGTCAAGGGCTGGCTCAGCCGCGGCCTGCCGGTCTACCGGGTGCTGGTGGGCCACCTGGCGTACTCGGTGCAGCCCGATTGGGCGGTCGAACTGCACGGCCGCGCGCCGTACAAAAACGCCGACCGGTGGTTGCGAATGATGCGTCGAACTGCGCTTCTGGTGCCGGGCAAGATCAGAAGACTGACCCCGCCGGGCCATCTGAAACGCGCCATCGAACGGCACGGCCGGCATGTGACACCCAGCCGTGCGAGGCTCCCGTAGTTGTCACACATCACAGTCGATCATGGTCGCGGATACGTAGCATTGCGCACGACTCCACCACACCCCGGAAGGCTTGTCGTGATCCGTCGTGCCGCGCTCCTGACCGCTGTAGCGGTGCTCGCCACCGCCTGTGGGAGCGGTGACACCAGCACAGTCATCGGACGTGCCGAGAACGGGAAGCTGACCATCGGCATCCGCTACGACCAGCCGGGCCTGAGCCAGAAGCGCCTGGACGGCCGGTACGTCGGTTTCGACGTCGACGTCGCCAGGTACGTGGCGAACGAGCTGGGCGTGAAGGAAAGCGGTATCACGTTCAAGGAGGCCCGCGGCGCGGTCCGCGAGTCGATGCTGGAGAACCACGAGGCCGACCTGATCGTCGCCACCTACTCCATCACCGACGCCCGCAAGCAGAAGGTGGACTTCGCCGGACCGTACTTCGAGACCGGCCAGGGCATCCTGGTCCGCTTCACCGAGCAGTCCATCCAGGGTCCGGAGACCCTGAACGACCGCAAGCTGTGCTCGGTCAAGGGATCCACCTCCGCCCAGAAGGTGAAGAGCGACCACGCCCAGGGCGTGCGGCTCGTCGAGTACGGCCAGTACTCCGACTGCGTGATCGCCCTGATGGCGGGCAACGTCGACGCCGTCACGACCGACGAGGTCATCCTGGCCGGGTTCGCCGCCGAGAACCCGGAGCTGCTCAAGCTCGTCGGCAAGCCGTTCTCCAAGGAGCGCTACGGCATCGGTCTGCCGAAGGGCGACACCAAGTCGCGCGACGCCGTCAACAAGGCCATCGAGAAGATGGTGTCGAGCGGCGAGTGGAAGCGGGCCCTCGAACGCAACGTCGGTCCGTCGGGTTACGAGATCCCGCAGCCACCCCAGATCACCGAGAAGAGCTAGCTCTTCACCGCGGACTTCGACGTCCAGGTCGCCCAGTCGAGCGCCCAGTCGTAGTAGTTGAACTGCGGCTCCTCGCTGAGGTTCACCGACGAGTTCAGCACCTCGACCGGGTCACCGATCATCGCCAGGTCGAAGAACGTCTTCGCGTTGTCCGGTGACAGGTTCGCGCACCCGTGTGAGACGTTCCGATTGCCCTGGTCCCCCACCGTCGGCGCGTACTCGTGCACGAACTCGCCGTTGTCGGAGATCAGCACGGCCCAGTTGACCGGGACGTTCTCGTAGCCGAACTTCCGGTTGGTCATCTTGCGGCTGGCTTCCTTCTGCATCACCACGTGCGTGCCGGAACGGGTGACCCGGTCCCTGACGCTGTCCAGCCCGTAGGACGCCGGGAAGTCGTGCAGCTGCACGCCGTCGCGGTAGATGACGAACCGGTGCGTCTGCGTGTCCGCCTTCACCACCAGGGCCCGGTCCGCGATCTTGAACTGGACGTGCACGTCCTCCGCCCCGTACGCGCCGCCCCCGAACGGCACGCCGTAGACGTCGAGGTTCACCGACACCTCGGTGTTCGTCTTCCAGTACTCGCGCGGCCGCCAGTGCGCCTCGGTGTCGGACAGCCACGCCCACGCGCCCTCGGTCGGCACGGAGGTCTTGACCGTCATGGCCTTCTGCACCGCGGCCTTGTCCTGCACCGGCTCGCTGAACGTCACCTTGATCGGCATCGCGACGCCGTAGGTCTCGTGGTCACCGACGTTCGTCGACGCGTTGACGAGCCGCTGCGGCCTGATCGTGCGGAACGAACCGCTGACGGGCACCTCCGCACCGTCCTCGCCCTTCGCGCTACCGGACCACGTGTAGGACTTGTCGTAACCGAGGTCCTCGGTGGCGACCCACTTGCCGGCGGTCAGCTCCCCCTTGACCACCCTGCCGTCCGCCCCGGTGAGCGCAACGGCCGTCAGCGCGCCCCCGGTCACCCCGACCTGGAACGGGCCGGCGGGGCTGATCCCCTCGCCCGAAGCCGGTGTGACGGTCAGCGCCGCCTTCGCCTTGGTCTCCACGACCGGTGCCGCGGGTGACGACGGTGCGTCAGGCGCGGCGCTGCAGGCGGTCAACCCCAGCAGTACAGCCAAAATCAGTGGCCGGAACACGTGCTCTCCCCAAGATCCCCTCGTCCAACGCAGGAGAAGACGCACGGGGCCGAATCACGTTGCTCGTGAGATCGCGATCACCCACCCGGACCAGCGGTTTCCTCCTATTGAGGCACGCCAACTGGCCAGTAATGACCTGTAGTGCTATGACGCATCACACGTTAGGCTGACCCGCGCAGGCCGTGGTTTCTGTGTTCGTGCTTCACACGCTCGCGGAACGACACGCGGGCGTGCTGTGCGCTCTCACCGAGCGAGCTGAACGCCCCCGGGACGGCCGGGGTTGCACGGTGCAGCCCCAAGCTTTCCTGCGATGGAGGCAGGTACATGGCACAGGGCACTGTCAAGTGGTTCAACTCCGAGAAGGGCTTCGGCTTCATCGCCCAGGACAACGGCGGCGCAGACGTCTTCGTCCACTACTCGGAGATCCAGGGTCAGGGTTTCCGGACCCTGGAGGAGAACCAGCGCGTGGAGTTCGAGGTCGGCCAGGGCACCAAGGGCCCGCAGGCTCAGAACGTCCGTGCGATCTGATTCGCCGCAAATCTAGTCGCACGTGAAGAAGGACCCTCGGCCGGGCTCGACCGAGGGTCCTTCTTGCATTTGCCGGGTCTAGTGGCCGCGCTGACGCGCTTCCCACTCCAGCCGCTGCATGACCCACTCCGTGGCGAGCGCCTGCGGGGAGGTCTGGCGCTCCGCAGCGAGCTCCTTGAGCTGCTCGTTGGCCATCAGCTGCAGCCGCAGCTGGTACACCTGCGCGTTGCCGAAGCCCGAGGCGGTCGTCTCGTTGTCCGAGTCGGGGGCCAGTGCTGCGAGGTAAGAGGTCAGCTCCTCGTCGGGCAACGTCTCCTGCGGTTCGTCCGCTGGGCGGTGACGGCCGGACTTGGAGCGTCCGAGGGATCCGATAGGCACCGGAACACGATAACGGCTCGGTCACGGAAGCCAAACACCTGTGACCTGAGTCACCCCAAGGTGTAAGGGCATCTACCCACAGTGGGTCCGCCGCTGGACATCCGGCAGACCCAGGCAACCTGCCGGGCTGGGCAACCTACCGGGGGTCCGGGGGCTTGCCCCCCGCTGGGGGTCTGGGGGCTCGGCCCCCAGAAGACACCCGCAGCGTCAGGCGGCGAGGCGTCAGCCGAGCAGCCTGACGCAGAGCTGCGGAGGCCCCCGCGCCAGGGGGAGGAACGCGGGGGCCGGAGGGGATCTCCACAGGCGCTGACCGGGGGTGTGTCAGCTACTTCGGATTGTTGCACGCGCACAGGCGCGTTGGGGAGGGTTCCCAGGGAGATTCTTAAGCCGCCGATGGACGGAATCCCCTTAGTCGCAGGCTGTTGGTAACAACAAAGACGCTGCTGAAAGCCATCGCGGCCCCCGCGATCATCGGGTTCAGCAGCCCCAGCGCCGCGAGCGGAAGTCCAGCGACGTTGTAGGCGAACGCCCAGAACAGATTGCCCTTGATCGTGCCCAAAGTCTTGCGGGACAACCGAATCGCGTCCGCCGCCACGCGCAGGTCGCCGCGCACGAGCGTCAGGTCGCCGGCCTCGATCGCCACGTCGGTGCCGGTTCCCATGGCCAGCCCCAGATCCGCGGCCGCGAGTGCGGGCGCGTCGTTCACGCCGTCGCCGACCATCGCCACAACTCGGCCCTGTGCCTGAAGGTTCTGGACGGCTTCGACTTTGCCCGCGGGCAGGACGTCGGCGATGACCTCGTCGATCCCGACCTCGGCGGCCACCGCGGCGGCGACCTCGGCGTTGTCGCCGGTCAGCAGCACCGGGCGCAGGCCCAGTGCGCGCAACGACCGAATCGCTTGTGCCGACGTGGGTTTCACGACGTCCGACACGGCGAGAAGGCCGACAACCTTGTCATCAAAGGAAACCGCGACCGTCGTGCGAGCGGGGTGTGCAACCAGGGCCGCAGTCAGTTCCTGAGGCAGCGAAACGTTGCGTGCGCGTCCGACGACAACGCGTCGACCCTCGACGACACCGCTGACGCCGACACCGTCCGTGGAGACGAAGTCCGACACGGGCAGGAGGTCCGGCACCTCGCGGGTGATCGCCGCGGCGATCGGGTGTTCGGAGGCGTTCTCCACGGCCGCCGCGAACCGCAGCACCTCGTCGCGCGGCACGCCGTCCGCGGGGATCACGTCGACCAGCGTCAGGCGTCCGGTGGTGACGGTGCCGGTCTTGTCCAGCACGACGGTGTCCACGCGCCGCGTCGACTCCAGCACCTCGGGGCCCTTCACGAGGATCCCGAGCTGGGCGCCGCGTCCGGTGCCCACGAGCAACGCCGTCGGCGTCGCCAGGCCCAGCGCGCAGGGGCACGCGATCACGAGCACGGCCACGGCCGTCGTCACCGCGAACTCCAGCGGCCGGCCGGCGAGCAGCCAGGCGCCGAACGCCAGGAGGGCGATCACCACGACGACCGGGACGAACACGGACGACACGCGGTCGGCCAGCCGTTGCACCTGCGCCTTGCCCGCCTGCGCCTGCTCGACGAGCCGCGCCATCCTGGCGAGCTGGGTGTCCGCGCCGACGGAGGTCGCGGAGACGATCAGACGCCCACCCGCGTTGACCGTTCCGCCGACGACCGCGTCGCCGGTGCCGACCTCGACCGGCACCGACTCCCCGGTCACCATCGAGCGGTCCACGGCGGAGCTGCCCTCGACCACTAGGCCGTCCGTGGCGATGCGCTCACCCGGACGGACCACGAACCGTTCGCCGACCCGGAGCTGGTCCACCGGAACCCGTGTCTCCACGCCGTCCCGCAGCACCGAGACGTCCTTCGCGCCCAGTGCCAGCAGAGATCGCAGGGCGGCACCCGCGCTGCGCTTGGACCTGGCCTCCAGGAACCGGCCGAGCAGCAGGAACACGGTCACGCCGACCGCGACCTCCAGGTAGATGTCGCCGGAGCTCGCGGGCCGCGGCAGGAGGCTGAACTCGTGCCGCATGCCGATCGTCCCGGCCGTGCCGAACACCAACGCGTAGAGCGACCACAGGTACGACACCGTGACGCCCATCGACACGAGGGTGTCCATCGTGCTTGCGCCGTGCCGTGCGTTCACGAGCGCCGCACGGTGGAACGGCCAGCCGCACACCCACACGACGACGCTGGCCAGCGCCAGCGACACCCACTGCCACACCGGGAACTGCAGTGCCGGGATCATCGAGAACGCGATCACCGGCAGACCGAGCGCCGCCGCCAGTGCGAACCGAAGCCCCAGCTCGCCGGACTCCTCGGCGGCCTCCGGTTTCGGTTCCTCCGCGTCGTAACCCGCCGCGCGCACCGTCGACACCAGGTCGTCCACGCGCACGTTGCCCGGGAACTGGACGGTGGCCTTCTCGGTCGCGTAGTTCACGGTGGCGGAGACGCCGTCGAGCTTGTTCAGCTTGCGTTCGATGCGCCGTGCGCACGAGGCGCAGGTCATGCCGCTGATGCTGAGCTCGACGTGGCGGGGCTCGGTCGTGGTCATCAGGCGACCTGGTACCCGGCCTCGCTGACGGCCGCGACGACCTCGGCGCGGTCCAGCTCGCGGTCGCTGGTCACGGTCACCGCGCCGGTCTCCAGGACGACGTCGACACCCGTGACGCCGGCGACCTCGCTCAGCTCCTCCTTGACGGAGCTCACGCAGTGGCCGCAGGTCATGCCGGTGACGGTGTAGGTGGCAGAGACGGACATCGGGGTCCCTTTCTCGGTCGGGACACCGATCATACCCCCCTGGGGTAAAGGGTCTACTGAGGACCGTCGGGTTTCGGCTGGTCCAGGTTCTTCAGGTCCAGCTCGATCTTGTTGACCAGGTCGTCGAGGCCCGCGAGCATCTGGTCGAGCTCGGCCATCCTGGCGCCGAACGCGGACTCGATGTCGGTGTCGATCGAGTCCAGGTCGATGCCGCTGATGGCCTTCAGGACCTCCTGCGGGTCGACCGCGGGCGGTATCTGTTCGGCGTTTTGGCCCTCTGCATCGGGGGAAGGCTCCGGCGTGGGATCCGTCATCGGTCCATCTTCCCCTGGCGAGATCCCCGCGAAGCAGGCAGCACACCAGTACGGAAAGTAACGCTGGGTGGCGGTGGAATCACTCTGCGGGGGGCTGCGGCCGTTGTCCCAGGTCGCTTAGCCTCGCGCCAACCTCAAGTCGGGGAGGGCACTCATGAGCGGGTCACTCGAAGTACGGAAGTTCCTGTTCACACAAGACGACGGCATGTCACGACAGGGCGGGCCGAGCGTGCCGGCCCAGCGCAGCGGAGAACCCTCGCGGATCTCCGACGACCAGGTCCACCGCGCCAGGCTCGCCGTCGCACGGAGCGCCCTGGGCACGGAGGACTGCCGGATGCTGCTCGACATGCTGGGCCTGTCACCGGGCGAGGACGGCGGAGCGCCTCCAGTGCAGCGGTGAGGTGAGGCGAGAGCGGATGCGGCCCTGGCTCCAGACGCGCACCCCCCGGAGCGCGTCTGCAGGACAGGGCCGCATCTCGAAACATACCCACCGGTCTCTTTAGCGGCAACGGCTAACCTTTACCCATGCCCCAGCAGGATCGGGCGTATGCGACACGCGAGGCGATACTCCGCGCTGCGGCGGAGGAGTTCGACCGGCTCGGCTACGAGCGCACGTCGCTGACCGCCGTGCTCGCTCGCGCAGGGCTCACCAAGGGCGCCTTCTACTTCCACTTCGCCTCCAAGGAGGCCGTCGCCCGCGCGTTGGTCGAACGGCAGAGCGAGCTGTGGGCTCAGGTCCGCGAGGCGTGGCACGCGCGGGGCGTCGACCCGTTGAGCGCTCTCCACGGCATGTTCGCCGAATCGGCCGAACGAATGGCCGCGGACGTCGTGCTGCGCGCGGGCGTCCGGCTGAACGCCGACCGCGAGTTCGGCTATCCGGGAGTGCCCTCCACGCACCTCACGTGGGAGAAGATGATCGCCTCCTACGTGGCGGAGGCCGGCGAGCGCGGCGATCTCCGGTCCGGGGTCGACCCCGACGCCGTGGCGCGGACGTTGTGCGGTGCCGCTCTCGGCGCCCGGCTGATCTCCTCGGCGACGACGGCGTGCGCGGACTTCCCCGCCCGGATCCGTGAAGTTCTCGGGTACGTGCTGCCGTGCGTCGCGTCTTCCGGGTGGAAGTTGTCTGGATCACAAAAAGCCGTTGACGGGCCCGATGACTCCTGAACAGGCGTTTGTCGATCCGCGCGAGGCGGGCCGAAAGGCGGTTTGGGCAGGTCAGGACATAAGTGGCACCCCCGTTTTGGAGGTGCGTGGACCTATGCCATATGCTTACGATGCTTCCAGAGACCAGCTAGTCCCCATCATCTAGCGGCCTAGGATCCCGCCCTTTCAAGGCGGTCGCGCGGGTTCGAATCCCGTTGGGGGCACGCAGTACAGTAAGGTAAGATCAGCAAGAGTAAGTGCAAGGCCCAGTGGCGCAGTTGGTTAGCGCGTCGCCCTGTCACGGCGAAGGTCGCGGGTTCGAGTCCCGTCTGGGTCGCTTATCTAGATTCATGGCCAGGTAGCTCAGTTGGTACGAGCGACCGCCTGAAAAGCGGTAGGTCGGCGGTTCGACCCCGCCCCTGGCCATCCCTCTTCGAAAGAAGCCCCGCAGAGCGCTGCGGGGCTTCTTTCGTTACGGGCTGATCCGCGCGATCGCCTGGTCGTCGTGGGTTTTGTAGCGCGGCCAACGCTTGTGCTCCGAATCACCGCGCTCGGCTTCGCGGATTCGGTCGAGCGCTTCGCCCAACGGCATTTCCGCGAGGTCCTCCCAGGAGAAGAGCCCGTACTCCGACACTCCACATGAGACGCCGTCGGTGGCGGCGATCACCTTCCCGATCTCGGCGCGCGGCCAGCTCGCGGTCAGAGCCTGGTGTGCTGCAACGGGTTCGGCCTCGGCGACCCAGTACCCGCCCGGCTTGTTCTTCCACCTGAGGATGTCCGGGTCCGGCCGGAGGTCCGCGAGCCGGGTGTCTTCGAGCACGCGCGTCGACTGTCCGAACGCGACAACCGGGGTGTCGCACAGGACGAGCGCGTCGATGGTCGTGTCCGTCCAGCGCACGATCGCCGCGGTGGCGGACGGGGAGTCGCCCGGTACGAGGTCGTGTCGCCGCACGAGGTTCGAGATGGCCTGGGCCAGCAGGTCGGTGAGCGGGTCCGCGTCGGTGATCAGCCGGGCCAGTTCGTCGGCGAGCTGGGTGGCGTACCAACCGCCGTTGCGGTCCGGCGGCCTGCGTGACGTGACCCCGTCGAGCACCACGACCGCGTTGGGCAGCACGCGGATCCGGTCCTCGGTGACTCGTCCCGGAGCCCCCTGCTCAGCGGTCTCGATCTTCACGGTCTCACCGTACGTGTCAACTCGAGTTGACATCTGCCCGCTGTCAACGTACGTTGACATCATGACTGAAGCGACGGATCTCGCCACGGCGGCTGGAGACCGCGACCCGAAGGTCGGGTTGCGGGCCGTCAGCGCCTTGCGGCGACTTTTGGAACATCTGGAGGCCGTCCAGGTCCGCAGTGCGCGGGCCCAGGGCTGGTCGTGGCAGGACATCGCGGCGGAGCTCGGGGTCTCCCGCCAGGCGGTGCACAAGAAGCACGGGGGTCGATGATGATCGCGGAACGGTTCACCAAAGAAGCCCGCGAAGCCGTGAAGGCGGCGGTGCGGGACGCGGAACGGGCGCGGGCCGGCGAGGTCGGCGTGGAACACCTGTTGCTGGCGTTGCTCGACGCACCGGTGCTGGTCGGCTTCGACCTGTCGCGCGAGGAGCTGGAGCCCGTCTTCCGCGACTACCGGCGCAAGGGCGGGCTGACCAAGGCCGACACGGAAGCGTTGCGGGGCTTGGGAATCGACGTCGATGCGGTGATCGACTCGGTGGAGCAGTCGCTCGGGTCGGGAGTGCTGCGGTCGGGGAAGCGCCGGCGGTGGTTCGGCCTGCCGCTGGAACCCGCGTTCAAGAAGGCGCTGGAGAACGCGCTGCGCGAGGCTCGCGACCTCCGCCACAACTACCTCGGTGCCGAGCACATTCTGCTGGCGTTGTTGCAGGGCAAGGGAATCGTGGCGGAGGTGCTCGCGGAGCGCGGCGTCACCTACGCGGAGATCAGGAAGCGGGCTGCGAGCGCTCGCGCCACGTGAGCCCTGGCAGGAAGAGCTGCGAGAGCGGGCCGATGCCGATCGCGTACAGGATCGTGCCGACGCCGACGGTGCCGCCCAGCAGCCAGCCGGTGCCGAGCACGAGCAGCTCGATCACGGTTCGGGTGAGGCGCAGCGAGATGCCCGTGCGGCGGCAGAATCCGGTGACCATGCCGTCGCGCGGGCCTGGCCCGAGACGTGAGCCGACGTACGCGGCGAAGGCGACCGCGTTCAGCACGATGCCCAGCGTGAGCAGCACGATCCTGGGCAGGAGTTCCTGCGGCGCGGGGATGATCGCGAGCGACACGTCGACGCTGACCGCGATGAGCACGACGTTGGCGATGGTGCCGATGCCTGGTTTCTGTCTCAACGGGATCCACGCCAGCAGCACGACGGCGCCGGTGATCGCGGTGATCAGGCCGAAGCTGAGCCCGGTCCGCTTCGTGAGGCCCTCGTGGAGCACGTCCCACGGGTCGAGGCCGAGCGTCGCGCGGATCTGCATCGCCATGCTCGCGCCGTAGAGCCACAGACCTGCGAAGAGCTGGGAGAGGCGCCGAGCGGGCGCGATCCGGACGGGGACCTGGTGGAGTGCGGTCAAGGTGGCCATGTGGCCATACTGAGTTGCGATTGGCCTGGTAATCCATAGCCAATCCGCGATAATTGGCCTCATGCTCCCACCAGGTGGACGTGTATCGGGTGCCCGGCTCGCGCGGTTGCTCGGGTCGTGGCGCCGCGGCGGTGCCCGGCAGGGTTCGGCGGATCTCGCCGCGGCGCTGAAGTTGCTGGTCGCCGACGGCCGGTTGCCCGTCGGCACCCGGTTGCCGTCCGAGCGCGAGCTCACCGACGCGTTGCCGGTGAGCCGGACGACGATCACCGCCGCGCTCGACCAGCTGCGGGCTGAAGGGGTCGTGGAGTCGCGGCGCGGGTCCGGGTCGTGGATCAACGGACCGGTCGGGGGCGGGGGTGGGATCACGGGCTTCGACGACACGTTGATCGATCTGTCCCGGGCCGCGCCGCCCGCGTTGCCGTCGTTGCGGGTGGCAATGGACGTGGCGATGGGACAAATGCCGGAGCACCTCGCGTCGCACGGGTACGACGAACGGGGGATTCTCCTGCTGCGGCAACGGATCGCGGGCCGGTATGTCGCACGTGGACTGCCGACCTCTCCCGACCAGATCGTCGTGACGTCGGGGGCCCAGCACGCGTGGGCGTTGGTGCTGCGGCTGTTCATCGGACCAGGAGATCGCGTCCTGGTGGAGCAACCGAGCTACCCCAACGCGTTGGAGGCGGTGCGGGCGTCGTTCGGCATCCCCGTGCCGGTGCCGATGCTGTCCGGTGCGTGGGACGTGGACGGGTTCGAGGCCGCGCTGCGGCAGGCGGGCCCCAGGTTGGCCTATCTGATCCCGGACTTCCAGAACCCGACCGGGTCGCTGATGTCGTCCGCGCAGCGGGAAGCGCTTTCCGCCGTGCTGCGCAAGGCTCGTACACCGGTGGTCGTCGACGAGACGCTGGTGGAGCTGGCGCTCGATCCGGTGGACCAGCCGTTGCCGATGGCCGCGTTCGGCGGGGATTCGGTGGTGACGCTGGGATCCGCGAGCAAGTCGCACTGGGGTGGACTGCGGATCGGCTGGATCAGGGCGTCACCGGACATCGTGCACCGGTTGCTGTCGACGCGGGCGGCGATCGACCTCGGCACGCCGGTGTTCGAGCAGCTCGTGCTGGCGTCGTTGCTGGAAACACCGGAAACCGTGCTGCGACAACGACGTGCGGAAGCTCGTGAGCAACGGGACGTGACCGTCGCTGCTCTGCGCGAACATTGTCCACAGTGGAGCTTCAGGGTGCCGGGCGGTGGTCTTGGGGTGTGGTGTGCGCTCGACGGTCCGGTGAGCACGCGTATCGCTGTCGTGGCGCAGAACCACGGCCTGCGGCTCGTCCCCGGTCCGCGGTTCGCTGTGCACGGCGGGTGCGAGAACATGCTCCGAGTGCCGTACACGCAATCGTCCGAAGTGCTGCGCGAAGCCATCGGCCGTTTGGGTGTGGCGGCTGCAACCGTTGCCGGAACAGGGTTTCCGGCGGACGCGGACCTCGCGGTCCCCGTCGCGTGAGACACGTCAGCCCGGTCTCCCGCAGCGGTGGAGACCGGGCCGACGAACTTGCCACCGGGTTGACCTGCGGCGGGGAACGTCCCAGGGATTGACGTTCCCCGTCCGCAGGTTTTCCCGTGCGGTCCGAGAACTGCGGGGGCAGCGCGGCACTCGGACCAGACCCGACCTGCCAGGGCGCGGTTGGCAGGTCAGGAAGACTGGGTTCCTTGCGTACAACGGGAAATGCGGGAAGGAGTTATGCGCGCGACGGAACTAGACGGTCACAAATCGCGCAGAGGGCAGAGCTGTCCCGTCTGACTCAGTCGGGTGACGTGCTCGGCAGGCCGGGAAGGCTGCCAGGAGAGCGACCGTCGCGGCGTTCCTCCACCGACCACCTGGTCGGCGGGAACAGCGAGTTGTGCGACGTCAGAACGGCGAGCACGCCGCGCGTGCCGCCGGAGTTGTCGGTGTGGCCGGACGACGCGGACGCCGTCGCGACGACGGGCGCCTGCTGCGGTGCGGGCAGCGGCGCCTCGGGGCCGGGTGCGGTCCAGTTGAGCTCGCTCGCCGGCTTCGGTTCGGTCTTCGTGACGTGCACCACCGGCAGGTCGGGCAGCAGCTGCGGCACGACCTTTTTGACCGGAACGGGCTTCGGGGCGGGCGGAGGCGGCGGTGGTGGGGCCTCGGCAGCGGCCTTCGCGGCCTTGGCGGCGGCACGGGCCTGCGCCTTCGCCTTCATCACCTCGGGCGGCGCCTGGTTCGTCACCGTGCCGGACCGGGTGTTGCTCTGCGTGCCGCCGGAGAAGTCGAGGGCGGGCCCGTCGTTCTCCTCGGCGGGCTGGTCGTCGGCGGGCTGCGGCTGGCTCGCCACGGGAGGCGGCGCGAGCTTCTGCACCTGGTGGCGTTCGAGCACGGTGTTCGTGAGCGCCTTCGCCCAGCCGGCGGGGTCCTGCAGCAGCTGGGGCGCCTCGGCGGTGATCTCGACGGCCGGCGGTTGCTCCGTGTCGGCGGACGCGTCGGTCCCGCTCAGCAGCCAGGCGGCGGCGGTGAACCCGCCGAGCGCAGCGGCCCGCAGCAGCAGTGCACGAGCTCCACCACCAGCCACAGGATCACCACCCGTCCACCGTTCAGGTCACCGCCAACGCACAGCGCCGTCGGAGGTCGACGTTGAGCTATGTCTAGCACTGGTGGGTGGCTTTGCGAACCAACTCGGCGCAAAACACTCGGAAGGGCGTTCTCGTGCGGCTGTCCGGGTTGCCCGGATCGGGCATGAACACCGTGTGTGTCGTCATCGGATCGAGTGACATTGCGCCTCGCTCCCCTGTGGACCGTGTCGCGCCGGGGGATGGTGTCCGATGTGGACGCGCCAAAGCAGGTCAACAGCCTCTCTGAGCTGGTCGATCACGCCTCGCGTGCGCTCGGCCCGGTACTCGTGCACGATCCGGCGGGGCCAAACGAGTGTTTGGTCCGTTCAGGGGAACTCGTCGTGCTTCCGTCGGATGCACCCACTGTGCGCAAGCGTTTGCGAGGCGTCTACTCGCACGAGGAGATCGCCGCGGGCGCCATCCGCATGTACACGAAAGCACCCGACCGGACCCGCGTCGTGGACATCGCCAGAGAGGTCGGCGCGACCCCGAACCACGTCCACCTGGCCTGCCCGATCATGATCGGCACCTCCCGCCCGGTCGTCGGCGGACGCCTGCCGGAACTCCTCGGCGAGGGCACCGTCGCCCTGCTGGACACGCCGCTCGACGCGCCGCACGGCCTGCTCGTCGCCGGTGTCCTGCGCCACCACGGCGCGTCCGTCCGCCCGTTCCCGGTGCTCTCCGCCACGGGCTTCGGCGACGACCTCACCCTCGCCGCCGCCCTGCGGGCCACCCGTTCGCTCCCCGTCGTCCTGGTCGCGTCCGGCACCTATTCGTTCAACGACGAATGCCCGCCGGTCCTGGCCTCCTGCGGTCGCAACGTGGTGGCTGCGGCGGGCAACGGTGCCTCCACGCGCCCGTGGTGGCCCGCCGCCCTGTCCGCTGTGACCGCCGTGGGTGCTTCGGCTCCGTTTTCGAGTCACGGTCCGTGGGTGGACGTCGTCGTCGACGGGGTGGACGTGCCGGCCACGGTGGGTTCCGGTCAGGCCTTGTGCACCGGCACGTCGTTCGCGGCCGCCCTGCACGCCGCGACCCTGGTTCCGGTGCCGTAGCAGCTGAAGCCGAGGTGGGCGACGGCCCGTGCGGCTTCGGCGGGGTGGTCGACGAGGCGGTGCACCTCGGCCATGGTCTCGCTGACCTGCGCGTCCGGCACCGGCAGCACGCTCGCGATGACCGCTCGGCTGCCGGCGTCGAGGAACGCGCGGGCCAGACCCGACTCGCACGCCGACAGGACGACGATCTCCGGCGGGTCCGCGATCCTGGCGATGTCGTAGCCGTACAGCGGACCGTCGTCGAGTTCCAGGTGCGAGAACAACGGGTTCTCGGGGTGGACGTGACCGTGTGCCGCGATGTGCGCGATTCCCGCGCCCTCCAGTCCGCGCAAAGTGGACTCCACTGTGGACCGGAGGATCGTTCCGCCGTGCTTTCGGTGGAGCGCGGTCACCTCCTCGTGCCGCAACCGCGGTCCGGCGACCCAGACCCGTCGGCCACCGCGACTCGGTGGACGCCAATGCCGCAGCGACGGGATGACGTGGATCCGGCGGCCGAGCGCGGCCCACGGCATCCCGTGCAGGACGCCGTCGGGGATCACCACCAGCTCGTCGACGTCGGGCAGCAGTTCGGGCGCCGCCCGCCCGGCCTTGAGCGCCAGCCTGGCCTCCCGCACCAGCTCGGCCGGATCGGCGATGTGGCGCAGACGGGTGCGGCCGTTCAGCACGGTGACCGCGCGCATTTGTCCTTTGTGGAACACAAAGCTGACCAACGGCAGTTCGGGCGGTTCGACCGGCTGATGCCTCGCCCGTCGTGCGGTGGCGAGCGTCAGCCTGCGGACGTCCCGTTCCAGAGGCTCCACCGGCAGCCCGAACGCCCGCGCCCGCCGCAGCCGCGCGAGCGCCTCCGCGAGCCCCGGTTCGTTGGAAGGCAACGGAACCGAGCAGCGATGCCGTTCCGACCAGTGCAGCACCTCGCGTGCCGTGCGGGCGAGCCCGAGCGCGTGCCCGGTGAGCTCCCGGCGCGGCCAGTCGCCGTGGTGCTCGTCGAGCACCCGCAGCCCGGCCCGGCAGGCGGCGAGCGCACCCCGCCGGTCCGACCGCCGCGCCTGCGCGAGCCACCCGAGCGCCCGCGTCTGCGCAGGTCCGCGAAACCGATGTGCCGCAACGGCATCGAGCTTCCCGGCGGCCAGCATGAACTCGACGTCGGTGCCGCCGTGCTTCAGCGCGGGTGCCGGATCTCCGTCGCGGAGGGCACAACGCGCGCTCAGCACGGCCAGCTCCGGCACGTGCCGCCCGCACCGGCGCAACAGTTCCAGCGCGGGCGTCAGCACTCGCCGCGCCTCTGCGGTCAGCCCGGCCGCGAGCAGCGCCTCGGCCCTGTCGACGAGCGCCTCCGGCCGGCTCGTCGAGTCGAGACCCGCCTTCGCCGCGTCCTCGTACCGCCGCAGGGCGAGCGGCAGATCACCGGCGAGCATCGCGACGAATCCCCTGTTGTGCAGGCACATCGCGGCCCGCCCCGGTTCACCGATGGCCTGCAGCAACGTCTGCGCGGCGGCGAAGTCCGACTCGGCCGCCGCCAGCTTCGTGGCGTTGCACCGGGCGATCCCGCGCCCGACCAGCGCGTTGGCGAGCCAGCGGTCGTCGCCGTACCGCCGCAGGTCCCTGATGACCGCCGTCAGCTCGGCGATCGCCAACCGGGGTTCGCTGCAGAGGTGCAGCCCGCGCAGGCACCGCGCTCGCGCCAACTCCCGGCCCCGCAGCAGCGGCGTGGCGAGGTCGAGGTGCCGAAGGCTCTGCTTGCGGCGTCCCCGGTCCAGCTCGACCCACGCCAGTGTGAGGTGGAACCGCGCCTCACCGGTGAGCCGCAGCCCGCGCTGGGCGAACCGCGCGGCGACGTCGAGGTCGCCCAGTTCCGCGTGGGCGACGCTCAGGTCGTGCAGGGCATCGGCACGCTGGGCCTTCGTGCCGCGGACCTCGGTGGCCGCGATCGTGGCCCGCGGATCGGCGCTGGCGCTCATGCGACGAACCACCCCGTCGTCAGCCCCAGCTCGGGCACGGTCACGCACAGCGGACCGGGCGTGACGTCGGCGCGGAACCAGCCCTCGGCGTCCGGGCGGAGTGCCCGAACCGACGCGGGCGACCGGACCTCGACGGACACCCCCTTGTCGTCGAGCACACCGGTCAGGCGCGTGCCGTCGAGCTGCAGGTACAGCCGACCGGCCCCGGTGTGGAACACCAGCTGCCGGGACGGTCCGCGCACGGGTTCGTCGACAGCCTCCATCGGTTCGAGACCGGTCGGCCGCGGCGCCAGAACGGGCGGCGGCACGTCGAAGCGGAACAGTCCGGCGATCTCGTCGAGCAACGGGTCCCTCATCGCAGGCCCTCCAGCTTCCGGCGCAGCGCGGACAGACATCGCGTGCGGGTCCGGCCCACGCTCGACACGTTCATCCCCAGGGCGTCGGCAACCTGTGCACAACTCAGCTCCGGGCTGTGGGCAGCGATGCACAGCAGCCGCTGGCACCGCTCGTTCAAGGTCATGAGCGCGGTCCACAGGCGCCGCTGCCGGTCGTTCGTCACCACGACCTCGTCGGGCTGGGGAAGCACCGACACCGGCTCCCACCGGTCGAGCGAAACCTCGCGGCCGCGGGTGCGCAGAACGGCGATGGACTGGCGTGTGGCGGTACGGACCAGCCACGCACCGAGCCGCTCGGGCCGACGGATCCGCGTCAGGTGTTCGGCCAGGCAGAGCCAGGTGCACTGATAGACATCAGCCGCGTCGGCGTGGCTCAGGCGGAACGATCTGGGCACCGACCAGACCAGTCGCGAGTAGCGCTCGACCAGGGCGTCCCAACCGGTCAGTCCGGCACGGGCGGCGAGTACGACCTCAGTGTTCGAGTCCATGCCATTTGGAGTCGAACCCGCGCGTCGAGGCTCCACGCCTCACCCGAAAGTGGGTTGTCCACAGGTGTGGAGAAACTCATCCACACCTGTGGACAACTACAGCTTGTGGAGTCGCTCCACGGCCTCGTCGATCACCGCGTCCTGCTTGCAGAACGCGAAGCGGATCAGGTGCTGCCAGTCCGCGGGGTGGTCCGTGAACACCTGCACCGGCACCGCGGCGACCCCGATCTTGGCCGGCAGCTCGCGGCACAACGCCAGACCGTCCGTGTACCCGAGCGGACGGACATCGGCACAGATGAAGTACGTGCCCTCCGACGACCGCACCTCGAACCCGGCCGCACGCAGCCCCTCGGCCAGACGCGCGCGCTTCGACGCCAACGAGTCGCGCAACGAGGTGACCCAGTCCAGCTCGGTGGTCAGGGCGTGCGCGACGGCGGGCTGGAACGGCGCCCCGCCCACGAAGGTCATGAACTGCTTGGCCGCGCGGACGGCCGACACCAGCTCGGCGGGCCCGCACGCCCAGCCGATCTTCCAGCCGGTGCAGTTGAACGTCTTGCCCGCACCCGAGATCGACAACGTGCGCGAGGCCATCCCCGGCAGCGAGGCCAGCGGAATGTGCGTGAGTCCGTCGAAGACCAGGTGCTCGTACACCTCGTCGGTGATCGCCAACAGGTCGTGCTCGACGCACAGCGCCGCGATGGCTTGGAGCTCCTCCAAGCGGAACACGGTCCCGGTCGGGTTGTGCGGCGAGTTGACCAGCACCGCACGCGTCCGCGGCGTCACCGCGGCCCGCAGCGCCTCCACGTCGAGCGCCAGCCGCCCGGACTCGTCCTCGCGCAGACCGACCGTCACCCGCGTCGCCCCGGCCATCGCCACGGAAGCGGCGTAGGAGTCGTAGTAGGGCTCGATCAGGATCACTTCGTCACCCGGCTCGACCAACGCCAGCAACGAGGCCGCGATCGCCTCGGTGGCGCCGACGGTCACGAGGATCTCGGAGTCCGGGTCGTACGAGAGCCCGTACCGCGAGCGGTGCGCGGCGACGGCGGCGCGCAGCACCGGCATGCCGGGACCCGGCGGGTACTGGTTCACGCCGGCGGAGATCGCCGAACGGGCCGCTTCCAACATCGACTCGGGGCCGTCGGTGTCGGGGAAGCCCTGACCGAGGTTGACGGCGTCGTGCTGCACGGCCAACGCCGTCATCTCCGCGAAGATGGTCGACGTGAACGGCTGCAACCGGGGGACTAGCGCTGGTACCCGCACAAGGCAGGATCTTCACGGACAATGGACGTGTGGAGCAACTGACCGCCGCTGACCAGCAGAAGCGCACCGACCTGCGCCGCATGAAGCTCGTCGCGTCAAGCTTCCTGATAGGTGCGACGGTCATCTTCTTCGGCACGCACGCGTTCGAGGGTGCGTGGGTCGGCTACGTGCGGGCCGCGGCCGAGGCCGGCATGGTCGGCGCGCTCGCGGACTGGTTCGCCGTCACGGCTCTGTTCCGGCGCCCGCTCGGCCTGCCCATCCCGCACACCGCGATCATCCCCACCCGCAAGAACATGTTCGGCAAGACGCTCGGCGACTTCGTGGGCGTCAACTTCCTGAGCCCGGAGGTGGTGCAGGACAAGCTGCGGCGGGCGGGCATAGCGGAGCGCGCGGGTGCGTGGGTGAAGCAGCCGGAGAACGCCGAACGCATCACCACCGAGCTCGCGAACGTCATCAAGGGCGCGATCACCGTGCTCAGGGACGAGGAGGTCCAGGCCGTCCTCGAACACGCGATCGTCAAGCGGGTGACGGAGAAGCCGTGGGGTCCGCCGCTGGGCAAGCTGCTCAACCAGGTGCTGACCGACGGCGCGCACCACAAGCTCGTCGACCTCATGTGCGACCGGGCCTACGAGTGGGTGCGGGACAACCACGACAAGGTCAGCCTGATCGTCACCGACCGCGCGCCCACCTGGTCGCCCAAGTTCGTCGACGCGCTGCTCGGCGACAAGGTCTACACCGAGCTGGTCAACTTCGCGTGGGCGGTCAAGACCGACGTCAACCACCCGATGCGGCTCGCCGTGGACCAGTTCCTGCTGGAGTTCTCCGCGGACATGCAGGACGACCCGGCCACCATGCAGCGGGCCGAGCAGGTCAAGCAGCAGGTGATCGGTCACCCGGACGTGCAGAAGCTCATCAGCAGCGCGTGGGGCACGGCGAAGAAGATGCTCATCGACGCTGCCGAGGACCCGTCCAGCGAGCTGCGCAAGCGCGTCACCCAGGGGTTGATCACGCTCGGCACGAACCTCACCGAGGACCCCGACCTGCGCGCCAAGGTCGACGGCTGGCTGGAGCAGGCCGCCGGCTACGTCGTGAGCAACTACCGCGCGGAGATCACCACGTTGATCACGGACACGGTCGAGCGCTGGGACGCGGAGGAGACCTCGCGCAAGATCGAGCTGCAGGTCGGCAGGGACCTGCAGTTCATCCGGATCAACGGCACCGTGGTCGGCGCGCTCGCCGGCCTCGTGATCTACACGGTGGCCAACGCGTTGTTCTGAGCCCGGGATCGTTTTCGGAACGTGCGCGCCTTCTCGCGGTTGCCGCACACCTGCATCGAGCACCAGGTGCGCGAGCGGTTGCGCGAGCGGTCGAAGAACGCACGCAGGCAGTCGTCAGCAGGACAGATCTTGAAGCGCTCCCAGGACCCCAGCACCGCGAGGCGGGCGGACGCCGCGAGGACGGCACCCAAAGCATCCGAGCTGGACAACACCGGCACGCCGTCGGTCAGTTCGACGTGAACGACCCCCGCCGCGGTCTGGGGGCCTGACGACCCCTCGATCGACGACCGCAGTGCCGCTCGCGCGGCGCGCGCCTGTGCGATTTCCCCGCTCCGCCCGAGGCCGCGCTCGGTCACCCACGCGCGCCAGGAGGCTTCACTGTCCAGTACGTGTCGAGTGTTCAGGAAGTCGAGCAGCAGCTCGACGTCGTGATCCCAGCCGACAGTCAGACCAGTCACCCCACCACTGTAGGCGCCACGGCGGTTGCCCGTCAGGGCATCCAATGAATACACCGGGTGTATACATGGTGTGTATAGTGCCTCTCATGTCGATCGGACACGCACTGTTGGGCCTGCTTGAAGGCGGTCCAAGACACGGCTACGACCTCAAGCGCGCCTACGACGAGCGCTTCGGGCAGGAACGGCCGTTGCACTACGGGCAGGTGTACTCGACCTTGGCCAGGCTGCTGAAGAACGGGCTGGTCACCGAGGCGGGCATCGAGGCCGGTGACGGTCCCGAGCGCAAGCGGTACGCGATCACGGACGCCGGGGTCACCGATGTGGAGCGCTGGCTGGGCACTCCGGAGAAGCCGGAGCCGTACCTGCAGAACACCCTCTACGCGAAGGTGGTGCTCGCCCTGCTGTCGGGTCGCAGCGCCATGGACGTGCTCGACACCCAACGCGCGGCGCACCTCACCACGATGCGCGAGCTGACCAGGCGCAAGACCGACGGTGATCTCGCCGACCAGCTCATCTGCGACTTCGCCCTGTTCCACCTCGAAGCCGACCTGCGGTGGCTCGAACTGACCGCCGCGCGGGTCGACCAGCTGGCCGCGGAGGTCACGCGATGAGCCTGCTCACGGCAGAAGGTCTCTACAAGTCGTTCGGCAAGACCCACGCGCTCGACGGCGCCGGCATCACGATCCGCGAGGGCGAGGTCGTCGCGGTCATGGGGCCGTCCGGTTCCGGCAAGTCGACCCTGCTGCACTGCCTCGCCGGAATCCTGCCGCCCGACAAGGGCACCGTGCACTACCGAGATCAGGATCTGACGGCCATGAACGACAGCGCCCGCAGCGAGCTGCGGCGCACCGAGTTCGGGTTCGTCTTCCAGTTCGGCCAGCTCGTGCCTGAGCTGACCTGCCTGGAGAACGTCGCGCTGCCGCTGCGGTTGAGCGGGATGAAGCGCAAGGACGCCGAACGTGCCGCGCACGACTGGCTGGCCCGGTTGGAGGTCGACGGCGTCGCCGACCAGCGGCCCGGCGAGACCTCCGGCGGCCAGGGGCAGCGCGTCGCCGTCGCCCGTGCCCTGGTCACCGGCCCGAAGGTGATCTTCGCCGACGAACCGACCGGCGCGCTCGACTCGCTCAACGGTGAACGCGTCATGCACCTGCTCACGACCGCCGCTCGGGAAACGGGCGCCGCGGTCGTGCTCGTCACGCACGAACCCCGTGTCGCCGCCTACTCCGACCGCGAGGTCGTGGTGCGCGACGGCCGTTCGCGTGACGTGGAGTTCGCGCGGTGACGCGCGTGCTCAGCGACCTCGCCCTGGGCGTCCGGCTGGCTGTCGGGGGCAGCCGGAAGTCCTGGGTGAGGCTCGCGCTCCAGGGTCTCGGCATCGGCATGTCGGTCGCCGTGCTGATCCTCGCCGCGTCCATCCCGGCCGCGATCGGGGCGCGGAGCCTGCGTGAGGACGCCCAGCGGCCGAGTTCGCGGGTCCAGCCGGGAGCTCCGGTGATGCTGGTCGAGAACGGCTCGATGCCGTTCCGCAGCGAGTTCATCACCGGCCAGTACGTCCGGGTGCTCGATCCCGGCGCACCCGCTCCGCCCGGTGTGGACCGGTTGCCCGGCGACGGCGAGGTGGTGCTGTCACCGGAGCTCGCCGAGCTGCTGGCGAGTCCGGAAGGGGAGCTGCTGCGACCCAGGTTCCCGCAGCGGGTGATCGGCACGATCGGTCAGTCCGGCCTGGTCAGTCCCCGTGACCTGCACTTCTACGCGGGTGACGGCAAGATCGAGCCGACCGAGGGCAACCGGGTGGCCAGGTGGGGTGCGGGCTACAGCACTGGCGGCCTCGCACCGATCCTGTGGCTGCTCACCCTGGTCGGCGGGATCGTGCTGCTGTTCCCGGTGCTGGTGTTCGTCGGCGTCTCCGCGCGCCTGGCGGCGGCTCAGCGCGACCGCAGGCTGGCCGCGTTGCGGCTGGTGGGCGCGAGTGCGAGCCGGGTGCGGATGATCGCGGCGGGTGAGGCGCTGATCGGCGCGGTGGTCGGGCTCGCGGCCGGGTTCGGCCTGTTCTTCGCGATCCGGCCGTTCGTCAGCGGGATCAGCCTCGCGCAGCTCTCGGTGTTCCCCAGCGACCTCACGCCGTCGCTCGGGCTGAGCCTGACCGTGGTGGTCGCGGTGCCCGTGCTGGCTGTCGCGACGTCGCTGTTCGCGATGCGCAGGACGGTCATCGAACCGTTGGGCGTCGTGCGGCAGCAGAAGCCGGTGCGGCGCAGGCTGTGGTGGCGCCTGGTGCCCGCCGCGGCCGGCGCCGCGTTGCTGGCGAGCCAGTTCGGCAAGGCCAGCGACACGGAACGGCCGAACCAGTGGCCCGTCGTGCTCGGTGTGGTGTTCCTGATGTTCGGCATCCCGGTGCTGCTGCCGTGGCTGGTGGAACGGGTCGTGTTCCGGCTCAGGGCCGGCTCGCCGGCGTTGCAGCTCGCCGTGCGCAGGCTTCAGCTCGACAGCGGCACGGCCGCGCGGGTCGTCGGCGGCGTGGCCGTGGCGCTCGCCGGCACCGTGACGCTGCAGATGATCCTCGCCGGGGTCGAGGAGGAGGTCGTGACCAAGGAGATCCGGAAGCTCGACAGGTCCGTGCTGTCCGTCTCGGTCACCGAGCCTGCCGACGCCGCCGGTCTGGCGGAGGCGCTGGCGAAGGGCAAGGGCGTGCGGGCGGTGCACGATCTCGTCACCGCGAGTGCCTCGCTGACGGAACGGAGCTACGTGCAGATCTCGGTCGGCACGTGCGCGGCCCTGAACTCCGTGGTGAGCGTCCCCGGCTGCGTGGACGGCAAGGCCTACGTCGTGCGGGGCGTCGGCGGCGGTGGCCAGACGCCGGAACCCGGTGCGGTGCTGCGGTTCGGTGCGCCGAACGCCCCGGACGCGAGGCGGGAGCAGTGGACCGTGCCCGCGGTGCTCGACCAGGTGCCTGGTTCGCGGGACGGCCTGTACCTCACCACGGCCGCGGCGGCCGGTCTCGACCTCGACCGGCTCGGCAGGCACGAGTACCAGGCCGTGCTGGACCCGGCGGTGCCGGACGCGGCCGAGCACGCCCGCAACGCCATCGCCGCCTACTCGTGGCGGGTCTGGACGCTCTACCAGGGCGAGGACCAGATGCCGCAGGTCGAGCGGGTCTTCGGCCTCATCCGCCAGGCCCTCTACGCGGGCGCGACGCTGACGTTGCTGCTGGCCGGAGCGTCCATGCTGGTCATGGCACTGGAGCAGGTCCGGGAACGCCGCCGTCCGCTCGCCGTGCTGGCGGCGAGCGGGGTGCCGCGCGGCACGCTCGCCCGGTCGCTGCTGTGGCAGAACGGCGTGCCGCTCGTGCTGTCCACCGCGGTGTCCGTGGCGACCGGCATGGCGCTGGGTGCCTTGTCGATCAAGGTGTCCGGTGCCGAGGTCGCGTTCGACTGGCAGGGCATCGGACTCGTCACCGCCGCCTCGATGACGCTGGTGCTCGCGGTCACTGCTCTGACGTTGCCTTCGCTGAGAAGGGCGACCGGAGCACTCGGGTTGCGGACCGAGTAGTCACCTCGTGCTCTGCCAGGCGGTCCTGCACCAGCCCGTGCCGGAACTGGTAGCAGGCTCCCGCCCGGCAGAGCACGCCCAGCTTGCGCGAGTCCTCCAGGAAGACCATCAGCTCCCACGGCAGCTTTCCGCGCAACGCGAGCCAGATCCGCGCGACGGTGAACCACCACCAGCGCAGGTGCAGCACGGCCAGCGCGAACCCGAGCATCAGCCCGGAGGCGAGGCCGAGCCCGACCATGCCGGACTGGCCGGGACCGAACACCAGTGCCGCCGCCGAGCCGAACACCACGGCCAGCGTGAGGGATCCGGTCCACACCGCGATCCGGTCACGCGCCATCGTCCACTGAGGACTGGAGGCTTGCGAGAGCTCCGCGGAGCTCGACAACGCGAACCGCAGCGCGACCGCCACGGCGAGGCCCAGCCCGACCACGAGCCCGGCGGAAAGTCCGTACAGGGCGCCGAAGACCAGTCCGGCGGCGAGCCCGAGCACACCGGGCACGAGCAGCAGACTGCGCCAGATCCCCAGCCGCGGTTTGGCTTTGCGCTCCTGCGACGCGGTGAGCGCGGCCGCGCCGACGCCGATGCCCGCGACCAGTCCGGTGATCGGGGCGAGCGACGGCGTGATCGAGTACGCCATCAGCCACGCGACGCCGAACCCGCCGATCGCGCCCAGCACCAGCGCGCCGAGCACCGCGAGCCACGTGTTGCCGACCGACCGGCGAAGCTCCCACCAGGCCAGCTCGCGGATGTCCCGGTCGCGCATCTCGTGGGCCAGGAACTCGAGCCACCGGCGTGCTTTCTCCCGCGGCCAGACCTGCGAGGCCCCGGCGTGGTGCGCGAACGCCCGGTTGCCGAACGCCCGTGAGACCAGCTGGTCGCAGAGGTGGTCGGAGATCGCCCGCGCGTCCGGGAAGCGGCCGCGGTCGAGCAGTTCGGTCGGCTCGGCCTCGCTGTCGGCGTAGACCATGCTGGCCAGCCACATCGTCAGCGGCGTGGACAGCGCATCCGCGAGCCTGCCGTCCGGTTCCTCGCGCAGCTGGATGAACACCGGCTCCCACCTGGCCGCGCCCACGCTGTCCGCGCTCGCCCGCAGGTAGGCGGCGACCTCCTCCAGGTCCAGAGGGGCCATCTCGACGACGTCCGCGCCGGGCAACGGGCCCGCGAGGTGCACCGCCTGCTCGTACTCGGCCGTGCGGCACGTCAGCACCAACGGGCGGCTCGCCGGGAACGCCTTGGCGATCCGTGCGAGGGCATCGGCGCGTTGGTGGCCGGGGATGTCGTCCAAGCCGTCCAGGACGGGTAGCACCTTGTGGTGCTCAACGAGCAGATCACCCGCGTAGCTGCCGTATAGCTCGGTGTTGCGCAACGCCGGGTGGTCCTCGTACAGCCTGCGCGTGAGCCACGTGCGGATGTCCTCGACCGCCGGGTTCCACGTCGACAGCGGCAGCAGCACCGGGACCATGCCACCGTCGTAGCGGTCCAGCAGTCCGCACGTCAGCAGCAGCGCGACCGTCGTCTTGCCGGTGCCGGCCTCGCCGAGCAGGACCATCCTGCGGTTGATCTGCCGTTCGAACGCACCCACGACCGCGTCGCTGCGTCCGGGCGGCGCGTCCGGCTCGTCGCTCACGTCCAGCTCAGGCGCGGTCCAGTGCAGGTCGAGCACGTCCGGATCGGTGAGGCCGCGCGAACGCACCTCCTCGTTCCACTGCGCCTGCAGGCCGATCGCGAGCGCCCGGCACGCGGCGTCGAGGTGCTCGTCGGTGCTCAGCTCGGCGTTGTGCCTGCGGCGGACCCACGGGTCGAGCAAAGCCAGGAAGCCCAGGAACGCCAGCGCGAGGACGATCAGCCACACGTGCGGTTCGATGCCGTGGTCGGTCACGAACAGACCGGCCGCGGCGAGCAACGCGGTCAGCACGCAACCGGCCAGCAGTGCCTGCTGGCGGAATCGGGACATGCGTCGCATCATGACGCACCGCATCCGCCCGGGGTCGATTCAGTGACCCGTGTCGTGACGTTGATTCTTGATCACAGCTGCCACCTCCGGTCGCCCAGCGTCAGGAACTGGCCGTCCGGCGCCACCGCGATCCCGAACTGATGCCTGCGGGGCCTGCCCAGCTCGTGCCACTCCGCGACGGCTCGTTCGGCGAGATCCCACAGGTGCCGAGGGCCTCCCTGGTCGACGTGCGAGCCGTGGTGGTGCACCCAGGAACCGTCCGGATGGGCGAGCCAGTCGTGGCCGGCCACGACACCGGGCAGCGCGATGCCGGCGAAGAACTCGAACGGGCTCGCCGGGTCGACCACGGTGTTCAACGGCAACGTGGTGGCGCGGCGGTCGAACGTGCCGGAGCCGGCGAGCGCCGGTGGACGGGCGTGCGCGCGCAACGGCATGAAACGCCCGTCCTCCACGAGCACGCGGCCTTCTCCGGTGCCGTCGCCGTTCGACACGATCCGCACGAGCCCGGCGCCGATGGGGCGGTGCAACGTGGTGACGACCAGGCCGCCGGGCCGCACCTGCGCCAGCCAGGCCGGTGGGATGGTCGCGACGGAGCAGGTGGCCAGCAAGCGGTCGTACGGCGCGCGCTCCGGATGGCCGAGCGCGCCGTCACCCGTGACGCACGTCGGGAAGAAGCCGTTGCGGCGCAGGCTTTCCCGCGCTCGTCGGGAGATGTTCGGGTCGACGTCGATCGTGGTCGTGTGGTCCGAACCCACGGCGTGGCACAGCAGGGCGGCGTTGTAACCGGTGCCGGTGCCCACCTCCAGCACCGTCTGTCCGTTGTGGACGTCGAGGGCCTCCAGCATGATCGCCATGATCGTGGGCATGCTCGACGAACAGGTCGGTGTGCCACCGATCACCGTGTCGTCACCGTCGAACTGGGTAACCCAGACACGGTCGGAGTAGACGAGTTTCAGCCAGTCGGGGTGCTCGTCGGTGACCAGTTCCCAGTCACCGTCGCGCAGCTGGCGGTAGAAGCGCGGCAGGAACCCGTGCCGCGGGACGGCCCGGAAAGCCTTGAGCCACTTGGAATCGTGCAGCACGCCGTGGCCGAGCAGGTGGTCCGCCAGCTCGGCGCGCAGGGCCCCGGCGTCGTCCATGTCACCCACAACGGTATCCCTGTGGCGGAGCCCACGCAGCGATTGCTAGCAGGGTGCTTGCAATAGTTAGCACTCGGGTCTAACGTTGTTGGTGGCACGAGGAACGGGAGCGGGAACAGTGGACAAGTCCATCGACAAGGCAGTCGCGGACCTCGGCCGCAACATCGGTGAGTACATCCGCGAACAACGCAACAGCGCCAAGATCTCCTTGCGGGAGTTGGCGAAGCAGGCGGGTGTCTCCAACCCGTACCTCAGCCAGATCGAGCGAGGACTGCGCAAGCCGTCCGCGGAGATCCTTCAGCAGATCGCCAAGGGCCTGCGCATCTCGGCCGAGGTGCTCTACGTCGAGGCCGGGATCCTCCAGCAGCGCGAAGGCGGTGCGTTGGCGGACGCCATCGTCGCCGCGACCGATCTGACCGAGCGGCAGAAGCAGGTGCTGCTCGACGTTTACGAATCTTTCAGGCGGGAGAACGCCGCCAAGAACAAGGAGGAGTGATCTCCATGCCGAAGCTCACCCAGGAAGACGTCCGCAAGGCTGCCGAGCAGGGCGCGCACGCCGCGCGTCAGGCCCTTCTCGCCGCCCTCGGCGCCGGTGACCTCGCCGCCAAGGCCGTGGTCGAGGCCCTGAACAAGGCCAAGGTCCGCGCCGAGGAGGCCGGCACCAAGGCTCAGGACCTGCCCACCGAGCTCAAGGACCTGCGCGAGAAGCTGCAGCCCGCCGAGCTCAAGAAGCTGGTCGACGCCTACACCGCCTCCGCGGTCAACCTGTACACCTACCTCGCCGAGCAGGGCGAGCAGACGCTGGAGCAGATCAAGGCCCAGCCGCAGGTCAAGCAGGCCGTCGAGCAGGTCGAGCACGCCGTCGAGGCCGCGCAGAAGCGCGCCGAGTCCGCTGCCGCCGACGCCCGCGAGCTCGCCGACGACGTGCTCGGCAAGGTGACCCGCCGCACCCGCTCGGTCGGCGAGAAGGTCGCCCACGAGGTCGAGGAAGGCGCCGAGAAGCTGGCCGAGGAGATCGTCGAGGTCGGTGGCGAGGCCGCGCACGAGGTCCGCAGCACCACGCGCAAGGCCGCGAACCGCACCGCGCCGCGCAAGCCGGCGACGACCACCCGCAGCACCACCGCGGCGAAGAAGACGACGACCACGACGAACACCACCAAGTGAGTCGCTGAAAGTCCAGTAGAGGGGAGCCGCCCACCAGGGCTGCTCCCCTCTTCGCGTTCGTGCACGTAGTCTGGGGCCGTGGTGTTCAGCATCCCGATCTTCAGCTTCTGGAACCTCGACGGCATCGTGTACTTCTTCGCCGACCTGGGGTTCTCGATCCTCGGGCTGTTCGCGTTCTTCCACGCGCTCGCCCAGCGGGTCGACGCCTACACCGCGGCCGAGAGAATGACGAAGCCCGCCTGGCTCGGGATCACCGGTGGCGGAGCGGCGGCGATGCTGCTGTTCTCGCCCGGCGGTTTCGGGTCGATCTTCTGGCTGGCCGGTCTCGTCGCGGTGCTCGTGTACATGGTGGACGTGCGCCCGAAGCTGATCGAGGTGCAGCGCGGCCCCCGTTGGTGATCACGCACTCCTACGGCTCCGGCTCGCCGGTGACCCTGGTCGCCCACGGGCTCGGCGCCACGCCCGGTGAGGCGCGCATCCCGGCCTCCGGACTGCCCGGCACGCGCGTCGTCGTGACGCTGCCGTCGCACGGAGACGCGCCCGACGCGCCTCCCGGCTACTGGGACTACGGCCGGATCGCCGCTGATCTCGACACCGTTTCCGCTGATCAGGCCGTTGGCGTCTCATTGGGCGCCGGGGCGTTGGTCCGGCTGCTCTCGCTTTCTCCCGCACGGTTCCGGCGGGTGGCGTTGCTGCTGCCCGCGGTGCTGGACCAGCCGCGGCCGGCGTTCACGCTGCAACAGCTCTCCGACCTGACCGTCGGGCCGCCCATCTACGTCGCCGAGCGCCGCGCTGCACTGGGCCGTCTCGCCGCTGCGGCCGAGCAGTTGCCCGGTCAGGTCGCCGTGGAAGACGCCTCGGCGTTGGCCGCCGTGTCGATCCCGGTGCTGGTCATCGGGGCCGTGGGCGATCCGCTGCACCCCGAGGACGTGGCGAAGGCCACCGCCGCGGCGTTCCCCAACGGCTCGTTGTGGCTGGTCGACTCGCCCTCACCGATGATCACCCACCGCACGGAGATCCGGCACAGGTTGGCCGAGTTCTTCGCCGGGTAACCGAAGTGCATGGCTGAGCAGAAGAAGATCGCATTCCTGGTCGACACGGAGGGCATCGAGCAGGTCGAGCTCACAGATCCGTGGACGCACGTCGAGAAGGCCGGTGGTGTGCCGCGCCTGCTCGCGCCGAAGCTGGGTGAGGTGCGCGGCTTCAACCACCTCACGCCCGCCGACGCGTTCCCGGTCGACCTCACCTACGCCGATGCGACCGCGGACGACTTCGACGGTGCCGTGATCCCCGGCGGCGTGGCCAACGCGGACTTCCTGCGCATGGACGCCGACGCCGTCCGGTTGGTGAAGGACCTGGTGGCGGCGGGGAAGCCGATCGCGTCGATCTGCCACGGGCCGTGGTTGCTGGTCGAGGCCGACGTGGTGCGCGGCAAGATGCTGACCTCGTTCCCCAGCCTGCAGACCGACATCCGCAACGCGGGCGGTGACTGGGCTGACGAGGAGGTCCGGGTCTGCGACATGAACGGGTGGACTCTGGTCACCTCGCGCAACCCGGATGACCTGCCCGCGTTCAACCGCGAGGCTCTGAAGGCATTCGGCCTGGACTGAAGGACGGCGTGGTCTGCAGCCCACTGTGCCATCCGCCTAGAAGAACAATTTCGTATTACAGACGCGTCTGCGCGTAGTGCGTCATCGCGTCGTGCATCCACTGAGCGGTGCCCTCGGCGTGGGCGTCCAACTGCGGCTTGAACTCGCCCTCCAGGTAGAGGTCGGCCAAGCCCGCGTAGGACTCACGGTTGGGCGTCCAGCTGAGGCGCACCCACGCGTAGTGGCGCTCGATGAGCTCGACCGCCTCGGGAGCGTCCACCGCCGTGTTCGCCGTGAACAGCTCCGTGGCGCGCGTGACGACGTCCTGCCACTCCCGCAGGAACCTGTCGGCATCCGCCTTCGTGGCGCCCTGCCAGCGCTTCTTGCTGTCGGCGATGTGCTCCTTGACGCCCTCGCCGAAGCGCTCGACCAGCTGCGCCTCGTACTCCTTCTGCTTGGCGGCGTCGAAGCCGTCGAACAGCTCTTCCATCTTCACCTCGTCCCCTCCTTCCAGTTCCGCGATCGTTCGCGCGACGGTGCTGGCCAGCCGGTCCAGCCTGCGGCGTTCCTCCTGCAGCCACCGGTGGTGGTTGCGCAGGATCGTCAGCTGGTCCGTGCCGTTCAACATCTCCGCCACCACGTCGAGACCCAGGCCCAGGTCGCGCAGCAGCAGGATCTGCTGCAGGCGGTGCACCTGCTCCTTCTCGTAGTAGCGGTAGCCGTTGTCCCCGATCCAGGCCGGTGACAGCAGCCCGATCGAGTCGTAGTGCCGCAGCGTCCTGGACGTCACCTTCGACATCCGGGCCACCTGGGCGATCGACCAGGCCATTTCGGTTCCCCTTTCGCGCTGACCACCACGCTAAAGGTTGACGCAACGTCAAAGTCAACGCGACTTTTGAAGGAACGCGGGGGCCCTGCGTTTCCTTCAGGGGAATGCGGGGCCCCCGCGTTCCGGGAAGAACGGAGGGTGGGCGGCTGGCAGGATGGGTGGGGTGTGGACCATCGCTGGATCGTTGGAACCCGTGCCTGTGCTGTCGCGCCTCGACTTGGTGCCTGCGCCGGTTGAGGCCGCGTTGAAGGTTTTGGACGGCGCGGACCGGGTCGCGGTCGCCGAGATCGACGCGTCGCTGGCCGACACCGCCGAGTTCTGCGCGCACTACGGCTCACCGCTCGAAGCCTCCGCCAACTGCGTGGTCGTCGCGGGCAAGCGCGGCGGTGAGATCCGTTATGCAGCCTGCATGGTGTTGGCGACCATGCGCGCGGACGTGAACGGTGTCATCCGCAAGCGGCTCGACGCGCGCAAGGCGTCGTTCGCGCCGATGGACGAAGCCGTGGCGTTGACGGGCATGGAGTACGGCGGCATCACGCCCGTCGGCGTGCCTGCGGACTGGCCGATCCTGGTGTCGCCGGAGGTGGCCGCCGCTCCCGAACTGGTCGTGGGCAGCGGCATCCGCGGCAGCAAGATCCTCATCCCGGGCGACGTGCTGATGAAGCTGCCGGGCGCGGAGATCGTCCCGGATCTAGCTCGCGTACTTGACCAGTAGCTCGACCGCCTCGTCGAGGTCGTCGGTCACGAGGATCCACTTCTCGGCCTCCCGGCCCGCCGCCAGCTTCTGCACGAGCGGCGCGGCCGGCACCTCGTCGGTCCAGAAGTCCTTGCCCAGGAACACCATGGGGGCGGCCGGGCCGACGCTGCCGTAGTAGTTCTGCGTGAAGTCCTGGAAGACCTCCTGGACCGTGCCCGCCTTGCCGGGCGTGTAGACGATGCCGCCGGTCGCGACGGTCAGCAGGCCCTCCTCGCGCACCGAGTTCGCGAAGTACTTGGCGTGCAGCTCGCACGCCGGGTTGGGCGGCTCGTGGCCGTAGAACCAGGTCGGGATGCCGATCGTGCGCGGCTTGGCGAAGCTCGGGATCTCCGGGAACGCCGCGAGCCACCGGCCGATCGACTCGTCGTCGTGGCCGAACGTCGGTGCCTGCGCGAGGGCGTCGAGGACGTCCTGGTCGGCTTCCCCGAGCCGGACGCCCAGCGGCACGGCCTCCATCGCGCCCGGTCCGCCGCCGGTCAGCACCGTGAAGCCGGCCCTCCCCAGCGCGGCGCCCAGCGAGACCGCGTTGCGGTAGCCGGCCGAGTCGCGGGGCAGCGCGTGCCCGCCCATGACCGCCACCGGTGAGCCCGTCAGCGTCTCGTCGAGGGCCTCGGTGATCGAGTGGTCGTGCAGGCGCTCGGCCAGCGCGTGCAGCGGGTCCGGGTGGTGGCCCTGCCGCTTGCTGTGCTGGTAGATCGCCGCGTCCGGGGTGTCCGCGTACGACCGGGGGTTCGCCGGGTCGAAACCGGCGAACAGTTCAGCGGGCGTGTAGAGGGACGACCGGTACACCTCGTACGGCACGTCGGGGATCACCGGGAAGATCAGCGCTCCCGCGGCCTCCGCCCTGCGCTGCATCGTCTCGCTGAGGGCGCAGCCCAGCAGCAGCGCGCCGTCGAGGGGGACGCGCACGTCCTCGCGCGTCAGGTCCAGCCCGATGATGACGGCTTTGCACAGGTCAGGCTGGGCACGCAGCTGATCCAGGTCGGTGATTTCGGTCCGCACGAAAGAAAGCCTATGCCTGAGGCGAACCAACGTGGCGCGGAATCCGAATGAGTAGTGGGAACCGAGGTCCGTTCGTCATCCGTCGAGCGGCCGTGGGCCGCGCTGCCCAGGAAAGGTTCCCCCGCAATGGCTACCGAACAGCTGACCGGATGCGCCGCCCGTGGCGCCCGAGTGGTGGATCCCCACCGCGTCGAGTACCTGGACTGCGGCGGTTACGGAGTCCCCCTGCTCGGCCACGCCCATCCGGCGGTGGTGCAGGCGGTGGTCGGCCAGGTGCGCCGGCCGTCGCTGCTGGACCGCCTCATGCTCGACCTGGTCACCCCCAACGGCCTCGACCACGTGCACGTCTTCCCGTCGGCCTCCGAAGCCGCCCAGTTCGCCGTTGCCCTGGCTCAAGCCAATGGCCGCCCACGCGTGTTGACCACGGGCGAGGTCCCGTACGGCGGCATTGACTCGTTACGCATGACCCTGGCTTCCGGACCGCCCGCGTGCGTGCTGGTGGAACCGGTCCGCGGGGTGTCCCTGCCTCCCGACGGCTACCTGCGCGCGATCGCCGAGGTGTGCCGCGAGCAGGACGCGCTCATGATCGTCGACGAGACCCGCACCGGCCTCGGCCGACTCGGCGTGTGGTGGGGCTGCGACGTCGACGGCGTGACCCCGGACATCCTGCTGGTCGGCGAGGGACTCTCCGGTGGCGTGCTGCCGATAGCCGCCGTCGTGGCGTCCGCCGACGTCGAAGTGCCGCTGTGGCGCGGCCCGGAGGCGGTGTCGCCGCTCGCGTCGGCCGCCGTCAACGCCTGCCTGCGCGTCACCGCGACGGACGGCCTGGTCGAACGGGCCAAGCTGCTGGGCGACGAACTGCTGTACGGACTGCGCGCCGTCGTCGCCGGCAAGGCCCACGCGTCCGGACGCGGTCTGCTGCTCGGCGTCGAACTGCCGGACAAGCGCGCGGCCGACGTCTTCACCGGCGAGCTCCTGCGGGCGCGGGTGCTCGCCGACTTCCGCGGCCGGACGGTGAGCTTCACACCCCCGGCCGTCATGTCGGCCGCGGACGCCGGATGGCTGGTCGAGGCCGTGGGCAGGGCCGCGGCCAAGATCTGACGTTCGCCCAGCGGGCACCGCGCACCCCCTGCCAAGATCCACGGCGGGGGTGCGCGGTGCTCAGACTTCTTCCGGTTCTCCTCCTGCTGCTGACCGGATGCAGCGTGCTGGAGGGCTTCAACACCGACGTCAACGCCGTCGGCAGGCAGATCGTGGCCGACTGGAAGCAGCGGCCGGAGGTCGCTGCGGCGCGGTTCGAGTACCGGCACGGCCTCGACCTCGACCTCGACCTCGGCGAGAGCATGACCGTCGAGGTCATGGTGCACGCGGACAAGATCATCGAGTCCACCCTCCGCGACCTGGTGGACATCGCGAAACGCGACTACCGGACCGGCACCGGCCGCCGGGTCGACTTCCGCGTCCTGTTCACCTCCGCTGAGCAGTTCCGCTCATCTTGTCCGATTCGGTGTGCGTCCCCTTGATCAGTCGTGGTTTCCTCTTCTGCGACTGAACGGGGGTACCGGTGTACGGCAATCCGGATGAGCTGGACCGAATCGCGGGCGAGATCGAGAAGCGCGCCGAGTCGGTGCGCACCCGCGGCACCGACATGAACGACCGCGCGCGGGCGATGCGGTGGAAGTCGGTGGCGGCCGACCGCTGCCGTGACACCGTGGAAGCCGACCGGCGCAAGCTGTTCCAGGCGGCGGACGGCCTGGACGGGGCCGCGGCGGCGCTGCGCAGGCACGCCCAGGAGGTCCGCGAGATGATCGCCGCGATCAAGCGGATCGCCGAGGCCGTCACCGGGTGGTTCACCAGCGCCGTCGACACGTTCAACCGGGCCGTCGACGCGTTCAACAACGCGGTCAAGGACATCGCGAACGGCGTGGCCGACGCCCTCGGTCTCGGCGGCGGTCAGGCACCGCAACCCCCGCAGCCGCCGTGGACCGGCTGGAAGTGGGGCCCGGACAACCTGCCGCCGCACGGCGACAAGGCGTGGCTCGAGGTCGGCGAGTACCTGCGCGGTCAGGGCGTGCCCGCGTGACCCCGGCACCGCACCGGCTCGTGCTGTCCGCCGGAGAACTCGCTTACCTGGTCGAGAAAACCGGCGTCGACCTGCCACCGGACTGGCGGCCGGCCCAGGACGTCCAGATCGGCCCCGCCGAGGCCGGGCTCACCAAGAAGCGCGTCGTGACCGGCGTCGGTGACGAGGCCGAGGTGCATCCGTCGGTGGAGCGCAACCTGCAGATCCTTGCCGGGCCAATGGTTCTGCTGGACACAATCGCGTCCATCGGCGCCAAGAGCTCGCACAGCGTCCACGCGGTCAACGGCCCGTTGGGTGCTTCTCTCTTTGCGTTGGGCGACGGCGCGGTCGAGCTGTCCATGTTCGCGTCGGTCGACCTGGGCAAGGAACTGATCCGCGCGGTGCCGCCGGACGAACCCGCCGGCACCAGCCTGGAGTCGCGGCTCGGTGGCGCGCAGAACGCCGAACCGCTGCGCGGCCGGTTGCCGTTGGAGGCGTTGCAGGAGATGGGCGCGGCCAGGCTGTTCCGCGCCGCCGACCCGGACGCCCCGGCCGCCGTGCTGGACCAGCTGGGCCTCTCCGGTGAGGAGGCGTCGCTGGCGCGCGACGTCGCCGACCAGACCGACGGCGCCCTGCGCTGCCTGGTCATCTGGGCCAACGGGACGTCCCAGGTCAACTGGGTGCACACCACCGGCGGCTGGAGCGGACTCGACCCCGAACCGGACGGGTCGGGCCGCCGGATGGTGCGGCTCGAACCGGCACGACGTGAGGACCTGGGCACCTGGGTGGCGCCCGCGGTGGCGGGAGCACTGGCATGACCATCTCGAACATCCAGGTCGAAGGCGGCGCGGGCGGCGTCGAGGCCAAGTACGACGACCTCGCCGCCATGGGCGACCTCACCGCCGACGTCGCCGGCGACACCCTCAAGACCGCGGCGGCCGGCCACAAGTTCCTGGCCGAGCCGGACGTGCTGGCCTCGGCCCTGCTCAACCCCGGCGGCGTGGCCAAGTTCGAGGCCGCGATGGCCGTCGCGCTCGACGGACCCAACGGCCTCTCCGCCACGTCCGCGGGCATCGGGCTGCGCGGCGAGGCGCTGAAGGCCACCCGGATCGCCTACGAGATGGCCGACGAACTGGCCGCGAAGGGCCTGGACGCCAGTCGCTGGTTCGCGGGCCTGGCGGTCGCGACCAACCCGCTCGGCGCCGCCGTGGTCGGCGGTGGCTCGATCGCCGCCGACGTGTACCTCAACTACGACGGCGACTGGGAGAAGTGGCTGGTCAACCACCCCGGCATGGTCGACAACCTGGTCGGCATGACGCCGGGGATGCTCAGCGCGCTGGGAATCCCGATGGACCTCGCCACCAGCCTGGACCTGCTGGCCGCCACCTACCCGGACAGCGACGCGAAGGTGACCGACTCGCGGATCTCGAACCCGGACGAGCCGAAGAACCTGGGAGACCTCCTCGACGGTCTCGCCAGGCGCAACGATTCCAGGGAGCACGAGAGCGATCAGGATCCTGATCCGGCCAACCTCGACGTTCAGATCATCCGGGACGCGAACGGCAAGGTGACCGGCTACGTGGTCGACATCCCTGGCACCAAGGAGTGGAACGCGCCGTTCACGACGAAGGGCGCGAACGACCTCGGCACCAACGTCGATGCGATGGCGGGCAACAACACCGTGCTGCAGAAGGGCATCGAGGAGGCACTGCGCAGGGCGGGGGCCCACGACACGGGCGCCCCGGTCATGCTGGTCGGCCACAGTCAGGGCGGCATCGTCGCGGCCCAGGCAACAGGTGACCTCGTCGCGAACGGGTACAACGTGACGCACGTGCTCACCGCGGGTTCTCCGGTCGGCCGCATCGACATCCCGGACAACGTGCAGGTGTTGTCGCTGGAAAACCGCAACGACATCGTTCCCCGTCTCGACGCCTCCGAGAACCCGGACAGTCCGAACCGCACCACGGTTCAGTTCGACAACCAGCAGAACACCGTGAGCGGAAATCACAAGATCGAGGGCAACTACGCGGGTGCCGCTCGAGAGCTCGACCGGAATGCCAACCCCTCCGTGCAACGATACAAGGACGGCCTCGGCGCGTTCACCGGTGGGAGCTCGTCCGAGATGCACACCTATCGCGTTGATCGTGAAGGCGAGAAGCAGAAATGATCCTGTTGCGCACGGCGGCCGCGTTGTCCGCGCTCGTCCTGCTGGCGGGCTGCGGTGGAGGGGAGAAGGAGTCGCTCACCTTCGACAAGACCAATGACGAACTGGGGAAGAAGATCGCGGCAGACTGGCAGGCCGTGCAAGGGGTGACGGAGGCCACGTACGAGTACCGGCATGCGGTCGATCGGCAGGCGATTTCGCTCAGGGCGGCGCTGAAGCCGGACACGGCGTCGGATTCATTGGTCCAAGAACTCGTCGAGATCGTGAAACGCGACTACTGGCAGAGCACTGCGGACGTGGTCTTCTCATCGTCGATGTTCAGGTCCGCCAAAATTCCTGAAACTCCCGTCAAGGACAAGTCGATCGTCATGTTCGACGGTCCGATCAAAATCGACGTGTACGACAAAGAGCAAGTGGACGAGCTGACCAAGAAGTACGGTCCTCGTCCGGAGAAGAAATGAGCAACGCGATGACGCCCGACCAGTGGCTCGCCGACTTCGAGGCCAAGACGGCCGAGCTTCAGCGCAACGCCGCAGCCTTCCGCCGCAACCTCGAATCCGCGGGCACGACCGTCACGACCGAGGACAAGTCGATCACCGTCACGGTCGCCCCGAACGGCGCCCTGCTCGACCTGAAGATCGAGGGCGACGCCGAGCTGGCCGGCAAGATCCTCGCGCTCACCAGGTCCGCTCGTGAAGGCGCGGCGACGAACGTGCTCGACCAGTTCCGCCAGGTCGTCGGCGGTCACGCGAACGAGCTGGACACCGACGTGTCGGTCCCCGCACCGCTCGCACCCGAGCAGAAGAAGGCCGCTCAGCCGGAAGAGGACTTCAGCGAGAAGACCGTCTACCGCAAGGAAAGCTGGTAGGACCTCAGAAGATCACCGTCTGGTTGCCGTGCACCAGCACCCGGTCCTCCAGGTGCCACCGCAGCCCGCGCGCCAGCACGACCTTCTCGATGTCCCGGCCCTTGCGCACCATGTCCGCGACCGAGTCGCCGTGGTGCACCCGCAGCACGTCCTGCTCGATGATCGGCCCGGCGTCCAGGTCGGCCGTCACGTAGTGGCACGTGGCGCCGACGAGCTTCACGCCGCGCCGGTGTGCCTGGTGGTACGGGCGGGCGCCGATGAACGACGGCAGGAAGCTGTGGTGGATGTTGATCGTGCGGCCTGCCCAGGCCGCGCACAGCTCCGGCGGCAGGATCTGCATGAAGCGCGCCAGCACCACGGCGTGCGGGTCGTGCTTGTCCACCAGCTGCCGCAGCTGGGCGAACGCGGCCTGCTTGCCCTCGGGATCGTTCGCGGGGAACGGCACGTGGTGGAACGGGATGCCGTGCGCGCGCGTGATGTCGCCGAGTTCCGGGTGGTTCGCGATGACCGCGGACACCTCGACGTCGAGCTCGCCGGTCGCGACACGGGCCAGCAGGTCGTAGAGGCAGTGCCCTTCCTTCGAGACGAGGATCACCACGCGTTTGCGCGAGCCCGTGTCGGTCACCGTCCACGTCGACTGCGCGCCCAGCGAGGCGGCCACGTCGGCGAACTGGGCGCGCAGCTCGTCCACGGCGAACGGCAGCGAGTCCGCGCGGACCTCCTGGCGCGTGAAGAACCAGCCGGTCTCCGGGTCGGTGTGGTACGCGGCCTCGACGATCCAGCCGCCGTTGTCCGCGAGGAACGACGAGATCCTCGCGATGATGCCGGTGCGGTCCGGGCAGCCGAAGGTGATCACATAGCGACGTTCAGGAGATGGCACGCCGCAGAAGTATTCACGGCCTGGGCACCGCCGCCAACAGGGACTCGTCTCCGGTCACGATCGCGTGGCTCGGACGGCCCCAGAGCCTGCGGTAGATGGCGTCAGCGGTGCCGGCGAGGGTGACGTCGGCGTCGACGGCCGAGTCGTGCACGGCGGAGACCACCACCGGCTCACCTGCGGTCAGCAGGACCTCCCACGTGCGGCCCGCGTCGGCCGCGTGCACCAGCAACCTGCCGGTGACCTCGATGACCCGGCCCTTCTGCAGCTGGCGCGGCACCATCACGGTGAGGAACTCGTCGATGCCGTCGGCGGCGAACTCCGAGTCGAACAGCAGCGTGGGCACGTCGTGGCCGGTCGCGAGCTCGGCGTCCAGGCGGTGGATCGACGTCTCGTGCGCCTGCCTGCGCGCCCACCAGCCCGCGCGGTTGGTGCCGTCGAACGTCCACGCCGGACGGTCTCCCGGGGTCTCGCGCAGGTTCGTCACGAGCGTCGACACGGCGCTGTCCCACCAGGTGAGCGCCTCGTCGAAGTCCTGCGGCGGCGTCGGCCACTCGGGCAGACCCGCTTCGGGGGCGGTGACGACGGCCTGGCCCGCCCACGAGTGCACGGCGGCCTGGTGCCGCACCAGGTCCAGCACCGTCCACTCAGGACACGACGGGACCGCCGCGTCCGGGCCCGCCTTGACGGCGGCCGAACGCATCAACGAAGCCTGGGTCTCGATCTGCGCGACGAAGTCCACCAAACCAGCCTAGGGCGCGACGGCGGCCCATTCGAGCGAGATTTCCCCCAGGCGCCAACGACGTCGGTCGTCCAGCACCGGCCAGCCCCGCTCGGCCAGCAGCCGTGCCGACTCCACCCACCGCGCCCGCGGCCCGAACGGTGCGAACGGCGCCGCGGTGGCCCAGCACGCGTCCAGCTCCGCCAGCAACGCGTGCACGCGCTCACCCGGCACGTTCTTGTGGATCAACGCCTTGGGCAGCCGCTCGGCGAGGTCCGACGGCACCTCGATCCCGGACGGCTTGCACGCCAGCGTGAACTTCCGCGGCCCGTCCGCCGACAGCGTCACCCACGTGCACCGACGTCCGATCTCGTCGCACGTGCCCTCGACGACCAGGCCGCCGGGAGCCATCCGCGAGAGCATCGTGTCCCACGCCTCGAACGCCTGCTCCTCGGTGTACTGCCGCAGCACGTTGAACGCGCGCAACAACACCGGCCGCGCACCGGCCAGTTCGAAGCCTCCGCGCCGGAAGTCGAGCCACGGCGGGTCGGCCACCGCCTTGCCCGCCTCGACGCGGTCGGTGTCGATCTCCAGCCCGAGCACGCGCACGTCGGGCCGCACGGTGCGCAGCCGTGCCGCCATCTCGACGGTGGTGATCGGCGACGAGCCGTACCCGAGGTCGACCACGAGCGGGTCGGGCACCGAAGCCAGGAACGACGAGAGCGTGCCGGTCATCCACCGGTCGACCCGGCGCAGGCGGTTCGGGTTGGTCGTGCCGCGCGTAGGCAGGCCGAGCGCACGGGCCCGGCCGGCCGCTAGCCGCGGTTTGCGAGCCATTCCGACGTGAACTCGCTCTCCTTGTTCAGCAGCACCACGACCTGCTCGGCGATCAGCTTCTCGAGCTTGCCGCCCATGAGCGGGATGCTGACCTTGACCTCCCCCGTGAGGGTGAGCTTCGAGCCGGAACCGTTGTCCGTGAGGGTGAACGCGCCGTCCAGCCGGCCGGGCACGCCGTTGATCGTCACCTCGACCGTGCCCGCGAGCGCGGCCCAGTTCTCGACGCGCTGGATCACCAGGTCGCCGCCGAGCAGCGACTTGGCCATCGACGGCAGGTGCTCGGCGGGCACGCCCTGCCTGAGCTGGTAGGACGTCCTCGTCTCGGTGGTGGTGAACGTCACGAGACCGGCGTTCGTGCCACCGATCTCGGCCAACCGGTCGCGCAGATACGTCTCGTCGACCAACGCGCCGAAGACCTTCTCCGCCGAATGGGGTGACGTGGTGTGGTGCTCGATGCGGCGTGCCATGTCGCGGAGGCTACCGTTGACGTCTGTGACCACCACGCAGTCCGTACCTCTGGCCGAGCGCACCACGCTCCGACTCGGTGGCCCGGCCGCGCGGTTCGTCCACGCCACGACCGCCGCTGAGCTGGTCGAAGCCGTGCGAACAGCCGACGCCGCCGACGACGAGAAGGTCCTCGTGCTCGGCGGCGGATCGAACCTCGTGATCTCGGACGGCGGCTTCGACGGCACCGTGGTGCACGTCGCCACCAAGGGTTTCCGGCTCGACCCGCTGGGCGGCGGGATCGTCCAGTTCACCGTCGAGGCGGGTGAGGAGTGGGACGCGGTCGTCGCCGAGGCGGTCGCGCAGGGTCTCGGCGGCCTCGAGTGCCTGTCCGGCATCCCCGGCCTCAACGGCGCCACGCCCGTGCAGAACGTCGGTGCGTACGGCGTCGAGATCTCCCAGGTGCTGCAGTCGGTGGATCTTCTCGACCGGCGCAGCGGCAAGGTGCACCAGGTGCCCGCCGCGAAGCTCGGCCTCGACTACCGCACCAGCGTGCTGAAGGGCACGGACAACGCGGTCGTGCTGCGCACCAGGTTCTCGCTGACCGCGGGCGGCATGTCCGCGCCGATCCGCTACGCCGAGCTGGCCCGCGTTCTCGGTGTGGCGCAAGGTGATCGCGTTCCGGCCGACGAGGCCCGCAAGGCCGTGCTGGAACTGCGCCGCGGCAAGGGCATGGTGCTCGACCCGGCCGACCACGACACGTGGAGCGCGGGCTCGTTCTTCACCAACCCGATCATCGACGACTCGACGTTCGCGGGCGTGCTGATCCGCATCGCCGAACGCCTCGGCTCCGACGTCGACGTGCCGACCTACCCCGCCGGCCCCGGCCAGAAGAAGCTCTCCGCGGCGTGGCTGATCGAGCGGGCCGGCTTCCGCAAGGGCCACCAGGGCCCCGGCGGGCGGGTGTCGCTGTCCAGCAAGCACACGCTGGCCCTCACCAACCGCGGCGGCGCGTCCACCGAGGACCTGCTCGACCTGGCGCGTGAGGTGCGCGACGGCGTCCGTGCGGCGTTCGGCGTGGAACTGCACCCGGAACCGGTCTTCGTGGGCGTTCAGCTGTAGGGCTGTCCGGGTGACTCCATGTGACGAACGGCTACCGCGCGTGTTTCATTGACTCAGGGGTGGAACGGAGGTCGCTGTGAGCTACCTCGACGACAACGCGCGCGAGGTCATCCGGCCGGTCAAGCGCATGGTCGAAGACGAGTTCCTGTCCCGGCCGGGCGTGATCGGCGTCGACATCGGCGAGAAGTACACCGGCGGACGCCCGACGGGCCGGGCCGCGATCGTGGTCTACGTGTGCGCCAAGGGACCTGAGCACCCGCAGCAGATCCCTCCGGAGGTCCGCGGTGTGCCGACGGACGTGGTCGCCGAGTCGATCGTGCTGCACCGGGCCAGGATCACGCGGACCGCGGACGACCATCCCGTTGTGGCGGAACGGCATCCGGTGCTGCGGGGCGGCATCAGCATCGGTCCCGCGCGGTCGGTCCGGGTCGTGCCGCCGGAGGTCCCCACGGCGGGTGAGTACGTGATCGCGGGCACGCTCGGCGCGTTCGCGGTCACGCGGGAGGAACCGCGGAAGGTGTTGGGGCTCACGACTTTCCACGTCGGCTGTGTCGACGACTCGTGGGCGGTGGGCGACGCGTTCGTGCATCCGTCCAGAGTGGACGGTGGCGTTCCCGGCGCGGATCAGGTCGCGGTGCTCGACCGGGCCGCGCTCGCGGGTGCGGTCAGCGCGGCGGGGCTGAAGATGGGCGCGCGGCCGTTCCGGGCGGAGGTCCTCGACGTCGGCGCGCTCACCGGCACGGCACCGGCCACGATCGGCTCGTCGGTCCGCAAGTACGGCCGGACCACGGGTCTGACGCACGGCATGATCGCGTCGACGGACGTGACCCTGAAGCTCGACTTCGGGGACGGCATCGGCGTCAGGACGTTGCGCGACCAGATCCGCGTGCACTCGTCGGAACGCTTCGGTGACCACGGCGACTCAGGTGCGGTCCTGGTCGATGCCGACAACCGCGTCGTGGGCCTGTACGTCGCCGGATCGGGCTCGACGGGGTTCGCGAACCCGATCGAGCCCGTCCTGCGTCAGCTGGACGTGGAGCTGCTCACACCCGGTGTGCCCGAGTCGCGAAAGGCTCAGTAGTCGCCCGCGCATCCTGGGTTGGCCTGCGGGATGCCGCACTTGGACGCCGAGGCCGACGCCGCCGGAGCGAACGCGAGCACCAGCGCCGCGACGGTCACGACCGCCGCCACCAACTTCTTGATCATTTGAACCCCCGGGATGATCTTGGCGGCGCCCCCTGCCCCGCCGAGATCATCCTAGGGTTCGCGGTGCACCCGAGTCGCGGAAACTTGGGCCCGCGGCTTGAGCACGATCTCGTCGAGGTTCACGTGCGACGGCCGGGTGACCGCGAACGCGATCACGTCCGCCACGTCGTCGGCGGTGAGCGGGGTCAGGCCCTCGTAGACCTTGGCGGCGCGCTCGGTGTCCCCGCCGAACCGGTTGGCCGAGAAGTCCGTCTCGACCATGCCCGGCAGGATCTCGGTGATCCGCACCGGCTGGCCGAGCAGCTCGCCGCGCAACGTCCGGTGCAGCGCCGACTGCGCGTGCTTGGCGCTGGTGTAGCCGGAGCCGTTGTCGTACGCGTCACGTGCCGCGACGGAGGTCACGGACACGATGTGCCCGTCGCCGGACGCGATCAGCTTCGGGATGAACGCCTTGGTCACCAGCAGCGTGCCGAGGACGTTCGCCTCCCACATCCAGCGCCACTCGGCCGGATCACCTTCGGCCACGGTGGAAAGCCCGCGTGCGCCGCCGGCGTTGTTCACGAGGACGTTGGCCTGGGGTACCCCTTCGGCGAAGGCGGCGACGGAGGCCTCGTCGGTGACGTCCAGCGCGATGGCCGTCCCGTCGATCTCCTTCGCGATAACGTGGAGACGGTCCAGACGACGTGCGCCGAGCACGACGTGGAAACCCTCGGCGGCCAGCCGCCGGGCGGTGGCTTCGCCGATGCCCGCACTGGCTCCGGTCACTACTGCGACAGGTCGATTCACAGCTCCGATCGTAAGTCTGTGACCGACATCACTCGCACCGTCACCTGGTCCTGCACGTCCACCATGGTGGGAGGTCGAAACCGTGAAGAGAGCACTTGTCGCGCTGGTCGCCGGGCTGACGCTGCTGACCGGCTGCTCGAGTGTCGAGGCAGGCTCGCCCAAGGCGGACAGCTCGCAGCCATCCGCGAAGGTCACCCTGTCGCCGGTCGACGGCACCAAGGACGTGCAGGTCACGGCCCCGGTCCAGGTGACCGTGGTGGACGGGGCGATCGAGTCCGTCGCACTGAAGTCGCCTGAGGGCAAGGACGTCAAGGGCACGCTGACCGAGGACAAGACGGGCTGGACCACGGCCGAGCCGCTGGGCTACGGCAAGACGTACAGCTACTCCGGCAAGGTCGTCGGCAAGGACGGCAGGCCGGTCGAGCTCAAGGGCTCGTTCACCACCGTCGCGCCCGGATCGCAGACCCGCGCGACGCTGTGGCCGGGTGACGACCAGACCGTCGGCGTGGCGGCGCCGATCATGGTCAAGTTCGAGGCCCCGGTGCAGGACAAGGCGACCGTCGAGAAGGCCCTCAAGGTCACCAACTCGGCGAACGTCACCGGCACGTGGGCCTGGCTCAACGACCAGGAAGTGCACTACCGGCCGGAGAAGTACTGGCCGGCGAACACCCACATCAAGGTCGAGGCCAAGCTCTACGGCGTGAGCTACGGCGGTGGCGCGTTCGGCAAGTCCGACGTGTCCAGCGAGTTCAACATCGGCCGCAACCAGGTCGTGCAGATCAACAACCCGACGCACCAGCTCGTGGTCCTGCGCGACGGCCAGCAGGTCGCCTCGTACCCGGCCTCGTTCGGCCTGGACAACGACGCGGAGCGGACCACGCCGAACGGCACGTTCGTGGTCATGTCGAAGAACGACACGTGGTCGTTCGACAACCCGCGCTACGGCTACACCAACGTCGTGAAGAAGTGGGCCGTCCGGTTCTCCAACCACGGCGAGTTCATCCACGAGAACAACGACAACGCGGCCAACATCGGCAAGAACAACACCTCGCACGGCTGCGCGAACCTGATGGAAGCCGACGCCAAGGCGTACTACGACTCGGCGATGATCGGCGACCCGGTCGAGGTGACCGGTTCCATCACCACGCTGCCGCCCCAGTTCGACTGGTACGACTGGCAGATCCCGTGGGAGCAGTGGAAGAGCAAGTCCGCGGCCAAGTAGGCCTCAGTTCGCAAGGCACGCGGGGGCCCCGCGTTTCCCAGGAGGAAACGCGGGGCCCCGCGTTACCTCCCGGCCGGCGGGAATTCGTCCCCCGACCAGGTCGTTCGTACGGGTGTGCAGCTGACACACGTGACGGCGGCCGGCGGGGGGCGACTGGCCGTTCGTGAGGCAGGACCGCTCGACGCGCCGCCGGTGGTGCTGATCCACGGCTGGGCGCAGACGGGTGCCGTCTGGGACCTGCCCGGCTTCCGGACGTACGCCGTCGACCTGCGGGGACACGGCGAGTCCGACGACTTCGGCGACTACCGCGATTCCGCCCGGTGGGCCGCGGACCTCGACGCCGTGCTGGAGCACACCGGGCCCGCGACCGTCGTCGGCTGGTCCTACGGCGGGCTCGTCATCGCCGACCACCTGCGCTTCCACGGCACCGCGAAGATCAACGCGCTGGTGTTCGTGAGCGCGATCACCGAGATCGGCCGTGGTCGCCCTGGTGGCGAGACCGGACCTGTGATGCGCAAGGCGCTGCCCGGTGCCATCACCGACGACGAGGTGATGGCCGAGTTCTGCCGGTCCATGGCACCCGCGCTGCCCGCTGGGACGGTCGGCGAACTCACAGCCGCCGCGACCTCGGTGAGCCCTAAAGTGCGAGGTGAGCTGTTCCGCAGGGATGTGGGCAGCGCTGACGTGTTGACCGCCGTCGACGTGCCGACCCTGGTGGTGCACGGAACTCAAGACGAGGTGGTCGCCCCTGCCGCCGCCGAGTACTCCGCCGCCCTGATCCCCGGAGCCGAGTTGAGCCTGTACGCAGACACCGCGCACGCACCGTTCATGGAGCGGCCCGCGCGGTTCGCCGCCGACCTGTCGCGGGTGGTCCGATGAAGCGCGTCGCGGTGCTGTCGGTCCACACGTCGCCGCTGGAGCAGCCGGGCACGGGTGACGCGGGTGGGATGAACGTCTACATCGTGCAGACGGCCACGCGGATGGCCCAGCGCGGGGTCGAGGTGGAGATCTTCACCCGTGCCACGTCGTCCGAGCTGCCGCCCGTGGCCGAGCTGGCACCGGGCGTGCACGTCCGGCACGTCGCCGCCGGGCCGTTCGAGGGCCTGGGCAAGGAGGAGCTGCCCGGCCAGCTCTGCGCGTTCACCGCGGGTGTCCTGCGCGCGGAGGCACGGCACGAGCCCGGCTACTACGACGCGATCCACTCGCACTACTGGCTGTCCGGGCAGGTCGGCTGGCTCGCGCGGGAACGGTGGGGCGTGCCGCTCGTGCACACCGCGCACACGCTGGCCAAGGTCAAGAACCTGGCGCTGGCGGAGGGTGACACGCCGGAACCGCGGATGCGGGTGTTCGGTGAGGAGCAGGTGGTCAGCGAGTCGGACCGGCTGGTGGCCAACACCGACATCGAGGCCGGTGAGCTGATCAAGCTCTACGAGGCGGAACCGTCCAAGGTCGCCGTGGTGCCTCCCGGTGTCGACCTGGACAGGTTCACACCCGGCGACCGCGCAGCGGCCAGGCACCGGTTCGGGATCGCGCAGGACTCGGTCGTGCTGGCGTTCGTCGGCAGGATCCAGCCGCTGAAGGCACCGGACGTGCTGCTGCGCGCGGCCGCCGAGATGCTGGTCCGCGACCCCGGCCTGCGGCCGCGGCTGGTCGTGCTGGTCGTCGGCGGGCCGTCGGGCAGCGGCACGGAGCGGCCGAAGGCACTGGAGGAGCTGGCCGCGCAGCTCGGGATCACCGACGTCGTGCGGTTCCTGCCGCCACAGCCGGGACCGGCGCTGGCGGAGGTCTACCGGGCCGCCGACCTGGTGGCGGTGCCGAGCCACAACGAGTCGTTCGGGCTGGTCGCGCTGGAGGCCCAGGCGTGCGGGACGCCGGTGGTCGCGGCGGCCGTCGGCGGGCTGCCGGTGGCGGTCGACGACGGGGTGTCCGGGGTGCTCGTGCACGGGCACGAACCGGACGCGTGGGCCGCCGCGATCGGGTCGGTGGCGTTGCCGCGGCGGGAGCACCTGGCGAGCAACGCCGTGGGGCATGCGCGACGCTTCTCGTGGGACCGCACGACTGACGCCCTGCTGGCGGGGTACCAGGAAGCGGCAGAGGTGTTCCGCCGGGAGGTTTTCCGTTGAGCCTGGACAGCGTGATCAAGTCTTTTCTGGACGAGCGCGAGCTGAAGTACGACCGTCGCGAAGAGGGCAAGTTCTTCGTGACGTTGCCGGGGACCAAGAAGCTGCAGACCAACGTGTGGCTCGTCGAGACGACGCACGCGCTGCTGGTCGAGGCGTTCGTGTGCCGGCGCCCCGACCAGTCGTTCGAGGACGTCTACCGGTTCCTGCTGCGCCGCAACGCCAGGCTCTACGGGGTGCACTACACGATCGACGCCGAGGGTGACATCTACCTGGTCGGGCGGGTCGGGAAGCACGCCGTGACGCCCGACGAGCTGGACCGCGTGCTCGGTCAGGTGCTGGAGGCGGCCGACGGCGACTTCAACCCGCTGCTGGAGATCGGGTTCGCCGACGCGATCCGGCGGGAGTGGGCGTGGCGGGTGTCGCGCGGCGAGTCGCTCGCGAACCTGCAGGCCTTCCAACATCTCGTTTCGGACTAGGTGGCAACCCCCGGTCCTGCCCGGATCGTCCGATGGGCATGGGCAGACCAGTGCTGTGGGTGGGAGTCGTGTTGCTGGCCCTGGTTTCCGCGGGGTGCAGCAACAACAGTTCGGGTACGGCGAGCATGGATGCCGCCGCACCGCAGGCAGCGGACCAGAAGGTGGCGCCGCAGGACAAGCCGGACTCGGCGGGCGTGCAGCCGGTGCAGCAGCCGGAACGTCAGTTGGTGCGCACGGCCACCGTGGACCTGCGCAGTGACGACGTGCGCGCGGCCGTGTCGAAGATCAAGGACCGGGTCGTGGCCGCCGGCGGGTTCGCCGGGCAGGAGAACACCACGTCCACCTCCGGCTCGGTGACCCTGCGGGTGCCGGCGAGCGAGCTGGACCGGATCGTGGACGGCATCCCGGACATGAGGATCGGGGAGGTCACCCGGCGCGAGATGCACAGCGAGGACGTCACCGACCAGCTGGTCGACGTCGACGCCCGGATCGCGACGCAGAAGGCCAGCGTGGACCGGCTGCGGGCGCTGTTCGAGCGGGCCGGGACGACGTCCGAGATCGCGCAGGTCGAGGCCGAGCTGACCAAGCGGCAGAGCGAGCTGGAGTCGATGCAGCGGCGCAGCGAGTCGCTGAAGGGGAAAGTCGCGATGGCGACGCTGACGGTGCAGGTCAGCACCGTTCCGATCGAGGCACCGGCACCCGTGGACGCCGGGTTCGGGGCGGCGTTCCGCTCCGGCTGGGACGCCGTGGTCGCGGTGTTCAAGGTGATCACCGTGGTGGTGGGTGCGGTGTTGCCGTTCGTGCTGGTGCTCGCGCTGCCCGCCGCGGCGGTGATCTACGTCCTGCGTCGCCGGAAGCGTGTCACTCGAACGAACGAAGAAGCCTGATCAGCTTCTACTGAGAGTGATCCTTTTTGATGCGCGGAACGGCTCGGGAGAGAGGGGGAGTCGCATCGAGCCGTCCCGCGTCAAAGGTCCCCGCTGCAGTGGATCCGTGGACGGGGGGAGCCTCCGGATCTCAAGCGGGCCACGCGATCCGACGGGGGATGACGAACCGCGCAAAGGTGCCTCGCGCTCGTCGAGTAAGCGTGGGAGCCGACTCGCGGAGGCGGTATCAACTTCTCAGATACATCATTGCGTTCACAAGTGCTTGTATTACTCCATTCGAGTGTATTTAGACGCGCTAAGTAACGTATCTGTAGCGATCGAGCAGTCCTTGACCTGTTCAGTGGGCTGGCTCACGATGTGCCCAGAGGCTGGGTGTACAGCGAGTGAATGAGGTCGCCGCATGGTCTTTCGCAGTCCGTTTCCCGATGTCGAGATCCCTGATGTGTCGCTGCACCAGCTGTTGTTCGGCGACATCGCCGACCGGGCGGACCGCGTTGCGTTGATCGACGGCATGTCCGGAGCCACCCTCACGTACGGCCAGCTCGCCGGCGCGATCGACCGCCTGGCCGCCGCACTCGCCGCGCGCGGTATCGGCAAGGGTGACGTGGTCGGCATCCTCAGCCCCAACACGCCCTACTACGCCGTCGTCTTCCACGGCATCCTCCGCGCGGGCGCCACCGCCACCACCATCAACGCCCTCTACACGCCCGACGAGGTCGCGCACCAGCTGCACGACGCGGGCGCGAAGATGCTGTTCACGGTGTCCGTGCTGCTGCCGAACGCCGCACCCGGCGCTGCGAAGGCCGGCGTGACCGACGTCGTCGTGCTGGACCAGGCCGAGGGCTACCCGTCGTTGAGCGAACTGCTCGCCAACGACTTCGAGGTGCCGTCGGTCGAGATCAACCCGGCCGAGGACCTCGCCGTGCTGCCGTACTCGTCCGGCACGACCGCCCTGCCCAAGGGCGTGATGCTGACGCACCGCAACCTGGTCGCGAACCTCGTGCAGTGCGGCCCGATCCTGTCCGACGTCGGCCCGCACACCCGAATCCTCGCCGTGCTGCCGTTCTTCCACATCTACGGCATGCAGGTGCTGATGAACAACGGCCTGTACATCGGCGGTGTCGTCGTGACGCTGCCGAAGTTCGAGCTGCCCGAGTTCCTCCGCGTGATCGCCGAGTACAAGACCGACCGCGTCTACATCGCCCCACCGGTCGCCGTCGCCCTCGCCAAGCACCCGATCGTCGACAACTACGACCTGTCCGCGATGAAGATGCTCTTCTCCGGCGCCGCCCCGCTGGACGAGGACCTCGCCGACGCGGTGAAGAAGCGCATCGGCTGCAAGGTCGCGCAGGGCTACGGCATGACCGAGATGTCACCGGTCAGCCACGCCATCCCGGACAGCCGCGAGGACATCTCGATCGGCACCGTGGGCGTGATCATCCCGAACCTGGAGTGCCGCCTGGTCGACCCGGCCACCGGCGCCGACGTCGGCGTGGGCGAACGCGGCGAACTGTGGTGCAAGGGCCCGAACATCATGAAGGGCTACCTGAACAACCCGGAGGCCACCGCCGCCACCATCGACGACGACGGCTGGCTGCACACCGGCGACGTGGCCGTCATCGACGCCGACGGCATCGTCTCGATCGTCGACCGCGTCAAGGAACTGATCAAGTACAAGGGCTACCAGGTCCCACCGGCCGAGCTCGAAGCCGTGCTGCTCACCCACGACGAGATCGCCGACGCCGCGGTCATCGGCGTGCGCGACGCCGACGGCGAGGAGATCCCGAAGGCCTTCGTCGTGCTGCAGCCCGGCTCGTCCCTGGACGCCGACGCGGTGATGGAGTTCGTGGCCGCACACGTGGCGCCGCACAAGAAGGTCCGCGTGGTCGAGTTCATCGAGGCGATCCCGAAGTCGGCCTCGGGCAAGATCCTCCGCAAGGACCTGAGGGCCCGCGAACAGGTCTGAGCTGCGACTCGTGGAATGTTCCCGGCGTGATCGCCGGGAACATTCCACGTCGATGAGACAATCCTTGACGGTCTTGCCCTGGTCGCCGCCATCTCGTTGTGGTCGCTGAAGGCTGACGAGGAAGGGCGCAAGCACGCGCTGGAGCTCCTTCGCATGATCAAGGTCGACCTGCCCGGGCGGAGCCGCGCTCCGTGAGTCACCGCGTCCTCACCCATGCGTTCCAAGGTGTGGGTCGCGGTGCCCCGCCGGGGTACGGCTGGAGGCGCGGCATGGCAGGCTTGCTGCCATGTCTGTCGGAACCTTGGTGCTGCTCCGCCACGGCGAGAGCACGTGGAACGCGGAGAACCTGTTCACCGGATGGGTGGACGTTCCCCTGTCGGAGAAGGGCGAGCAGGAGGCGCGCCGCGGCGGCAAGCTGCTCAAAGAGGCCGGTCTGCTGCCGGAGATCCTGCACACCAGCCTCCTGCGCCGGGCGATCATGACCGCCAACCTGGCGCTCGACGCCGCCGACCGGCACTGGATCCCGGTCCGCCGCGACTGGCGTCTCAACGAGCGGCACTACGGCGCGTTGCAGGGCAAGAACAAGAAGCAGACGTTGGACACCTACGGCGAGGAGCAGTTCATGCTCTGGCGCCGGTCCTACGACACCCCGCCGCCGCCGATCGAGCCCGGCAGCGAGTTCAGCCAGGACGCCGATCCGCGCTACGCGGGCCTCGGTCCCGACCTGCCGCTGACCGAGTGCCTCAAGGACGTCGTCGCGCGCATGCTCCCGTACTGGGACGAGGCGATCGTGCCGGACCTGCGCACCGGCAAGACCGTTCTCGTGGCCGCGCACGGCAACTCGCTGCGCGCGCTCGTGAAGCACCTCGACGGCATCTCGGACGAGGCCATCGCGGGGCTGAACATCCCGACCGGCATCCCGCTGCGCTACGACCTCGACGAGGACCTGAAGCCGCTCAAGCCGGGTGGCGAATACCTCGACCCCGACGCGGCGAAAGACGCCATCGCGGCCGTTGCGAACCAGGGTCGTTAATACCTCACGCGGGGGCCTTTCGTACTTTCTGAGAGTACGGGAGGTCCCCGCGTGCATTTGAAGCATCACGATTGGGTGAACGGGGTCTGACCAGGGGCGGAACAACCGTCCACTGAGGTGTCGCGGGTGTCACGGTTCACGCTCACGTACTAGGCCAGGACACCGAAAAGATGCTTACCATTCGCCCGTGACCACAACGGGTTACCTCGCTGTGTCGATCGGCGTCGCGCTCATCGGCGTGATCGCCGGTTTCCTCATTGGCCGGCTCACCGCTCCCCGCAAACCGAAGGCCCCGGCGGGTCTGACGGTCGCGGACCTCATGCAGCGGATCGTCCAGGACTCCCACGACGGCATCGTGGTGCTGAACCACTTCGGCGACGTCGTGCTGCACAACCCCCGCGCGGAAGAGCTCGGGGTCGTCCGCAACAACCGCGTCGACGACCGCGCGCGCAAGGCCGCGGAGGCCGTCCGCAACAGCAACGAGATCGTCTACGTCGACCTCTCGCCGCCCGAGGGCACCAAGGGCCGGCAGCCCGCCGCGGTGCACGCCGAGGTCCGGCTGCTCACCGAGGGCTTCACGGTCGTGGACGCGAGCGACGAGTCGGAGGCCGTGCGGCTGGAGAAGACGCGCCGCGACTTCGTGGCCAACGTCAGCCACGAGCTCAAGACCCCGGTCGGCGCGCTGGCGCTGCTCGCGGAGGCCGTGCTGGACGCGAGCGACGACCAGGAGGAGGTCCGCCGCTTCAGCGCGAAGATCATGCAGGAGGCCACCCGCCTCGGCACGCTCGTCACCGAGCTGATCGCGCTCTCCCGCCTCCAGGGCGCGGAGAAGCTGCCGGAGCTGTCCGACACCGAGATCGACGTCGTGATCAACGAGGCGCTGTCGCGGTCCAAGCTCGCCGCCGAGTCGGTCAACATCTCGATCACCACCGACGAGCCGAGCGGCTTCGTCGTGCCGGGTGACCGGTCGTTGCTGGTCACGGCGCTGACGAACCTGCTGGACAACGCTGTCGCCTACTCGCCGCCCGGCAGTCCGGTGAGCGTGAGCCGCCGGCTGGTGGACGGGCACGTCGAGATCGCCGTGACCGACCGCGGCATCGGCATCGCCGAGGACCAGCAGCAGCGCGTCTTCGAGCGGTTCTACCGCGTGGACAAGGCCCGATCGCGCGCGACCGGAGGCACCGGTCTCGGGCTCGCGATCGTCAAGCACGTCGCCGCCAACCACGGTGGCGAGGTGAAGCTGTGGAGCCTGCCGGGAACGGGGTCCACCTTCACGCTGCGGCTGCCGGCCGCGACGACCGAACCCAACCCGACCCTCGTCCCCACCGGCGCGGGTGACACTGGAGGAGAGCTGTGACCAGGGTGCTCATCGTGGAGGACGAGGAGTCCTTCGCCGATCCGCTCGCCTTCCTGCTGCGCAAGGAGGGGTTCACCGCGGCGCTCGCGGCCACCGGCCAGGAGGCGCTGGAGGAGTTCGACCGCAACGGCGCCGACATCGTGCTGCTCGACCTCATGCTGCCCGGCATGAGCGGCACCGACGTCTGCAAGCAGCTGCGGCAGCGCTCCGCCGTGCCGGTGATCATGGTGACCGCGCGCGACAGCGAGATCGACAAGGTCGTGGGCCTGGAACTGGGCGCCGACGACTACGTCACCAAGCCCTACTCGGCCCGTGAGCTCATCGCCCGCATCCGCGCGGTGCTGCGCCGCGGCGGCGAGTCGGAGGACCTGCTGCCGCAGATCCTCGAGGCCGGTCCGGTGCGGATGGACGTGGAACGCCACGTCGTCACGGTCGGCGGTCAGGACATCAGCCTGCCGCTCAAGGAGTTCGACCTCCTCGAGTACCTGCTGCGCAACGTCGGCCGCGTGCTCACCCGCGGACAGCTGATCGACCGCGTGTGGGGCGCTGACTACGTCGGTGACACGAAGACGCTGGACGTGCACGTCAAGCGGCTGCGGTCGAAGATCGAACCGGACCCGTCGGCCCCGCGGCACCTGGTGACCGTGAGGGGTCTCGGTTACAAGTTCGAGTCCTGACGGACACGACCAGGTACCGTTTCCGGCGTGCGCCTGGGCGTTCTCGACGTGGGTTCCAACACCGTCCACCTTCTGGTGGTGGACGCGCATCGTGGTGCCCACCCGATTCCGACGACGTCCGAGAAGACGATCCTGCGCCTGGCCGAGCAGCTCGACGCCAAGGGCCAGCTCACCAAGGCCGGTGCTGACCAGCTGGTCCGCGCGGTGGCCGGCGCGAAGGCGTCGGCCCGCAAGTCCGGCTGCGAGGACCTGATGGCCTTCGCGACCTCGGCGGTGCGCGAGGCGGGCAACTCCGCCGAGGTGCTCGACCGCGTGCGCACCGAGACCGGCGTGGATCTTCAGGTCCTGTCCGGCGAGGACGAGGCGCGGTACACGTTCCTCGCCGTCCGCCGCTGGTACGGCTGGTCCGCGGGCAAGCTGCTGTGCCTCGACATCGGCGGCGGCTCGCTCGAGCTGGCGGTCGGTCGCGACGAGAACCCGGACATGGCGTTCTCCGTGCCGCTGGGTGCCGGCCGGTTGACGAGGACCCGCTTCAAGAAGGACCCGCCGCGGCGCTCGGAGGTCCGCGAGACCTCCGACTGGCTGGCCGAGCAGCTCGCACCCGTCGCGCGGAAGCTGAAACGCGCCGGCGAACCCGATCGGGTGGTTGCCACCTCGAAAACGTTCCGGACACTGGCGCGGCTCACCGGGGCCGCGCCATCGTCTGCCGGGCCCAGGGCACGCCGCGTGCTCACGGACGCGGGCCTGCGGCAGCTGATCGCGTTCATCTCCCGGATGTCGGCGCACGACCTGGCCGAGCTGGAAGGCGTGAGCACGTCGAGGGCGCACCAGCTGGTCGCGGGCGCCCTGGTCGCGGAGGCGACGATGCGAGCCCTGTCACTCACGCAGCTGGAGATTTGCCCCTGGGCGCTCCGGGAGGGTGTCATCCTTCGGCGGCTGGACCACACTGATGGGACGGACCAGAGCGATACTGGACGTACTGGCCAGCACGGGGCACGGTGGAGTTGATGAGTCGAGAGAGCGGATCGGACCAGACGCAGCGCACAGTCGCTGAGCTGCTCGCCCAGTACGGCGGCAGCCCAGAGGGTGCGCCACGTCGGCGACGCCGCCGCGCGGCCGATGACGAGGACGACGTCCAGCAGCCGGAGACCGCGCCCCAGACGATCATCGAGCGGGTCCTGTCCGACAGCGGCCGGTTGATGGCGATCCGCGACGACGACCAACCCCAGCCGGGGCGCCGCGCGGCTCCCGAACCTCCCGCGGCACCTCATGTCGCACCGCCGCCCGCAGCCGCCGAACGCACCGCCTACCAGCCGAAACCGCAGGTGCCGCCGCCACCCGTCGGGCCGCCGCAGGTGCGCAGACCGAACCCTCCGGCGGCACCGCCGCCCGCCGCGGCCGAGCAGACCCGGCAGGTGCCGCAGGTCCGCGACCAGCCGTCCCGACAGGACCTGCCGCGACCCGAGGCGCCCCCACGTCAGGACGTGCCTCGCCCGGAGGCACCTTCGCGGGCGGATCTGCCGCGGCCCGACGTGAGCTCGCGCCTGGACGCCGGCGCACCGCCCGCCCCGACGCGCACCAACATCACCCGGCCGCCCAAACCGCTGCCCCAGCCGGTGCCACCGTCGGTGCAGCTGCCGGCACCGGCGCCGAAACCCGGCATGCCTCCGCGCGAGGCGATGACCGAGCAGCTGCCGCGGATCCCGGCCAAGGCACCGGTGGACCAGATCGCCGCGCTCGAGACCGAGTCCGTGCTGATCGTGCCGCCGGCCCCGCCGAAGCTGCCGGAACCGCTGCCGAACAACCAGCCCGACGCCTGGTTCGGCGACGACGACGCCGCCGTCCAGACCGACCTGTCCATGGCGCCGATGGAGTCGACCGCGGCTCACCCCGGCCCGTACGTGGACGACGACGACTCGCAGGAGTACGCCGTCTACCGCCCCGAGGACGACGACTACCTCGCGGACGAGGACGAGGACGAGGGTCCCGCCGGTCTCGACGACGCCGACGAGGCGACGGAGGAACCGGACGAGGAACCGTCCCGGTCGCCGGCCAAGGAATGGCTGATCATGATCGGCCAGCTCGCCGTCGGCGTGCTCGGCGGCGCGGCCCTGTGGCTCGCCTTCAACTTCCTGTGGCGCTCCGCACCCGCGGCGGCACTCGTCGTGGCGCTTGCGGTTACCGTGGGTCTGGTGTTGCTGGTTCGCAAGATCCGCCGGGCGGACGACCTCCAGACCACTGTGCTGGCCGTGCTCGTCGGCCTCATCGTCACCGTCTCGCCAGCGGCGATGCTGCTGGTGAAGAGTTGACGGGCCGCATCCCGGTCGGGCTTTCCACGGCGTCGGTCTACCCGCAGCCCGCCGGAGCGGCGTTCGAGATCGCGTCCGAGCTGGGCTACGACGGCGTCGAGCTGATGGTGTGGGCCGATCCGGTGTCGCAGGACATCCGCGCCGTCGACCGGTTGTCGGGCAGGACGGGCATGCCGGTCCTCGCCGTGCACGCGCCCTGCCTGCTGATCTCGCAACGGGTGTGGTCGCCGGACCCGGTCGAACGCCTGCGCAAGGCGGTGCGCGCCGCACAGGACCTGGGCGCCCCGACCGTCGTGCTGCACCCGCCGTTCCGGTGGCAGCGCAAGTACGCGGACGGGTTCGCCGAGCTGGTGTCGTCGCTGGAGGACGAGAGCGGCATCGCGATCGCGGTGGAGAACATGTTCCCGGTCCGCCGCCCGCTGGGGCGCGGGCGTTCGGTGCAGATGACGGCGTTCAAGCCGTCGATCGACCCGACGGACGTGGGGCACCGCAACTACACGCTGGACCTGTCGCACTCGGCGGCCGCGCACATGGATGCGCTGGAGCTGGCGAAGCGGATGGGCGAGGGGCTGCGGCACATCCACCTCGCCGACGGGTCAGGTGCGCCGAAGGACGAGCACATGGTGCCCGGACGCGGCACGCAGCCGTGCGCCGAGCTGTGCGAGATGCTGGCGCGCGGCGGGTTCGACGGGCAGGTCGTGCTGGAGGTCAACACGCGGCGGGCCGGAACCGCGGCGGCACGGCGGGAGATGCTGGCCGAGGCGTTGCTGTTCGCCCGGTTGCACCTGGACTGGCCGACCGAAGGCGGTTCCGGCAAGGGGCGTTCGGCGCTGCCGCGCTGAGGTTGCGAGTCCGGCCACCGGTAAGTCGACTCGCGAGTTAGGGTTCGGGGTGTGAACCCGCTGCGAGCGTTGATCATGGCCGCGTCTCGCAACGAGACCGTCCGCCACCTCGTGGCCAACGCGCCCATCAGCCGTGACGTCGTGAAGCGCTTCGTCGCGGGCGAGACCACGGCAGACGCCGTCGAGGTGGTGCGCGGCCTCGGGCTGCCGGTGACGCTGGACTACCTCGGTGAGGACACCACCGACAAGCGTCAGGCCGAGAAGACCGTCCAGGCGTATCTGGAGCTGCTCGACGCGCTGCACGCCGCCGGGCTGGCCCAAAACGCAGAAGTGAGCGTCAAACTTTCGGCGGTCGGGCAGGCGCTCGACGAGTCGCTCGCCCTGACGAATGCCTCCCGGATCTGTGCCGCGGCCGAGCAGTGCCGCACGACCGTCACGCTCGACATGGAAGACCACACGACGACGGATTCCACGTTGCGGGTCCTGCACGAACTGCGGCGCACCTGGCCGTGGGTCGGCGCGGTGCTGCAGACCTACCTGCACCGGACGCTGGACGACTGCAAGCAGCTCACGGGCCCCGGCAGCAGGGTTCGGCTGGTCAAGGGCGCCTACGCGGAGCCGCCGGAGGTGGCGATCCAGGACCCGCACGAAGTCGATCTGAACTACGTGCGGTGCCTCAACGTGCTCCTCGCTGGAGAGGGGTATCCGATGTTCGCGACGCACGACCCGAGGCTGATCGAAATCATCGGCGAGCGGGCTCGCTGGTATGACAAAACCGACTTCGAGTACCAGATGTTGTACGGAATCCGGCCCGACGAGCAGCGGCGTCTCGGCGCTCGCGTTTATGTTCCCTATGGCGAGCAGTGGTACGGATATCTCATGCGGCGACTCGCGGAACGGCCTGCCAACGTGACCTTCTTCCTGCGTTCGCTGGCCAGCCGCTCATGACCTTCACCAAGTCCAGCGCCGTCCGGTCGCTCGGTGACGGAACCTTCACCGCGTCCCTGCCGGCCGAGTGGACCGTCGGCCCCAAGCCCCACGGCGGGTTCCTGCTCGCGGTGATGACCCGTGCGGCGGCCGAGGTCACCGACGCCGATCCGCTCGCCGTCTCCGCCCAGTTCCTGCGGGCACCCGAGGTCGGACCGGTCCTGATCCGGACCGACCTCCGCAAGGCGGGCCGGACCGCCACGGTCGTCGCCGTCCGGCTCGAGCAGCGCGGCCAGGTGTGCGTCGAGGCGTCGGTCACCACGGGACGGATTCCCGAGCACCGCGCCGACTACGCGAACCTGCCGTCGATGCCCGCCGCGCCGCCACCCGGTTCGGTGGAGCTCGCGACGTTCCCGAGCGGCGGCGTCTACAAGGTCGGCAGCCTGTGCGACCTGCGGGTGGACCGGGAGAGCGCGAGCTTCCTCGACCGGCGCACGGACGGACCGCTCACGCTGAAGCTGTGGGCGCGGCCGATCGACGAGCAGCCGGACCCGTACTTCGCGTTGCTCGCGGGCGACCTGTCGATGCCGGTGACGTTCAACCTCGGCCGCTTCGGCTGGTCGCCCACGGTGCAGCTGACCGCGTTGCTGCGCGCCAGGCCGGCGCCGGGGTGGCTGCGCCTGCACGTCACCTGCCAGGCGGTGCACGGGCAGTGGTTCGACGAGGACGCCACGGTGATCGACGCGACCGGTCGGCTGGTCTGTCAGGCGAGGCAGCTGGCGTTGACGCCCGCTGTCTGAGGGCACTGTGTGAGACTTGACCGATGACGAAGATCGCGGTGCTCGGCGCGGGCAAGATCGGTGAGGCGCTGCTGTCCGGGCTTGCGCAGGGTGGTCGCGCGGCCACCGATCTGATGTTCACCGAGAAGCACGAGGCCCGTGCGCGCGCGCTCACCGAGCAGTACGGGTTCGAGGCGGTCACGGTGGCAGGGGCGGCCGCGAAGGCCGACGTGCTGATCGTGGCGGTCAAGCCGCAGGACATCGAACCGTTGCTCACCGAGCTGAAGCTGGTGCTGCGCGCGGGCACTCTCATCGTCTCGTTGTGCGCGGGCCTGCCGACGACGCTGTTCGAGCGCAGGCTGCCGGAGGGTACGCCGGTCGTGCGGGTCATGCCGAACACGCCGATGGTCGTCGGTCAGGCCATGAGCGCGGTCTCCGGTGGCTCCAACGCCACGCCCGAGCACCTCAAGATCGTCGAGGAGCTCCTCTCGACCGTGGGCAAGGTCGCGGTCGTGCCGGAGTCGCAGCAGGACGCCGTGACGGCGTTGTCCGGCTCGGGTCCCGCGTACTTCTTCTTCCTGGTCGAGGCGATGATCGACGCGGGCATCCTGCTCGGCATCCCGCGCGACCTGGCGTCGACGTTGATCATCCAGTCGGCCGTGGGCGCCGCGACGATGCTGAACGAGGGCTCGTCGCACCCGGTCATCCTGCGCGAGGCCGTGACCTCACCGGCGGGAACGACGATCATGGCGATCCGCGAGCTGGAGAAGCACGGCGTCCGCGCCGCCCTCCTCGCGGCCATCGAGTCGGCCCGCGACCGCTCCGTCGAACTGGGCCGCCAGCACGAGGACTGAGTGCACGCGGGGAGCTTTCGTGCGCTCTGAGCGCACGCGGGGGCCCCGCGTGCCCTCCAGGGAAACGCGGGGGCCCCGCGTGCCGCCGAAGCAGCACTGGTTGGACGTCGCAGGAGTCACATCAGTCCCGCTACTCTCAGGAGAGCACGTGCGTGTCGAACCGTCGGTGGGGAAGACCGACGGCACGACACGTGTCGAAGGATGCGGTGATGTATGCCTGCGAAGGAGAACGAACGAACAGGTCTCGCTCAGGTGCAGTTCCTGACCGTGGCCGAAGTGGCCTCGATGATGCGGGTCTCGAAGATGACCGTGTACCGCCTGGTGCACTCCGGTGAGCTGCCCGCAGTGAGGGTCGGCAAGTCGTTCCGGGTGCCCGAGAAAGCGGTCCACGCCTACCTCGAGAACGCGTACTTCGACGCCGGCTGAAGGCTGCTGAAGACTGGCGAACCCCAGCGGGTAGACTGGTAGGCCGATCGTGCTTACCGGCGCGCCGTGCTTGACACGGCCAAGGCTGGGGCGCGCCAGTCAAAGCAACGTCTAGAGCTAAGGATCCCGCATGGGCTCGGTCATCAAGAAGCGCCGCAAGCGCATGTCGAAGAAGAAGCACCGCAAGCTGCTGCGCAAGACCCGTGTCCAGCGCAGGAAGCGCGGCAAGTAAGCCCGTGCGTGCTCTTACCGCCGCCGGTCCCCTCGCGGGTCCGGCGGCGGTTGCGTTCGCGGGATCGCCCGAGTGGCCGCACCCAGGTGCTTGCGCACACACGGAATATCACGTTGTGAGATGAGCGGCGGGAAACACGGGAACGGTGGCCGCCGATCGGGTGATTAGCCGGTAAAGCCTGCGTGACCTGCGTCAAGGGGGCGTTCCGGCCCCCTCCGGTTTCAGATCTGGCTTGTAGCATCGACCAATCGCAACGCCCTTCTGCTTGGAGTCGCATGACGCCCAAGGTCGTCCTCGTCACCGGAGTCAGCCGCTTCCTCGGCGGCCATCTCGCCGCGCGGTTCGCCGCCAACCCGGACATCGAGCGCGTGCTCGGCGTGGACACCGAGCCGCCGCCACGTGATCTCCTGCGCCGGATGGGCCGGGCGGAGTTCGTGCGGGCCGACATCCGCAACCCGCTGATCAGCAAGGTCATCTCCACCGCGAACGTGGACACGGTCGTGCACGCGTCCGTCACCGCCAACCCGGCCGGGCCCACCGGTCGCACGGCGATGAAGGAGATGAACGTCATCGGCACCATGCAGCTGCTGGCCGCGTGCCAGAAGTCGCCCAAGGTGCAGAAGCTCGTCGTGAAGTCCACCAGCGCCGTGTACGGGTCCAGCAGCCGCGATCCCGCGGTGTTCACCGAGGACATGGGTCCCAAGGACCTGCCGTCGTCCGGGTACGCCAAGGACGCGGTCGAGGTCGAGGGCTACGTGCGCGGGTTCGGCCGCCGCCGGCCGGACGTGAACGTCACCACTCTTCGCTTCACGAACTTCATCGGGCCGCGCATCGACACGGTGCTGACCCGCTACTTCGCCCTCCCGGTCGTGCCCACCGTCCTGGGCTACGACGCTCGTGTGCAGCTGCTGCACTCCGAGGACGCCCTCGCTGTCCTCGAACGCGCGACGCTGCACGACCTGCCCGGTGTGTTCAACGTGGGCGGCGACGGCGTGCTGCTGCTGTCGCAGGCCATCCGGCGGGCGGGCAGGCTGAACCTGCCGGTGCCCAGCATGGCCGTGCCCACCGTCGGCGGCTTCTTCCGGAGCGCCCGGCTCGTCGACTTCTCGCCGGACCAGATGAGGTTCCTCAACTGGGGGCGGGTGGTCGACACCACCCTGCTGAAGAAGGAGTTCGGGTTCACGCCGCGGTGGACCACCCAGCAGGCGTTCGACGACTACGTGAGCGGACGAGGCCTGAAGCCGCTCATCGACCCGGAGACGATTGCCGCCGCGGAACGGGGAATCCTCGACGTGGCCGCTCGTTTCCGCTGAATCTTTGCCTGAGGAGATGAACGCAGTGGCAGGAGCACGCGTTATCCCGCTGCACGACCCGGAGCGCGACGCAGCGCGCAGATCACGCCACGTCGAGGTGGTCCCCGAGCCCGCGCAGCAGCAGTCCGAGACACCGGACTGGGAGCGCAGGCTGGCCGACCTGCTGTCGTTCGCGCGCAGGCGGATCGCGGGCGACTACCAGATCGACGAGTTCGGCTTCGACCGCGACCTCACCGAGAACGTGCTGATGCCGCCGCTGAAGCCGTTGTACGAGAAGTGGTTCCGGGTCGAGACGATCGGGATGTCCAACATCCCCACGGCCGGTGGCGCGCTGATCGTGGCGAACCACTCCGGCACGTTGCCGCTCGACGCGCTGATGACGTCCTACGGCATCGCGTCCGAGCACCCGGCGGGACGGCACATGCGCATGCTGGGCGCCGATCTGGTGTTCCGCACGCCGTTGCTCGGCGCGCTGGCCCGCAAGTCCGGCCAGACGCTCGCCTGCAACCCGGACGCCGAGCGGCTGCTGTCGTCCGGTGAGCTCGTCGGCGTGTGGCCGGAGGGCTTCAAGGGCATCGGCAAGCCGTTCAAGGACCGCTACAAGCTGCAGCGCTTCGGCCGCGGTGGTTTCGTGGCGGCGGCGCTGAAGACCGGCACGCCGATCATCCCGTGCTCGATCGTCGGGGCCGAGGAGATCTACCCGATGATCGGCGACATCAAGGCGCTGGCGCGGCTGTTCGGCTTCCCGTACTTCCCGGTGACGCCGTTCTTCCCGTTGCTCGGGCCGCTCGGCGCCATCCCGTTGCCGTCGAAGTGGTACATCGAGTTCGGCGAGCCGATCCGCACCGACGTGTTCGGCGAGAACGCGGCCGACGACCCGATGCTGGTCTTCAACCTCACCGACCAGGTGCGCGAGACGATCCAGCAGACCCTGTACCGGCTTCTGACGCAGCGCCGGAACGTGTTCCTGGGCTGATCAGCGCCTGCACCTCGGCGTAGCTGAGCGCTGCTGAGGTGCCACCGTCGCGCACTGCTCTCGCGGTCGCGACGGTGTGCTGGAGCGCGGCCCTGAACAGCAACGACCCGGTGCTGATCCGCTTCACGCCGAGGTTGCCGAGTTCTCGGGGTGTGCGCTGCTGGGCGAGCACGTTCAACGGCGCCAGGTGCGCGAGCTTCTCGATGTCGCGCGGCTCGGTCAGGCCGGGCACGAAGATCCCGTCCGCGCCGGCGTCGACGTACCTCCTGGCGCGCTCCGCGGTCTCCTCGACGGCGATGCCGTGCCAGTGGGTGTCGATGCGGGCGTTCAGGAAGACGCCGGGTGCGCGCTCTTTGACCCTGCTGATGATGCGGGCCTGCTCCTCCGGTGCGGCGAGGCCGTGCGGGCGACCGTCCTCCAGGTTCACACCTGCCGCGTCGAGGCTCGCGACCAGTTCGGCGGGGTCCTGACCGAACCCCGACTCCAGGTCGACGGTGACCGGGCAGGGCAGGTCCTTGAGGAGTGCCGCCAGCGCGATCGCCTGCTGTCCGGCGAGCGCCATGCCGTCGGGGAGGCCGTGTGCGGCCGCGACACCGAGGCTCGTCGTGCCGATCGCCAGGAAGCCCGCCGCGTGCAGGGCGGCTGCGGACGCGTAGTCCCACGCGTTGGGGAGGACCAGCGGCTCGTCCTGGTGGTGCATGGCGGTGAACGCCATGTTCTTGGCGATCTTGGTGGCCGGCGCTCGACCGGGACAGGCGTGCGGCCCGTGCCCGAACGGGTGTCCTTCGAGGCCGACCTCGATCACGCCGCCCTCAGCGGCCCTGCGCGTGATCGGAACCGGCGGGGTGGGGTTCCCGGTGCGGAGGTGCTCCGCGAGCGCGTGCGTGGCCGCCCAGGCCTGCACGAGCAGTCCGATCCGTGCCGCGGCCTCCTCTCCGTGGTCGCCCGCGAGGCGTTCCACGGCGGCGTCGGCTTCCGCGGTGACGGGCTCGTGCGGGTGGTACGTGATCTTCGCGATGTCCGGGAGCGAGCCCGGCAGGCCGAGCTGGGTCGCGAGCTCGTCGAGCGTGGTGGCGTTGACACCGTCGAGCAGCTTCTCCGTGAGCGCGCGCCTGCGGACGTGCTCGGCGCCGTTGCTGAAGCGGACGACGTTCGCGCGCAACCAGGCCACGCCTCGATCACCCGCGGGCACGGACGGGACGGGCAGGCTCAGCAGCTCCTCGGTCATGGAGCCGACGCTAGGGCGCGGACGTTTCGGCGCCGGCCGAAGTGTTCCGGCAGCAGAATGGCGGTCGTGCACGCACTGGCCGCACTGCTCGCCGACCGCACGCGAGCCGCGTTCTGCGAGGCCCTGCTGGACGGCAGGGCCTGGACGGCCGCGGAGCTGGCAGCCCACGCCCGCGTGGCCCCGTCGACCGCCAGCGAACACCTGACGCGGTTGATCGGGGGCGGCCTGCTCGTCGAGCACCGCCAGGGCCGCCACCGGTACGTGTCGCTGGCGGGCCCGCACGTCGCCGAGCTGCTGGAGGCCATGACCGCCTTCGCGGCGCCCGCGCAGCCACGTGGGCTGCGGGCGGCGTCCGCTTCGGAGGCGATGGCCCGCGGCCGCACCTGCTACGACCACCTGGCCGGGAAGCTCGGCATCGCGCTGAAGACCGGCCTGCTGGACCTCGGCGTGGTGACGGGCGAGCTGGCCATCACCGAGCCGGGCCTGGTGTGGCTGAAGGAGCTCGGCTTCGAGCCGTCGAAACGCCAGACCGGCAGGGCCTGCCTGGACTGGACCGAACGCGTCCCGCATCTCGCGGGAGCCGCCGGGGCGCACCTCTGCGAGGTGTTCTTCGAGCGCGGCTGGATCAAACGCATCGGCACGACCCGCGCGGTCGTGCTCACGCCGGCCGGTGCCGACGGCTGGCGTGAGCTGGGCCTGAAGTGACCGTCAGCTGCGGTGGACCGCCCTGGTGCTCAGCGCGTCGACGGGGCCGGCGCAGCCCACGTCGTCGGGGAACTTGATGTAGAGCGGCACGAACTCGTCCGGCGGGTAGATCCGGACGCCCCACACCGGCTGCGGCCGGCACGTCTCCGGGTCCCAGTTGCCCGGATTCGTGAATCCTGCGACCGCTGAGACGGACGTCCCGTAGGTCAGCGTGATCAGATCGCCGGTCGGGCCGTCGCGGCGCGCTGCCCGGCCGACCTGGGCACCTGTGCTGTCCACGTACGACACGCCCGGGAAGCCCCTCAGCACGCAGGAGCCCGGCGAACGCATGGTGAACTTGATCTCCCGGTACAGGGTGCCCGCGGTGCCCTCCTCACGCGCGACCAGGATGCCCAGGTCAACGGACTTGCACGTGGGTAGCGGTGCCGCGCTCGCCGTCACCGTTTCGGTCGCGATGAGCCCTATGACCAGCAACGTTGTTCCGATGAATCTCCTCATGCCGTCTCCCTGAGACTGCGGGGCGATGACGAAGACGTGCTCACCAGAACAACGTTGCATCCCAAACGAGAAAAGGCGACCGCCGAAGGCCTACTTCGCGAGGGCCGCCCGGAGTCGTTCCTCCTCCACCTGCCAGTAGCCGTGCTCGACGCCGTCGACCAGGAACACCGGCACCCGGTCGCCGTACTCGGCGCGCAGCTCGGGGTCGGCGTCCACGTCCTCGACGGACCAGGTCGCGCCCATCTCGCCGCAGATCCGCTCGACCTCGGCCTCGGCGGCGTGGCACGAGTGGCACGTCTCGCGGCTCATCACGGTCACGTGGTGCGTCATCGTCAGGCTCCCAGCGGCTTGCGCAGGACGCGGCGGGCGAGCTTGCCGGTCGGCGAGTGCGGCAGGGCCGGGGCGAACTCCACCGACGTCGGCACCTTGAACTTCGCCAGCCGGGTCGCGCAGTGCGACACGACGTCCTCCTCCGACACCGAGGCGCCGTCCCGCAGGACCACGACGGCCTTCACCGACTCGCCGGTCTTCTCGTCCGGCACGCCGACGGCCGCGGCCTCCACGACGCCCGGCAGCTCGCCGATGACCTTCTCCACCTCGTGCGGGTAGACGTTGAAGCCGTTCACGATGATCAGGTCACCCGCGCGGTCGACCAGGTGCAGGTCGCCGTCGGAGTCGAGGTAGCCGACATCGCCCGTGCGGAACCACCCGGAAGAATCAGGCCCGTGGGCGCCGTCCGGCCAGTAGCCGCTGAAGAGGTTGTCGCCCTTCGCGGACACCAGACCCGTGCCGGGCTCGTCCTCGTCGATGTCGAGCACCGAACCGTCCGTGTCGACCAGGCGGATCTCCACGCCCGGCAGCGCCCGGCCCACCGAGCCCTTCTTCGGCACGCCGCCGACCAGCGTCGACGTGAGCACCGGGCCCGTCTCGGTCAGGCCGTAGCCCTCGAAGACCGGGATGCCGATGGCCGCGCGCATCTCGTCGATGACCCCCGCCGGGAGCGGCGCCGCTCCGCTCGTGAAGAGTCGCACCGTGGCCAGCTTCTCGCGCAGCACCTCGACCGGGTTCGCCAGCAGCGCCCGGTACATGGGCGGCACGCCGACCATCGTGGTCACCCGGTGCTGCTCGATGACGTCCAGCGCTGCGGTCGCGTCGAACCGCTCCAGCAGGACCGCCGTGGCGCCCGCGCCCGCGACCTGCAGCAACCCGGGACCGAGGCCGTAGACGTGGAACAACGGCAGCGCGAGCAGCACGCGGTCGCCCGCGGTCACCGGCGCGGGCCGCAGCGAGGCGCACTGCGCGACGTTCGCGAGCAGCGCGCGGTGGGACAGCATCGCGCCGCGCGGCACGCCGGACGTGCCCGAGGTGTAGCCGAGCACGGCGATGTCCTCGCCGCCGCGCACGGCCTCGAACGGCTCGGCGGTCGCCGTGACGTCCGGAAGTTCGACCGCGGTGGCGTCGGCGCCCTCGCCGTCACCGACCAGGAGTCCGGCGCCGGAGTCGGCCAGGATGCGCTGCAGCTCACGCGACGGGTTGCCGGGGCCGGTGGGCACCACGACCCCGCCGGCGCGCAGAATTCCGAAGACCGCGACGACGAACTCGGGGCTCGTGGGCAGCCGTACCGCCACTCGGTCGCCCGGTTCGAGCCCGGAATCGGCCAAACGGCGGGCGAAAGCGTCGACCGCGCCGTCGATGGTTTCCCAGGTGAGGCTCACACCGCTCGCGACGTCGACGAGAGCGACGTGGCTTGGCCCCCGCTGTGCCGAGGAACGGACCAGATCTGCGACATTGCGAGCGGAAGTCAACATGGCCTCCTCATGAACAACTGAACGCTTGGAGCAGTCTTCCACGCGTGGCCAGCGTCACGAAGCCGTGGTTCGCGCGTCTCCACTTCGCAACCCCGTCAGCTACCTACTACGGAGTAACAAGACGTATGCTGCCGCCACGGCGACTCTGTGGAGGTGCCGCCAGCCGATGACCGCGCGGGCACGACCGAACACGATCAGGACCACCCGGACCATGACGGGAGGTCAGCACGACGACGCAGGCGACGAGCCGTGGCAGCTCGTCAAGGCCGCCCAGGAGGGTGACACCGACGCGTTCGGCGTGCTGTACGACAAGTACGTCGACATGGTGTTCCGCTATGTCCTCTTCCGGGTGGGCGGCGATCGCGCGTTCGCCGAGGATGTGACCAGCGAGACGTTCTTGCGCGCGCTGCGCAGCATCGGTTCGGTCAGCTACCAGGGGCGCGATGTGGGGGCGTGGTTCGTCACGATCGCCCGCAACATCGTGTTCGACCACGTGAAGTCGAGCCGCTACCGGCTCGAGGTCACGACGGCGGAGCTCCAGGACAACCGCGAGGAGGCGGGCGGTCCCGAGCAGGAAGTGATGACCGAGGCGACCAACGCGGAGCTGCTCCGCTGCGTTTCCCAGTTGGGAGACGACCAGCGGGAGTGCATCGTGCTGAGGTTCATCGAGGGCAAGTCGGTGTCCGAGGTCGCCCAGCTCATGGACCGCAACGAGGGCGCCGTGAAGGCGCTGCAACACCGGGCCGTCCGACGGCTCGCGCAGATCCTCCCGTCGTGGCTGCGGTGATCACGATCGCAGGCGCGTAACCCAAAGCAGATCAACTTCGTTACTCGGGCTGAGATGGACGGTAAGGGAAGCACACCGCGCTGGCGGCACAGGGAGCACGAGCGATTCGCCCGTGCCGTGGAAGGCGGTCCGCAGCCGGTCGGCCGGGACTCCGATCTCGCTGACGACCTCGCGATCGTCGAGATGCTCCGGTCCATGGACGTGGGCCCGGACGCCGAGACGCGTGCGCGCATGAAACAGCGCATCCTCACCGCGCCTCCACCCGAGAAGCCGCTGGTCCTCTCGTCGGTAAGACGCGTGGGAGCGCGCGCACGCTTAGCAGTCGCAGCGGCCGCCGTCCTGTGCCTGCTGATGTCGTTGGGCGGCATGAGCGTGCTGCTCAGCCGTGACGCGCTCCCGGGAGACCCGCTCTACGGCGTCAAACGCACCGCGGAAGGCGCCTCTCTGGGCCTTACGTTCGACGACGAGTCGCGCGCCCTGAAGCACCTGGAGTTCGCCGCCTCCAGGGTCACCGAGATGGAAACCCTGGCCGACCGCTCCTCGGCCGAGTCCTCCCAGCTCACGGCCCTGAACGACCTGAACGCCGACGCGGTGGAAGGCGCCCGCCAGCTCACCACCTACGCCACCTCGTCCGACAAGAAGGCCCTGCCGGACCTCCGCGACTGGGCCCTCGCCCAGTACGTGAAGCTCGGCACCCTGCGCCCCCGTCTGCCGGGTCAGGCAGGCGCCCACGCCGACACGACGATGTGGCTGCTCGCGAGCATCGCCCAGCGAGCCCACGACCTGGCGGCCAGAGCAGGCTGCCCGTCCGTGGTCAGCGGCGCCACCGACTCCCTGGGCCCGCTCCCGTCGAAGGCCGACTGCACCTCGGCCTCCACCGACCCGAACGCGTCCATGGGCCGCAACCAGCCCTCGGTGCAGCCGACACCCTCCGGCGTGCCCGTGCCGTCCGGTTCGGCGTCCCCGTCGACCCAGCCCTCGCAGTCGCTGCTCCCCGGCTCCTCGACCCCACCGACGTCCCAGCCGGGAACCACGCTCCCGCCCACCTCGGGCAAGCCGGGAATCACCATCCCGCTGCCCCTGCCGCTGCCCAGCATCTCGCTCCCGCTGCTCCCCGGCATCAGCTTCGGCTGAGTCGGGGGTTTCCCGTCGGACCTGATCGCTAGGCTTGGGACATGGCAGGCAAGCGTGACGTGGAGAGCGACCGGCTGGCCGAACTAGCCGGCGAGGCATCGGCAGAGGCGGCGGTCCAGGCCGCTGCGGCGGCCCCGGAGCTCGAAGCCTCCCTCGCCGTGCCCACAGACCTGACCGCGGCCGCCTTCTTCGACGTGGACAACACGATGATGATGGGCGCCTCGATCTTCCACTTCGCCCGAGGCCTCGCCGCGCGCAAGTACTTCTCCTCCTCCGACCTGGCGGGCTTCGTCTGGCAACAGCTGAAGTTCCGAGTGGGCGGCCGCGAGGACCCGGCGTCGGTCAAGGCCTCCCGCGAGCAGGCCCTCTCCTTCGTCGCGGGCCGCAGCGTCGCCGAACTCGTCTCCCTCGGCGAGGAGATCTACGACGAACTGATGGCCGACCGCATCTGGAAGGGCACCCAAGCCCTCGCCCAGATGCACCTCGACGCAGGCCAACGCGTCTGGCTCGTCACCGCCACCCCGGTCGAACTGGCCCAGATCATCGCCCGCCGCCTGGGCCTGACCGGCGCCCTCGGCACCGTCTCCGAATCGGTGGACGGCGTCTACACGGGCCGCCTGGTCGGCGACCTCCTGCACGGCAAGGCCAAAGCCCAGGCCGTCCGCTCCCTGGCCGCCAAGGAGGGCCTGGACCTGCGCCGCTGCACGGCCTACTCGGACTCCTCGAACGACGTCCCGATGCTGTCCGTGGTGGGCACCGCGGTAGCCGTGAACCCGGACTCGCAGCTGCGCGAGATCTCCCGCCGCAAGGGCTGGGAGATCCGCGACTTCCGCACCGGCCGCAAGGCCGCCAAGATCGGCGTCCCGTCGGTCCTCGGCGCGGGTGCCCTGGCAGGCGCGGTAGCCGCGACCTTGGCGTACCGGCGCCGGGTGAAGTAGCCCCGCGAAGCGCGGCATTACCGAGCTCTTACAGCTCAGGCGAACCAACACCGAACCGGTGTCGAATAAGAACCATGAAGCCCACCAAGGCAGCGCTGACCGGACTGCTGGCGATCCTCGCCGCCCTGGCCGCAGGCCACCTGGTAGCAGCCTTCGTGGGCCTGTCCGCCTCCCCGTACCTGGCCGTGGGCAACGCCGCGATCGACCTGACCCCGACCTGGCTGAAGGAGTTCGCGGTCACCACCTTCGGCACCAACGACAAACTCGTCCTGCTCACCGGCATGGCCGTCGTCCTGGTCGCCACCGGCATCGCGGCAGGCCTGGCCAGCCGAAACACCCCCACCCCCGGCACGGTGATCGCGGTAGCGCTCGGCCTGCTGGGCATCGCGGCCGTCCTGACCAGGCCGGACGTGGGCCAGCTCAGCGTCCTGGCCCCGCTCGCCAGCCTCGCCGCAGGCGTCTACGTCTTCCGCCACCTGCACGAGGAGTCCACGCAGGACGAGTCCCGGCGGGACTTCCTGATCACCGCCGGACTGGCGGTGGCGGCGGGCGTGACAGGCCAGCTCCTCGGCACGAGAACCGACGTGGAGGGCTCCAGGCAGGCCATCGGTGACCTGACCCCGAAGACCAAGGTCCCCGACCTCCCGGTCGGCGCCGACTTCGCCAGGGACGGCACCCCGGCCTTCATCACCAGCGCCAAGGACTTCTACCGGATCGACACGGCCCTGAGCGTCCCGAGGATCCGCGCGGAGGAGTGGACCCTGAGGATCCACGGCATGGTCGACCGCCCGGCGGTCCTCACGTTCGACGAGATCCGCAAACGCGACCTGATCGAGGAGACCGTCACCCTGACCTGCGTCTCCAACGAGGTGGGCGGTCCGTACATCTCCACCGCCAACTTCATCGGCATCAGGATCGGCGACGTCCTGCGGGAAGCCGGCGTGAAAGCAGGCGCCGACCAGCTCTTCAGCACCAGCGACGACGGCTTCACCGCGGGCAGCCCGCTGGACTACGTCCTGGAACGCGGCCTGATCGCCATCGGCATGAACGGCGAACCCCTCCCGGCAGAACACGGATTTCCGGCGAGGCTCGTCGTCCCCGGCCTGTACGGCTACGTCTCGGCCACCAAATGGGTGACCGACCTCAACGTCACCACGTTCGCCAAAGAGCAGGGTTACTGGATTCCACGCGGGTGGGCCGCCAGGGCCCCGATCAAAACGATGTCACGAATCGACCGCCCGAAAGGCCTGAGCAAAGTCAGCGGCAGGACGGTCGTCGCCGGCACCGCCTGGGCTCAGCCGAAGGGCGTGGCCAAGGTCGAGGTGAGAGCCGACGGCGGCCCCTGGCAGGAAGCCGAGCTGGGCGCGGACGTCAGCGACAGCACGTGGCGCATGTGGCGCCTCGAGCTCGACCTGAAGCCGGGTAGTCACACGGTCGAGTGCCGAGCGACCGACAAAACCGGTTACACGCAGGACCAGGCGCGGCTGGACCCCATTCCGGACGGCGCCACGGGCTGGCACTCGATTTCTTTCACCGTTCAGTAGAAAACCCGAACCGGAACCGGACCCGCCCCGAATGTTCAGGCAGACAGGTCGAAAGAACATTCAGGGAGTGATCGAAAGTGCGAAAGACCCTCGCAGGTGTGTTTGCGTTCGCAATTGCGGGTCTGACCGCGTGCAGCGGCATGGACCAGGCCGGCACGACGACGAACACCCCGACCAGCGCGCCGACCACCACCACCGCCACCACCAGTGCCATGGGCATGACCAAGACCAGCGACGTCTTCGGTCCGGGCTGCGCGGGCGTGCCGCAGGACGGCAAGGGCTCGCTGCAGGGCATGGCGGAGGACCCGGTGGCCACGGCGGCGAGCAACAACCCGCTGCTCACCAAGCTGGTGGCGGCGGTCAAGGCGGCCAACCTCGTCGACACGCTGAACTCGCAGCAGGCGATCACCGTGTTCGCTCCGGCCGACCCCGCCTTCGCCGCGCTGGGCGACGCGAAGTTCCAGGAGCTGGCCGGCAACCCGGCCGCCCTCACGCCGATCCTGCAGTACCACGTCGTGCCGATGCGTTACGACGCCAAGGGCCTGCAAGCTGCGAAGACGGTCAAGACCCTGAACGGAAGCGACCTCACCATCGCGGGATCCGGTGACAACCTGACGGTGAACGGCGCGCCGGTCCTGTGCGGCAACATCCCGACCAAGAACGCCACCGTGTTCGTGATCGGCAAGGTGCTCACCCCGTAGTGATCATGAAGCGATTCAGCGCTGGTCACGCCCTGTGACCAGCGCTGTCGCATGTGCGCGACCGCTCTTCCGCCGACTTTGTGCATGCGTTCACAAGCGGTACGGTGTGGGTATCACCACCGCCGCGGGGTCCCTGCGGTGAAGCACACCCGGAGGTCGGAGAGCGTGGCATCACAGCGGGGCGAAGGTGAGACGACCGCCACCCCTCTGGAGCCTGCCGACAGGGAGCGCGCCCGTGCGATTCCCGAGGCAGCGGTGGCCAGGCTCGCCGTGTACCTCCGCGTGTTGTCCGGCATGGCCGACCAGGGCGTCACGGCCGTGTCCAGCGAGGAGCTGAGCCAGGCCGCGGGCGTCAACGCGGCGAAGCTCCGCAAGGACCTCAGCTACATCGGGAGCTACGGCACGAGGGGCGTCGGGTACGACGTCGAGGTGCTCGTCAGCCACATCGAGCGCATCCTCGGCCTCACCCGCAACCACTCCGTCGCGGTCGTCGGCATCGGTAACCTTGGTCACGCTCTGGCCAACTACGGCGGCTTCCCCGGCCGCGGGTTTCCGGTCACCGCTCTCTTCGACGTCGATCCCGATCTCATCGGAGTGCCTGTTGGGGGCATTCCCGTCAGCCACATCGACGACATCACCGCCGTCTGCCTGGAGCGAGAGGTCTCGATCGGCGTCATCGCGACGCCGCCGCCCGCCGCTCAGTCGGTTTGCGACCGTTTGGTATCTGCGGGCGTCCAGTGCATTCTGAACTTTGCACCAGTTGTCCTTCAGGTTCCAGACAACGTCGAGGTGCGCAAGGTTGACTTGGCGGTCGAGATGCAGATCCTGTCGTTCCACGTCGCTCGACGTGCGGACGAGGCTGCGCACGTCTCGGTCGGCAACAACGGACTCGGTGTGGACGGGATGGTGATTCGCCCGTGAGCGTGAGCCAGACGGCTCCGGCAGACGTGGTGAGTGCATGAGCGTGCTCGTAGTCGGTCTGTCGCACCGCACCGCCCCCGTCCCGGTCCTCGAACGCGTCACCGTGGCCGAGCCGGACCTGCCCAAGGTCCTCGGCCAGCTCCTGGCCGCCTCCAGCGTCTCCGAGGCGATGGTCCTGTCGACCTGCAACCGGGTCGAGGTCTACGCCGTCGTCGAGTCGTTCCACGGCGGCATGTCCGAGGTCGTCGACGTGCTCGCGCAGCACGCCCAGGTCGACCCGCAGTCGCTCTACGAGCACTTTTACGTGCATTACGCCGCCGCTGCCGTGGAGCACCTGTTCTCCGTCGCGGCGGGCCTCGACTCGATGGTCGTCGGCGAGTCCCAGATCCTCGGCCAGCTGCGCGGTGCGTACGCGGCGGCGGACGAGGCGGGCACCGTCGGCAGGACCGTCCACGAGCTCACCCAGAACGCGCTGCGCGTCGGCAAGCGCGTGCACAGCGAGACCGGCATCGACCACGCGGGCGCGTCGGTCGTGTCAGAGGCGCTCGGTGACGCCGAGGCCGCGCTGGGCACGCTCGTCGGCAAGCGCGCGCTGCTCGTCGGTGCGGGTGCCATGGGCGGCCTGGCCGCCGCGCACCTGCGCAGGGCGGGCATCGGCGAGGTCGTCATCGCCAACCGGACGCAGGCCAACGGTGTGCGTTTGGCCACGTCGCTGAAGGCCGACGGCGTCCCGGCGACGGCCGTCGACCTCACCGCGCTGCCCGTCGAACTCGATCTCGCGGACATCGTCTTCGCGTGCACCGGATCGGTCGACACGGTCGTGCACGCGCACATGATCAGCGCGCGCACCCGGCCGCTCGTCGTGTGCGACCTCGGCCTGCCCAAGGACGTCGACCCGGCCGCGGCCGAACTGCCGAACGTTCGTGTGGTGGACCTGGAAACGCTGCAGCGGCGCCTCTCCGACGCCCCGGCCGGCCAGGACGCGCGGATGGCCGCCCAGCTGGTCGCCGACGAGGTCAAGGGCTACCTCGCGGGGCAGCGCTCCGCCGAGGTCACCCCGACCGTCACGGCGCTGCGCAAGCGGGCCGCCGAGGTGGTCGACGCCGAGCTGCTCCGCCTTGACTCGCGACTTCCCGAACTGGACGCCGCGACACGCGGTGAATTGGCCAAGACGGTGCGCCGCGTTGTAGACAAGCTCCTGCACACGCCGACCGTCAGGGTGAAGGAGCTCGCCTCCTCTCCTGGTGGTACCGGCTACGCGGAGGCTCTCCGCGAACTGTTCGGACTCGACCCCCAGGCTCCTGGGGCAGTCAGTCAGACCAAGCAAGCTCCTGTGGATGGTGAAACGCGGTGACCCGCACCCTACGGATCGGTACCCGTGGCAGCGCGCTGGCGCTCGCCCAGACGGGGACCGTCGCCGAGGCGCTGAAGGCTGCCGGAGCACAGGTCGAGATCGTCGTCATCAAGACGCCGGGCGACCTCTCCGACGCGCCCATCGCCCAGATCGGCATCGGCGTGTTCACGTCCGCTCTGCGGGACGCGCTCGCAGGCGGTGAGATCGACGTCGCCGTCCACTCCTACAAGGACCTCCCCACCGCGCCGGACCCGCGTCTGGTGCTCGCGGCAGTGCCCCAGCGCGAAGACCCGCGCGACGCTCTCGTGGCGCGCGACGGTCTCACGCTCGGCGAGCTGCTCCCGGGGTCCACTGTGGGCACCGGTTCCCCGCGCCGCGCGGCCCAGCTGGAGGCGCTCGGCCTCGGGCTGAACATCGTGCCGTTGCGCGGCAACGTGGACACCCGCATCGGCAAGGTCCGCAGCGGCGAGCTCGACGCCGTGGTGCTGGCCCGGGCCGGCATCGCGCGCCTCGGTCGCGCGGACGAGATCACCGAGACGCTGGAGCCCATCCAGATGCTTCCCGCGCCCGCGCAGGGCGCGTTGGCAGTCGAGTGCCGGATCGACGACGTCGATGCCGAGCACCTGATCCAGTCCACTTTGGACGATTCGGCCAGCCGGGCCGCTGTGACCGCCGAGCGCGCCATGCTGGCCGCGCTCGAAGCGGGCTGCAGCGCGCCGGTCGGCGCGCTGGCCGATGTGGTGGAAGACCTCGACGACGAGGGCAAGGTCGTGTACCGACTTTCCCTGCGCGGGGTCGCAGCGACGCCGGAGAACGATCTCCTCCGCGCGTCCGCCACCGGTGACTTGACCGAAGCTGAGGGACTCGGCCGTGCGCTGGCCGCCGAGTTGCTCGACCTCGGGGCCGCCGTGCTCAGCGGCCCAGAGGCGTAATCGATGGGGAGTGCCCTGATGACCCGCGCACGCAAGACCCCCGGACGCATCGCCTTCGTGGGCTCCGGCCCAGGCGACACCGGGCTGCTCACGGTCCGGGCCCACGACTTGCTCACCAGGGCCGAACTCGTGGTGACCGACCCGGACGTCCCCTCGGACGTCCTCGCGACCGTGGCCGAGGGAGTCGAGGTTCGCCCCGCTGTCGGCGAGTCCGCCGACGTGGCCAAGGACCTGGTGAACGAGGCCCGCAACGGTGCCACCGTCGTTCGCCTCGTCGCGGGTGACCCGCTGACGCTCGACTCGGTCGTGAAGGAAGCGCAGGCCGTCGCGAAGTCGGCGATCCCGTTCGACGTCGTCCCCGGCGTGCCGTCGGGCACCGCCGTCCCGGCCTACGCGGGTGTCGCGCTCGGTGGTGTGCACACCGAGGTCGACGTGCGCACGGTCAGCGACTGGGCCGGCCTCGCCGCCTCGCCCGGCACGCTCGTGCTGCACGCGACGGGCTCGCACCTCGCCGAGGCCGCGTCGAACCTGGTCGAGAACGGCCTCGCGCCGCAGACGCCGGTCGCCGTGACCGCCGAGGGCACGGGCTTCCAGCAGCGCACCATCGACACCACGCTGGCGTCCGTCGCCGCGGACGCCGGTGACCTGAACGGTCCGCTGGTCGTCACGGTCGGTGCCGCCGCCGCCGCGCGTTCGAAGCTCTCCTGGTGGGAGTCGCGGGCGCTGTACGGCTGGCGCGTGCTGGTCCCGCGGACCAAGGAGCAGGCCGGCGCGATGAGCGAGCGGCTGCACTCGCACGGCGCGATCGCCGTCGAGGTGCCGACCATCTCTGTCGAGCCGCCGCGCAGCCCCGCGCAGATGGAGCGCTCGGTCAAGGGCCTGGTCGACGGCCGCTACCAGTGGGTCGTCTTCACCTCGACCAACGCCGTCCGCGCGGTGTGGGAGAAGTTCCGCGAGTTCGGCCTGGACGCCCGCGCGTTCTCCGGCGTGAAGATCGCCTGCGTCGGCGAGGCCACGGCCGCGAAGGTCCGCTCGTTCGGCATCATCCCCGAGCTCGTGCCGTCGGGTGAGCAGTCGTCCGAGGGCCTGCTGAACGACTTCCCGCCCTACGACGACATCCTGGACCCGGTCGACCGCGTGCTGCTGCCGCGGGCCGACATCGCCACCGAGACGCTGGCCGCGGGCCTGCGCGAGCGTGGCTGGGAGATCGACGACGTGACGGCGTACCGCACCGTGCGTGCGGCCCCGCCGCCCGCCGACACCCGCGAGATGATCAAGTCCGGTGGTTTCGACGCGGTGTGCTTCACCTCGTCGTCGACCGTGCGGAACCTGGTCGGCATCGCGGGCAAGCCGCACGCCCGCACGCTCGTCGCGTGCATCGGCCCGCAGACCGCCGAGACGGCGCGGGAGTTCGGCCTCCGGGTCGACGTGCAGCCCGAGGAGGCGAACGTGCCCGCGCTGGTCGACGCGCTGGCCGCACACGCAGCCCGGTTGCGCGCCGAGGGAGCGCTGCCTCCTCCGCGCAAGACCAAGCGTCTGCGCCGCAGCTAGAATCAAGTGAAGCCGTCGGGGCCACTCAAGATCCTTTGAGTGGCCCCTTCGACTCTCTCGCGACAGGGAGTCCGCCGTGTACCCACTTCACCGGCCGAGGCGTCTGCGCACGACGCCCGCCATGCGCCGTCTGGTCAGCGAGACCGAGGTGCGCCCGAGGCAGCTCGTGCTGCCGATGTTCGTCAAGGAAGGCCTGGCCGAGCCCGCGGAGATCGCGAGCATGCCCGGCGTCGTGCAGCACACCCGTGAGTCGCTGCGCAAGGCCGCCGTCGAGGCCGTGCAGGCCGGTGTCGGCGGCATCATGCTGTTCGGTGTCCCTGCCGAGCGCGACGCCGTCGGTTCCGGCGCCACCGACCCGGACGGCATCCTCAACGCCGCGCTGGGCGACCTCCGCGCGGAACTGGGCGACAGCACCGTGCTGATGTCGGACTGCTGCCTCGACGAGTTCACCGACCACGGCCACTGCGGCGTGCTCGCCGCTGACGGCACTGTGGACAACGACGCGACGCTGGAGGTCTACGGCGAGATGGCCGTGGCCCAGGCACGCGCCGGTGCCCACGTCGTCGGCCCCAGCGGCATGATGGACGGCCAGATCGGTTTCATCCGCAACGCGCTGGACGAGGCGGGCCTGCAGGACACCGGCATCCTCGCCTACTCGGTCAAATACGCCTCCGCGTTCTACGGCCCGTTCCGCGACGCCGTCGAGTCGCAGCTCTCCGGCGACCGCAAGACCTACCAGCAGGACTCCGCGAACGGCCGTGAGGCGATCCGCGAGGTGCAGCTGGACCTCGCCGAAGGCGCGGACATGGTCATGGTCAAGCCGGCGCTGCTGTACCTGGACGTGCTGCGCTCGGTCGCCGAGGTCTCGGACGTTCCCGTTGCGGCGTACCAGATCTCCGGCGAGTACGCGATGATCGAGGCCGCCGCCCAGAACGGCTGGATCGACCGCGAGCGCTCGATCCTGGAGTCGCTCACGTCCATCCGGCGGGCCGGCGCGGACATCGTGCTGACGTACTGGGCAGTGGAAGCCGCTCGGTGGCTCGACCGGTAACCAAGACCCCTGTTCCGGAGCTGATCAACGTCGCGCGCTGGTTGTGGATCACCAGCGCGTGCGTCGGCATGGGGCGGTTCGTCGCGGAGCTCTTCGACCGCGAGATGTTGGTGGCGGAGGCGCGCCGGCAGAACCCCGTGCTCGGCCAAGACCAGATCGACGCGGGCGTGAACGGCGGAATCCTGTTCGGACTGCTGATCGCGGTCGTGGTTCTCGTCCTGTACACGCGGCTGGCGAACGCGATGGCACGCGGGCGCAACTGGGCCAGGGTCGTGCTGACGGTGCTCGGTGCCGCGTCCGTCGGGTTCGGACTGTTCCGGCTGGTGCTGTTCGGCAGCGGCGTCGCGGCGCGGTTCGGGGTGGAGATGCGGCCGGTCGACCTCGCCGTCACGTTCGTCACGCTGGTCCTGGAAACCACGGCGATGGTGCTGATGTATCGCGTGTCGTCGCATTTCAGGACGCGCGTCACGGTGGACAGCGACTCCCCGCGGTCCTAAGTTCCGACCGTGACGTCTCCGAAGGAATCGGGCACTCCCGGCACGATCACCGCGGGCTACTGGCTCGTCGTGGCGGGTTCCGCCCTCGGCGTGCTGGCCGCCCTGTACGTGCTGCTCAACAAACAGCAGCTGGTCGACGCGGCCGTGCAGGGCAACAAGGACCCGAAGATCACGCCGGACATGATCGCCTCGACGGTCAACGGCCTGCTGGTCGTCTCGCTCGTCGTGACGGTCGTGCTCGCCGCGCTCGGCATCTGGTTCGCGGGCAAGGTGAAGGCCGGTCTGCGCAAGAGCCGCACCGGGCTGACGATCGCGCTGCTGATCGGGCTGTTCTTCCAGATGATCACGAACACGCTCGGCGTGGTGACCGCGCTGGTCGCCATCGCGGGCCTGGTGCTGTTCTACTTCCGCCAGTCGAGCGACTACCTGGCCGAGCACGAGCAGACGTCGTGAACGACGCTCCGAAGCAGGTCCGGATCGCGGTCGGTCTGTGGCTTGCGATCGCGGTGTTCGTGTTGTTCACCGCCATCGGGCTGTGGTTCCAGCGCGGCGAGATCGAGCGGTTGAGCGGCAGGGCGTCCGGTGAGGTCACGACGTTCCTGGTGGCGCTGACGGTCGTCGCGGTGCTCTTCTCCGCGCTCTACGCCTGGCTGACCCGCACCTTCCTGCGGCGCAGGGCCTGGGCGCGGATCTCGCTGTCGTTCGTCGCGATCGGGCACATGCTGTGGTTGCTGGTCCTCGGCATCAGCGCGGCGAACCTGGTCACTCTGCTGCTCATCTGCGTCGCGGTCATCTTCACGTGGCAGCCCGCTACGGCACAGTGGTTGGCGGAGGTGCGTGAGCAGTGACAGATCCCCAGAACCCGCCCCAGGACCCGAACCCGTGGGCGAGCCCGGACCAGAACGTGCAGTGGCAGAACCCCGCCGGCGCCTACCCGGCCTACCCGGCCTACCCGGCGACGGGGCAGTACCAGGTGAGCCACGTCGGTCAGGCGAGCTTCGCGATGGCACCGCTCGCACCCGCGCTGCCGCAGGAGCTGGCGCCGGCGCGGCCGGCCACGATCACCGCCGCGATGTGGATCTGGATCGCGGGCGCGGTGCTCTCCGTCGCGGTGGTCCCGGTGATGTTGCTGAGCAACACCGACTACTTCCTCAACCACGACGGCTCGATCATCAGCGCGGAGGACCGCAAGGCGGGCGAGTTCGGCGTGCGGGCCATGGCGCTGATGTTCGGTTTCGCGATGCTCGTGGCCGCCGCGCCGTACGTGGCGTTCGCGATCGTGCTGCGCAACGGCCAGAACTGGGCGCGGATCCTGCTGACGATCCTCGGTGTGCTCGGGTTCCTCACGATGATCGCGGTCCTGTTGATCGCACTGGCGGCACAGGTGTGGCAGCCGGCGGTGACGATCAGCATCGTCGTGATCGGGTTGATCGTCGCGGCCGTGGTGCTGCAGTTCCTGCCGGCCTCGAACAAGTTCGTGCGGTAGTGCTGTACCGGGAGTCCGGCAGCAGCTGGTGGCCGCTCCTGTGGGGACCGGCGTTCGCCGTCGCGGGCTACCTGGTCGAGCTCGCCACCGGACCGGCGTCCGCGGGCCTGTGGACGATCGTGGGGCTCGGGCTGACGCTCTGCGCGGTCCTGTGGGTGTACGGCAGGGCCAAGACCGGCAGCGTCGCGCTCACGGCCGAGGAGGCCCAGTTCGGGCGGGAGAAGCTGCCGGTGGCGATGATCGAGGCCTGCCGGGACGTCGGTGCGCCTACGGGCGCGCGGGTGCTCGGTGGCGGGTGGTCGGTGCCGAAGGGGACGACGGCGGTGCCGCTGCGCCTGCTCGACGGCACCGTGGTGCTGGCGTGGGCACGCGATCCGCAAGCCTTGCTCGCCGCCCTGCGCCGGGTCGTGAGAGGGTGAGCAACGTGACAGAGGCCGTGACTGAGCCGGAGACCGCGGTGGAGGAGTCCGAGACGGCGCCACCCGCCGGTGCGAGCCTGCACCAGCCCAAGCGGTGGCTCGTCGCCGCGGGCGAGGTCGTCGCGATCGTCCTGCTGGCGTGGCTCGCCGTGTGGTGCTGGAACCGGGGTGTGGTCAAGCTCGCCTACCCCCTCCTCGAAGGCCACGAGCCGTTCATCTCCACGCGCTACCACGGCAACTGGATCGGCACGTCGGTCGGCGCGCTCACGCTGGCCGTGATCCTCGCGCTCGACGTGGTGCGGCAGGTCGTGCTGGCCGTGCGCACCCGGCCGCAGAAAGCCGTCGAACCCGACGTGTGAGACTGGGGTACGTGACTGCGAGTCGATCCCAGGCCCTGTTCGAGCGCGCGTCGACGCTGACCCCCGGCGGGGTCAACTCTCCGGTGCGGGCGTTCCACTCCGTCGGCGGCACCCCGCGCTTCATGGTGCGCGGCGAGGGCCCGCACCTGTGGGACGCGGACGGCAACCGGTACGTCGACCTGGTGGCCTCGTGGGGGCCGATGATCCTCGGGCACGCCCATCCGTCCGTTGTGGAGGCGGTGCAGAAGGCGGCCGCGTCGGGACTGTCGTTCGGCACGCCGACCGAGGGTGAGATCGAGCTCGCCGCCGAACTCGTCGAGCGGGTCGAACCGGTCCGCCAGGTCCGCCTGGTCAACTCGGGCACCGAGGCCACGATGAGCGCGATCCGTCTCGCGCGCGGCTTCACCGAGCGTCGCAAGATCATCAAGTTCGCCGGCTGCTACCACGGCCACGTCGACGCGCTCCTCGCCCAGGCGGGCTCCGGCGTCGCGACCCTGGGCCTGCCGACCTCGCCCGGCGTCACGGGCGCGCAGGCCGCCGACACGCTCGTCCTGCCGTACAACGACATCGAGGCCGTGCGGAAGGCGTTCGCGGAGAACCCCGGCGAGATCGCCTGCGTCATCACCGAGGCGGCGGCGGGCAACATGGGCGCCGTCGCACCCGGTCCCGACTTCAACGCCGCGCTGCGCGAGATCTGCAATGCCTCCGGTGCGCTGCTCATCATGGACGAGGTCATGACGGGCTTTCGCGTCTCGCGCGCCGGTTGGTTCGGCCTGGAGCGCGTGCGCGGTGACCTCTACACGTTCGGCAAGGTCATGTCGGGTGGCCTGCCCGCGGCGGCGTTCGGCGGCCGCGCGGACGTGATGGCCCGGCTCGCCCCCTCCGGCCCGGTGTACCAGGCGGGCACGCTGTCCGGTAACCCCGTCGCGGTGGCCGCGGGCCTCGCGACCCTGCGTGCGGCCGATGACGAGGTCTACACGGCGTTGGACCGCAACGCTTCCAGGCTGGGCGCGCTGTTCACCGCCGCCCTCACCGAGGCCGGCGTCGAGCACCGCGTGCAGTTCGCCGGGAACCTGGTGAGCGTGTTCTTCGGTTCTTCCGAGGTGAAGGACTACGCGGGCGCGCAGGCGTCCGAGACGTGGCGCTTCCCGCCGTTCTTCCACGCTCTGCTGGAACGAGGCGTCTACGCGCCGCCGTCGGCCTACGAGGCGTGGTTCGTGAACGCCGCCATGGGTGAAGAGGAGTTCGCCGTGATCGCCGACGCGCTGCCGCACGCGGCCCGCGCCGCCAAGGAGGCCCGCCAGTGACCCGCACCGTCGTCCACCTGCTCCGCCATGGTGAGGTGCACAACCCGACCGGCATCCTGTACGGCCGCATCCCGGGCTTCAAGCTGTCCGAGCGCGGGCAGAAGCAGGCCCTGACCGTGGCCGAGCACCTCGCCGACCACGACATCGTGCACGTGGTCGCCTCGCCGTTGGAGCGAGCCCAGCAGACCGCCGCCCCGATCGCCGACTCGCACCGGCTGGAGCTGGCCACCGACGAGCGGCTGATCGAGGCCGACAACCAGTTCGAGGGCTTGAAGGTGGCGGTCGGCGACGGTGCCCTGCGGTCGCCTCAGCACTGGGGCAAGCTCGTCAACCCGTTCAAGCCGTCGTGGGGCGAGCCGTACATCGACATCGCCCACCGGATGCTCGGGGCCGTGCAGAAGGCCCGTGCCGAGGCGGAAGGGCACGAGGCGGTCTGCGTCTCGCACCAGCTGCCCATCTGGACCGTTCGCCGGTTCCTGGAGGGCAAGCGGATGTGGCACGACCCTCGTCGTCGGGAGTGCTCGCTGGCGTCCCTGACGTCGTTGATCTTCGAGGGTGAGCAGCTGGTGCGAATCGCCTACTCGGAACCGGTCGACGCCACCAACCCTCGGGTGACCGGGGCATGAAGCGGCTGCTGGTTTTGTTGTTGCTCGTCTCCGGGTGTTCGGTGGGGAAGGACGCCACTCAGGTCGGCGGCGGGGACTTCTACCTCGTGGCGCCGGGTGGGCAGGTCAAGATCCGGTACTCGGGTGCCGACCGCAAGCCGTTGACGGGGCTCGAAGGGGAGTCCCTCATGGAGGACGGCAAGATCATTCGGCTGTCCGACTACGCCGGCAAGCCCGTGGTGATCAACGTCTGGGGAGCCTGGTGCGGGCCCTGCCGGACCGAGGCTCCCGAGATGCAGAAGCTGTTCGCCGCGGGGCACCAGGTCATCGGTGTCGACGTCAAGGAGACGGCCAAGGACCACCCCCGGGATTTCATGAAGGACCGGTCGCTCACCTACCCGTCCATCTACGACGCTTCGTCCCGCAGCTTCGTGAACGTGTTCAAGGGAGTTCCGGCGAACGTCGTGCCGTCCACCTTCGTGGTCGACAAGGACCACAAGGTGGCGGCGGTCTTCCTGGTTCCGGTACTGGCTTCCGACGTCCAGCCCGTACTGGACGACCTCGCCAAGGAGTAACCCACACGGGTGCTTCAAAAAGCACGCGGGGAGCTTTCGTTCGCTCCTGGCGCACGGAAGGGCCCCGCGTGCGGGTCAGCGAGCGGCGGCGGGCGGTGCGGCTGCGGTGGCTGGGGACTGGACCTTCGCCTTGAAGGCCTTGATCATGGCGTCCCTGCCGATCAGGTTGAACTCCCTGCCCAGCGTGCGCATGATCGAGTTGGCGGTCGGGCGGTACAGGCCGTTCTTGTAGTAGCGGGCGCCTTCCACCGGGGCGATCACGCCGCCGTCCGGTGAGTCCTGGCCCAGGTAGGTGCCCCATTTGGCGCCGGTCGGGTCCGCGGTGACGTTGATTTCCCGCGGTTCGGCGCCGGTGTAGGTGGCGTACGGGTATTCGTACTCGTCGGCGAGGCCGCCGATGGAGTGACCGAGCTCGTGGACCGCGATCTGGCCCGACTGGGCGTTGGAACCCGCCGCGGTGGCCACCGAGCCGCCCGCGCCGCCGTACTTCGAGGTGTTGCCGAGGGCGATCACCTGGTCGGCTTCCGGGGCCAGGGCGGCGTACTCCTTGGCCTTGGCCTCGTTCACGCAGAGGAGGCGTTCGGTGTTGGGATCACGGCCCTGGCACCAGAAACCCATGTCCAGGGCGGTGTCCTTCAGGACGCCCTTGGTCGGGTCGTGGTCCACACCGGACTCGTTGGAGATGACGTCGACCCGCCAGACCTTGAAGAGGTACTTGTACTCGCGGAAGGGTTCCACGGCGGAGAGCTCGTCCCACTTGCTCTGGACGTTGGCGGCGTAGGTCGCGAGGTCGTCCGCGGTGTAGCCGTCGCCTACGAAGACGAGGTCGAAGCGTTCGGAGGAGGGGCGGTCGTCGCCCGCGATCTGGGTGACGTTGGCGGTGGCCAGGGATCTCAGGCCTGTTGTCGTTCTTTCCGCTGGTGCTTTCGGGGTGAGGGCCTGGGTGATGGAGCCGTCTTCGTTGAAGACCTCGCGCCACTCCATCGCCGGGGCAGCGCCACCGGTCGGTACCTGCGCGAACAGGGCCAGCGCGGTCGCGGTGAGCGCAGGGAGGATCAGCCGGGAACGTTGCATGCGATGACGCTAGGCAAGCGCCTGATCACCCACAAGGCGGCATTGGTCGGTACTTCGGGGGTGGTGTGGCGGACGCAAAAGGTGACACCGGTGGGCGCGTGATGTGGGCAACTACCTACTCTGAGGTGTGTGAACCCCACCGATCTGGCGATCTCCGGGCCGTTGCTGCTGGCCACCGGGGTTGCTCTGCTCGCTGGTTTCATCTCCTTCGCCTCCCCGTGCGTGGTTCCGCTGGTGCCCGGCTATCTGGCCTACCTGGCCGGGCTGGTGGGTGCCGAGGCGCCCCGGGTCGAGGCGAACGAACCGGCCAAGCGTGGGCGGTGGCGGGTGGCCGGGGCCTCGCTGCTGTTCGTGCTCGGGTTCACGGTGGTTTTCGTCCTGGCCTCGATGACCATCCTCGGGGCCTCGGACGCGTTGCTGCTCAACGCTGATCTGTTCCAGCGCATCGGCGGCGTCGTCACGATCCTGATGGGACTCGTGTTCATCGGGCTCGTTCCCGCGCTGCAGAAGGACGTCCGGTTCCACGCCAAGCCGAAGGCCGGGCTGGTCGGGGCCCCGTTGCTCGGGGCGGTGTTCGCGCTCGGGTGGACGCCGTGTCTCGGGCCGACGCTGGCCGGGGTGCTGGCCGTGGCGCGCAGCACCGAGATCGGGTCTTCCACGGCGCGTGGTGCTGTGCTGGTGCTCGCCTACTGCCTGGGGCTCGGGTTGCCGTTCGTGGTGCTCGCGCTCGGCGCGCGGTGGGCGCTGGGCGTGACCAAGTGGCTGCGCTCGCACGCGCGGCAGGTGCAGATCTTCGGTGGCGTGCTGCTGATCGGTGTCGGGATCGCGCTGGTCACCGGGCTGTGGGCAGAGTTCGTCGGGTGGCTGCGCTACTCGTTCGTCGACGTCGTGGAGTTGCCGCTCTAGTGATCGCCTTCCTCCGCAACACGTGGCGCGGGCTCACCTCGATGAGGACCGCGCTGACCCTGCTGTTCCTGCTCGCGCTCGCGGCCATGCCCGGCGCGTTGCTGCCGCAGCGGTCGTTGAACTCGGCCAAGGTCGACGACTACGTCGCCCAGCACGGCTGGTGGGGCGAGCTGCTGCTCAAGCTCGGGTTCTTCGAGGTCTACGCGACGCCGTGGTTCGCCGCGATCTACCTGATGTTGTTCACCTCGCTCGTGGGCTGCCTGCTGCCGCGCACGTGGGAGTACTTCAAGCAGATGCGCGCGCGTCCGGTGCTGACGCCGCGCAACCTGTCGCGGCTGCCGCACCACGCGCAGGCCGTGCTCGACGTGACGCCGGAAGAAGCGGTCGGGCGGGCGAAGAAGGCCATGCGCGGCTGGCGGATGGACGCGGGCGGCGACACGGTCAGCGCCGAGCGCGGATATCTGCGCGAGACCGGCAACCTGGTCTTCCACTTCGCGTTGCTCGGGCTGCTGGTGTCGTTCGCGCTGGGCAAGATGTTCAGCTACGAGGGCCAGGTCATCGTCCAGGCCAACGGCGGCCAGTTCTGCAACGGCGGCATCTTCAACTACGACCAGTTCCGGCCGGGGCTGCGCGTCGACGGCACGGACCTCACGCCGTTCTGCGTCGAGATCGGCAAGTTCACCGCCGACTACCTCGACAACGGTCAGCCCGTCGGATACCGGGCCGACATCCGCTACCAGTCCGGCGCCGACCTCGACTCCAACACGTGGCGGCCCTTCAACCTGCAGGTCAACCACCCGTTGCGGACCGACGGCGACCGGCTCTACCTGCTCGGCCACGGCTACACGCCGACGTTCACGGTGACGTTCCCGAACGGCGAGAAGCGCACGCAGGGCATCCAGTGGCTGCCGACCGACCAGCTGACGCTGGCCTCGGAGGGCGCGACCAAGTTCGACCCGCCGGGCGTGACGGACTCGGAGCAGCGCCGCAAGGGCCAGATCGCGGTGACCGGTCTGCTGGCGCCGACACCGTTGCTGCACGGCAGCATCCTGAGCTCGAAGTTCCCCGCGCTGAACAACCCGATGGTCGCGGTCGACGTGTACCGCGGTGATCTGGGCGTGGACGACGGGCGCGGTCAGTCGATCTTCTCGATCGACCAGAAGATGGTCGAGCAGGGCCGGTTGCAGAAGGTCGCGCGCAAGAACCTCGCGCTGGGCGAGGAACTCACGCTCGACGACGGCACCAAGGTGCGCTTCGACTCCGTGAGCGACTGGGTGTCGTTGCAGGTCTCGCACGACCCCACCCAGGGGTACGTGCTGGTGTTCGCCATCCTGATCATCCTGGGCCTGGGGGTCTCGCTGACCGTCAAGCGCCGCCGGGTGTGGGTGCGTGCGACCGGTCAGGACGACGGGCGTACGTTGGTCGAGGTCGGCGGCCTGGCCCGCACCGACCAGGCGGGATACGGCGAGGAGTTCACGCGGCTCGCCCGCGCGGTGCTGAGCAGTGCGGAAAGTGACAGGGAGAAGTCCTGATGCCGGTCAACGAGACACTCGCGACCTTCAGCGACTGGCTGTACCGCAGCGCGCTGGGCGTCTACCTCTTCGCGATCATGCTGTACGCGGTGGAGCAGGCCTTCGCCCGCGCCCCGCGCAAGGCTGAAGCGCTGGTCGGGGCCGGTGCGCCGGTGCCGGGCACGATCGAGCCGGAGCCGTCCGGGATCCGCACCGAGCTGTCGAAGCCGGAACGCATCGGCCGCATGGGCGCCGCGCTGACGGTGCTCGGCGCGTTGCTGCACCTGAGCTCGCTGGTCATGCGCGGACTGTCCGCCGGGCGTGCGCCCTGGGGCAACATGTACGAGTACATGTCGCTGCTGTGCCTCGCCGCGGTGGTGACGTGGATCGTGCTGATGGCCAAGTTCCCGATCCGCCGCCTCGGCGCGTTCGTGCTGACGCCGATCCTGGTCCTGCTGTTCCTCGGCGGCACCGTCCTGTACGCGAAGTCCGCGCCCGTCCAGCCGGCGCTGCGGTCGTACTGGCTGGTGATCCACGTCTCGGTGATCTCGATCTCGTCCGGCGTGCTGCTGATCCCCGGCGTGACGTCGATGCTCTACCTGCTCAAGGACACCTACGCGGACCGCTTCCCGAGGCTGCCGTCCGCCGACGTGCTCGACCGCATGTCGTACCGGACGACCGTGCTGGCGTTCCCGCTGTTCACCGCGGGCATCATCTGCGGCGCGATCTGGGCGGAGGCCGCCTGGGGCCGGTTCTGGGGCTGGGACCCCAAGGAGACCGTGGCGTTCGTCTCATGGGTGGTGTACGCGGCGTATCTGCACGCGCGCGCGACGGCCGGTTGGCGTGGTCGCGGGGCCGCCTGGATCAACGTCGTGGGCTTCGCGCTGAACGTCTTCAACCTTTTCTTCATCAACTTGGTCACCAGCGGGTTGCATTCGTACGCGGGTCTCTAACGACTTGAGCCCCCAGGTCGATGGAACCGGCATCGGTTGCGTACCGTCGCATCCTGGGGGTCGGGGAAGGCTCGATCCTCCTTGCTCAGGGAGGGCCACAGCGGTGAATTGGCAACCACCGGGTGAGGAACAGGGCTCCGGCCCGCAGCACGTCGACCCGCAAGCGGCGGCCTACCTCGACCCGCAGCAGTCCGGTCCGCAGCACGTGAGCGGCGGTCAGTCAGGCCCGTACAACGTGAGCGGTCCCCAGTCCGGCCCGTACCAGGTGCCCGGCCAGGCTTCCGGCCCCTACCACGTGCCCGGTTCGCAGTCCGGCGCGTACTCGGTCGAGGGCTCCGGGCCGTACCAGGTGGGCGGCGGCCAGTCGGGTGCTTACTCGGTCGGCGGCGGCCAGTCGGGTAACTACTCGGTCGGCGGCGGCCAGTCCGGACCGCACAACGCGCCCCAGAACACGGCTCAGTACGGCCAGTTCGCCGGTTCCCAGTACCCGAACAACTTCCCGCAGCAGCCGTACCGCTCGCAGGCGCAGGAAGTCTCGTCGCAGCAGCTGATCAAGAAGGAGAAGCGGCCGCCGGCCTCCGGCTGGCGCAAGTCGCTGCACGCGGTCACCGGCGGTGTGGTCAACCTCGGCGAGAGCCCGGCCGACATCCGCCGCCGCGAGCTGATCGCGCGGATCAACCAGCCGCTGCGCGGGTGCTACAAGATCGCGATGCTGTCCCTGAAGGGCGGTGTCGGCAAGACCACGACGACGACCACGCTGGGCTCGACGTTCTCGTCGTTGCGCGGCGACCGGGTGATCGCGGTCGACGCGAACCCCGACCGCGGCACGCTGGCGCTGAAGATCCCGCGGGAGACCACGGCGACCGTGCGGCACCTGCTGCGCGACGCCCCGCGGATCACCAAGTACAGCGACGTGCGCGCGTACACCTCGCAGTCGCCGGCTCGCCTGGAGGTGCTGGCGTCCGAGCAGGACCCGGCCGTGTCGGAGGCGTTCAGCGAGGACGACTACCGCCGCACCGTGGCGCTGCTGGAGCACTTCTACAACATCGTGCTCACCGACTGCGGCACCGGCCTGATGCACTCCGCGATGAAGGGCGTGCTGGACGAGGCGGACCAGCTGGTGCTGGTGTCGTCCGGCTCGGTCGACGGCGCGCAGACGTCCGCGGCGACGCTGGACTGGCTGGAGGCGCACGGCTACCGCGACCTGGTCGCGAAGTCCGTCTGCGTGATCAACTCGGTGCGCCCGAAGTCGGGCAAGGTCGACCTCGACAAGCTCGCCGCGCACTTCCAGCAGCGGTGCCGCGCGGTGGTGCGGCTGCCGTTCGACGAGCACCTCGAAGAAGGCGCGGAGATCGCGCTGGACCGGCTCGCGCCGGAGACCCGGCTCGCGTTGCTGGAACTCGGCGCGGTCGTCGCCGACGACTTCCCCAACTCGTAGCCGGGCTGTTCGCACTGCTCACGTGGCGAAAGGGGCCCTGAGGTCAGGGCCCCTTTTCTCCGTCACTCACCGCGCTTGCGCCGCTCGTCGAGCTTGCGCAGGAACTCCGGGTCGTCGTCAGGTGCGATCACTTTGCGGCCCGGCGTGTACTCCGAATGCTGTGGGGCGAAGGCCCGCCACACCAGCACAGCCACGGTGAGCGCGCCGATCACCGCCAGCAGGTAGATCATCTGGTCGCCACCTCCCTTTGCCACGAGATTACCCGCGGCACTAGGGGTAACTACGGTTTCAGTGGCGGACGGGTTCAGTTGCCTCGGTCGTCAGCTCCGACAGCAGAGCCTTCACCTCGGTCTCACGGAACCTGCGATGTCCTCCTGGCGTGCGAATCGAGCCGATGCGACCGGCGGTGGCCCATCGGGTCACGGTCTTCGGGTCGACCCGGAACAGATTGGCGACTTCCCCAGGCGTCAAGAGCCGCTCGGTGGCTGCAGTCACTCGTCCTCCTCAGATCAGACGTTCCGGTCTGATCGTGGCATCTGACCCATCAGGTACTCGAACGCTTGTTTTTTGGTAAAGAGGTAGTAAGGGACGACCAGGGCGAACCGGACATGCTTTGAGTGCACGCGGGGAGCTTTCGTTCGCTCCTGGAGCACGGGAGCGCCCCGCGTGCGGCAAGGCATAGGGTGTCGCGGGTGGATGCTCTTGATCGGCAGATCATCGCCGCACTGCGCGCCAACGGCCGGGCCACGTACGCCGAGCTCGGCAGGCAGGTCGGCCTGTCCGCCTCCGCCGTGCACGAACGCGTCGGCAAGCTCGAGTCCAGCGGTGTCATCGTCGGCTACCACGCGGTCGTCGACCCCAGCGCGGTCGGTCTGGGCGTCACGGCGCTGATCGGCATCCACCCCACCGACATCGCGGACGACAACGAGGTCGCGGACGCGTTGAGCGAGCTCATCGAGGTCGAGTCCTGCTACCGGGTGGCCGGCGACGAGTCGTTCGTCGTCAAGGTCCGGGTGGCCACCGTGGACGACCTGGAGCGTTCTCTCGGGCGGTTGCGGCGCATCCCCGGCGTGGCCCGCACGCGCACGACCGTGGTGCTGTCCACGCGCTTCGAGGGGCGGCCGAACACCGGTGACGACGAGGGCGACGTAACCTGAACGGGTGCTCGCCAGAGATGTGACGCTCTACGTCCTCGCCCGCCTCGGTCTCGTCGCGGTGGTGGCGGGCGCGCTCATGCTGTTCAAGGTTCCTTTGCTCCCGGCGCTGGCCGTCGGCGTGGTCGTGGCGCTGCCGGCGTCGTTGTTCCTGTTCAAGGGGCTGCGACAGCGGGTGGCGGTCGGGTTGAACGAGCGGCAGGCGGTGCGGCAGGCCGAGCGCGCCAAGCTGCGCGCCGAGCTGCGTGGTGACGAAGGTCCTCTTACCCAGGGGTAGCCTTCACCTGCGGTTATCGTGCCGCTGTGAGTACTTCTCTTGACCGTTGTTGCAGCAGGACCAGGCACTGGGTGTGCGAGGCCGTCGGGATCATCGAGGCGGACGCGAACCGCAGTGCGGACACCCACCTGCTGCGCTACCCGCTCCCGCTCGACTGGGGCATCGACCTCTACCTCAAGGACGAGTCGACGCACCCCACGGGTTCGTTGAAGCACCGGCTGGCCCGGTCGTTGTTCCTCTACGCGATCTGCAACGGCTGGATCACCGGCGGCACCCCCGTGATCGAGGCGTCGTCCGGGTCGACGGCGGTTTCCGAGGCGTACTTCGCGCGGTTGCTGGGGCTGCCGTTCATCGCCGTGATGCCGCGGTCGACGTCCGCGGAGAAGGTCGCGCTGATCGAGCGCCAGGGCGGCAAGTGCCACTTCGTCGACGAACCGTCGGCGATCTACGACGAGTCGCGGCGGCTGGCGACCGAGCTCGGCGGTCACTTCATGGACCAGTTCACGCACGCCGAGCGCGCGACGGACTGGCGCGGCAACAACAACATCGCCGAGTCGATCTTCGACCAGATGAAGCTGGAGCCCTCGCCCGAGCCGGACTGGATCGTGGTCGGCGCCGGCACGGGCGGCACGTCGGCCACCATCGGCCGGTACATCCACTACCAGAAGCTGGGTACGCGCCTGGCCGTGGTGGATCCCGAGTTCTCGGTGTTCTTCGACGCCTGGCGGGACAGCGCGCCGGAGCTGGTGGGCTCGCGCGGGTCGCGGATCGAGGGCATCGGACGGCCGCGGGTGGAGCCGTCGTTCGTCGGCCAGGTGATCGACCGGATGATCAAGGTGCCGGACGCGGCGTCCGTGGCGACGATCCGGTACGTGGAGGAACTGCTCGGGCGGCGGGTCGGCGGTTCGACCGGGACGAATCTCTGGGGAGCGTTCCAGATCGTGGCCGAGATGAGGCAGTCTCGCACGCGCGGGAGCGTGGTGACTCTGTTGTGCGACGGTGGCGAGCGTTACGCGAACACCTACTACGACGACTCATGGGTAGCTGCACAGGACATGGATCTCGACCCGTGTCTTGACCGCCTGAACAACTTCCACCGCACGGGGAACTGGTGACGAGCGTCCTGCGTCACAGCGTGACCTGAGCACCTGAGTCCGCAGGGGGACCCGTGTCGTCGCTGTTCACCGACGCCGCCGAGCTGCGCGCGTACGCCGACTATCTGCGCACCGAGGCGCAGGAGTTCGAGACGATCCGCAAGTACGTCCACGCCACGGCGTGCGACAAGGCGGGCTTCACCGGCCTGCTCACGTTGCTCCAGCCGGGCGTGGACGTCGTGCGCGCGCTCTTCGACGAGACGCTCGACTTCGGCAAGTCCAAGCTGGAGGGCACGGCGTCGGCGGTGGACGCGACGGCACACGTCTACGAGGCCGTCGAGCAGGCCCACGTCGCGATGTTCAACGGGATCCTGAAGTGAGCGCGACCACCTACCGGGACCCGCGCCCGGTCGCCGCGTCCCTGAAGCAGCCCGAGGTCAACAGCGCCTCCCTGAACGACGTCCTCGCCGACCAGGGCTGGGGCGTGCAGGCGGTCAACTGGGTCTTCGAGGCCGTCACCGGCGAGTCCCTGGTCGCCACGATCATCACGCCGATCACCGGCGACTGGACGAAGATCCGCGCCGACGGCGACGCGTGGCGCATGGTCGGCAACGCCATGAACGACGTCTCGTACAACCTCACCGACGCCGTCGGCAAGGTGCGCGCGCACTGGGACGGTGACGCCGCCCGCGCCCACGAGAAGTACATCGCCCTCGGCTGGAAGGCCGCCCTGTTCGCCGAGATGGGCGTCACCCAGCTCATCGCGAAGGGCTTCGACACCGTCGCCTCGGGCGCGGAGGCGCTGGGCAAGCAGGCCGCCCGCCTGCTGGACTACCTGGTCAACAAGCTGCTGGAAGCCGCGGCCACCGTCTGGATCCCCCTGGCCGGCTGGATCAAGGCCGCCGAGATGGTCTGGAACGCCTACCAGATCTACCGCCGTGTCATGGACATCATCGACACGGTCCACAAGCTCATCGCCGACGTGAAGTCGCTCTTCGACGCCGTGGGCCGCGTCTTCTCCGCCATCGGCAAGCTGAAGGACGCCAACTCCCTCGCCGAGGCCATGAACGCCACCCAGGAGGTGGCCGAGGCGGGCCGCGACGTCCGCAACTCGGTCAACGACATCCGCGACGACATGACGTCCATCAAGGACTCGGCCACCGAGATCGCCGACCGCGGCCACGACATCGGCTCGAAGGTCCGCGAGGTCTACACCCCACCCGGTACCGCCGACGAGACCAAGCCGGCGGCCGTCACCTCCGTCGCACCGGGCGGCGCGCCCGTGTCGGCCCCGCCCGTCGTGCACGGCGCCGACGCCCCTGCCACCCACGCCGCCGCAGCCACCGGTCCCGCGGTGTCCGCGCCGCCGACGCTGGGCTCGGGCTCTGGTTCCGGTGGCTCGGGCGCTGTGCCGGCTGCCGTGCACGGCAGCTCTGGCGGTGTTCCGGGTGTTCCCAGCGGCGGCCACGGCTCCCCAGCTGCCACCCCGCACGTCGACACCACCCATGCCGCGAGCGCGGCCACCGCGACCGCCCCACCGTCGCACCAGTCGACCCCGGTCGTCGGCGGGATGCCGATGGGTGCGCCTCCGATGGCAGGCGGCGGTGGCGACTCCACCCGCAGCTCGGGCTCCCGCCCCGGCTCCTCCGCCGGCTCGGCGTGGCCGACCGGCTCGTCCAGCACCCCGTCGGGTCAGGCGAAGCCGTCGGCCGGCGGCCTGCCCTCGCCTCCCGGCCACGGCGGCGCGGGTTCGGGCTTGCCGACCCCGCCGGGCCACGCCAACACGCCTTCCGGCGCTGGAGGTTCGCGCCCTGGCGGCTCGGGGCTGCCCACGCCGCCGTCCGGTTCAGGCGCGGCTGGCGCGCACGCGACGCCAGGTTCGGCGGGCACTCACCCGACATCGGGCTCGGGTGGCACGCACCCCGCTCCAGGCTCGACGGGCACGCATCCGGCACCGGGCTCGGGCAACGGCCTGCCGACGCCTCCGAACTCGGGCAGCCACCCGGCGCCGGGTGGTTCCGGCAACGGCCTGCCCACCCCTCCCGGCCACCCGAGCGCCGGCTCAGGCACGGCAACGGCCCCAGCCCCGCACTCCGGCGGCGGCCTGCCGTCGCCGCCCGGACACCCCGGCCCGAGCACGGGTGGCGGTCTGCCGTCGCCTCCGGGACACCCGAGTCCCAGCGCGGGTCCGGACCACACCACGTCCAACGGCTCAGGCGGCACGCCGCACGACCCGTCCACCTCGCATCCGCACGATCCGAAGCCTCACGACACCACCCCGCACGACGGCGGCCACCACGACACCGACGGCAAAGACCACGACACCAACCCCAGCGACGCCAAGCACCACGAAGACCACCCGGACCCCACCCCGGCCGGTCACGACGTGGACCCCAAGCACGACCAGCCCAACCATGACGCCCACACCAACCACGAAACCCAGAGCGGCCACGAAACCCACGACGGGCACGACGGCGGCCAGGGCGGCGACGACACCCCGCGGTCGCCCAAGGGGCACGACCTCACGCCCGCCTTCGACCACGCGGCCATGGCGGCGTCGGGTGAGGGCTACCACCACCAGCTCGAGCAGATCTACCCGAACCAGGCGGACCGCGACCGGTACGTCGAGCTGAGCAAGCGGCTGTCCACCGACCTGAGCCCGAGCGAGGCGCAGGAGGTGGCCCACGTCCGCAACCAGATCAAGGTCGAGTCCGGTGACCTGGTCACCAAGGTGCTGCACCAGAACGCGGTCGACGGCTACCTGAAGCAGCACGACGACCCCACCACCGACGCGGCACGCCGGCAGGGGATGGTGGCCGGGTCGATCGCCAGGGCCGAGGACGTGCACGACATCAACAAGCCGATGGCGTTGCGCGAGGGGCTGGCGCTGGACGACAAGGGCGAGGGCTGGACGCCGATCAAGGACAAGGCCGAGTCCGCGATGCAGCTGCGCTACCACCTCACCGACGACCAGGCCGCGAAGGCCGCGATCCCCTTCGGCGGGCCGGAGAAGTCGGATCGCGACTTCAGCCGGCCGCCCACTCCCGGTCAGGAGCACCGCGAGTACCAGTCGCCGCAGGAGAAGGCGCACTACGACGCGTCGGCCAAGCAGATGGCCGATGCCGGTGGAGCGGCCGAGCCCAAGCGCGGCAGGGATCCGTTCACGGGCACCGGGTACACCGGCGGCGGGGTGCCGGAGTGGGTCGCCAAGCCCGCCGACCTGCCGGACCGCGCGGAGATCTGGGAGGTGCGGGACGGCAAGGAACGCCTGCACGCCGTGTACGAGAAGGGTCTCGGCTGGTACCAGCTGAAGGAGGATGAGGCGTCGTGGTCCAGCACACCCGTGAAGTGATCGAGTACCGGGGCGAGACGTACTTCGCGGGCGCCAGGGAACAGGACAAGATCTGGATCGTCCAGATCCCCGGCGAGACCTACGCGAACGACGAGGGCTTCGAGCAGCGGGAGGAGATCCGGCGGAAGCTGGTGCCGATCAGCGAGCTCGACGCCTGGTACCGCGACGAGTTCACGGGGAAGTGGCGTGGCCAGCCGTTCGTCCTGCACCCGAACCGGGACGGCACGATGGGGGCGGACTACGTCGGGCCGTCGCAGGTCTGGGCCGAGGACAACGGTCTGGACGGCGACCCGTACAACGGCTACCACAAGGTTCTCGACCCCGACGAGCTCGAGGACGTGCAGGTCGACCGCACCGACCACCTGGCGCGGTGGAAGGAGAAGAACCCGGGATGAGCACCCCACAGGCCGTGCAGAAGGCGGCCGGCATCGGGCCGGAGACGATCCTGCAGAAGATCGTGCACCCCGCGGTCGCGCAGCTCTACCTGGGCAACGTCGTGGTCCCCGGCCGGTTCGAGCCGCACCGCACCGCCGGGTTCGTCACGCGCGGGCAGGACTTCCCGCAGGGCACCGCCGACCAGTTCGCCGAGACGTTCGGCGTCGACAAGGTCGAGGGCTGGCCCAAGGGCACGCAGTACGTGCTGCGGTTCCTGGCGCACACCACGCAGCTCTTCGACACCAGCTTCGGCGGTCCCACGCTCGAAGGCGCGCAGAAGATGGGCACCACCCGCGTCTACCCCGTGCCGTTCACCGGCACCGGTTACACGCCGAGCGCCCAGCCGATTCCCGAGTACGTCATGGAGCTCGCCGAGCTGCCCGCGGGCACCGAGCTGTGGCGGTTCGAGCCGAACGGTGAAGGGCGCAGCGTCGGCAAGTACATCCACCGCCAGATCGGCTGGTACCCGATCGGCGACGTGGGCTTCGGGCCGGGGAGGTTCTGGCAGGCCCCGGTCGCGCTGCGGCCGACCGTCCGGCGTGGACTGGTCGCGACGTTCCGCGGCCAGAGCTTCGACGTCGACTTCGGGCAGCGGCCCGGCGTGCTGGTGCTGCACCCGCTCGCCGGTCAGCCGGCGCCGCAGGACTTCGTCGAGGGCGTGCTGGAGGTGCCGGACGCCGCCGTCGAGGAGCTCGGTCACCAGCGCTTGCTCTGCACGTTCCGCGGTGCGGAGTTCGAGGTGATCGGCATCCAGGGCGACCAGGCGGTGCTGCACTTCCTGGGCGAGAACTACGAGATCGCGCAGCAGCTCGGACTGACCGAAGTGGACTTCCGGCAGTGGCGCACGGTCGTGCCGCGTGGTGAGCTCGCGGACGTCCGCGACGAGATCCGGCCGATCCGGCGCGGGCTTTTCGGGTCGAACTGATGGAGAAACGATGACCACGCCCAACGACAGCTGGAAGACGCCGGAGCTGCGCGCGGCCGAGGCGCAGGTCGACGCGCGCTTCAAGGAGGCGCAGGACCTCGCCAACCGGCTCAAGGACACGCCGCTGCCGCCGATTCCGCCGGTGGACTTCAAGGCGATCGCCCAGCAGGTCGAGCGGGCCGCGCAGGAACGGGACGCGCCCGAGCAGTTGAAGGCGTTGAAGCGCAAGGTCGACGCGGGCGAGTTCACGTGGGAGGACGTCGTCTCCGGCAAGGCGGCGGACGACCCGGACGTGCAGGCCGTGCAGCAGGAGAACGTCAAGAAGATGAAGCAGGCGTTCCAGATGCTGCAGGAGGGCATGACCGTCGACGAGATCATGAACGCGCAGGGCCCGCGCAGAGGCCGGGGTGACGACGGCGACGAGACCGACCCCGACGTGTTCGCGGAGGACAAGTGGTGATGACGGTCTGGCGGACACCGGACGTCCTGGCCGCGGAGGACTTCCTGACGAGCGCTGTCGCCGAGTCCGACCGCGCGATGCGGTCCGCCCAGCAGGGCCTCAAGGGCAAGGAACCGTCCACTGAGGACGTGCGGAGGGTGATGCAGTTCGCCAGGTCGGGCGACGCCTCGCCGGCGATGCGCCAGCTGGCCGACCGCATCGCCCGCGGCGCCGGGCTCAGCTGGCGTCAGGTGCTCACCGGCGAGGCGAGCCACGATCCCCTTGTGCGCCAGGCACTCGACGCCGACCGCGCCAGGCTCGACGAGCTGATCAAGGGCGAGACGGCCCCTCCGCCGCCTCCCCGCAGGCCCGTGCGGCGGGACGACGAACCGCCGACCCAGTTCACCGAGGACGCGTGGTGACCGCGGTCAGCCGAGAACCAGCCCGACGCTGACGAGCACCGACCACGCCAGCATCGCGATCCCGGTGAACTGCAGCACCGGGATCAGCTCGCGACCACCGCGTCCGGCCGCCACCCGGCGCACGGCGGGCAGCAACACCGGTGCCGCGAGGAATCCGAGCAACGCGTAGGGCACCCGCACGGTCATCCCGAGCGCGATCACGAACGGCACGGCCACCAGCGCGAGGTAGAGCCTGCGGGTGTCCTTGTCGCCCAGCACGACGGCCAGGGTCCGCTTGCCCGCCACCGCGTCCGTCGGGATGTCGCGCAGGTTGTTCGCCACCAGCACCGCGGCCGAGATCGACCCCATCGCGATCGAGGCGCCGATGCCGATCCCGGTGATCTCACCCGTCTGCACGTACATCGTGCCCAGCACCGCGGCCGGGCCGAAGAACAGGAACACCGCGATCTCGCCGAGCCCCGCGTAGCCGTACGGACGTTTGCCGCCCGTGTAGAACCACGCCCCGGCAATGCACACGGCGCCGAACGCGATCATCCACCAGTGTCCGGACAGCGCCACCAGCGCGATCCCGGCCAGTGCGCCGACCCCGAGCGAGACGAACGCCGCCAACCGGACCGAGGCGGGCGTCGCGGCACCGGAACCGGTGAGCCGGAACGGCCCCACCCGGTTGTCGTCGGTGCCGCGAATGCCGTCGGAGTAGTCGTTGGCGTAGTTCACACCGATCTGCAGCGCGACCGAGACCACCAGCGCCAGCACGGTGTAGAGCGCGTTGAACTCGTCGATGTGGTGCGCCGCCGCCGCACCGACGATGACAGGCGCGATCGAGTTCGGCAGCGTGCGGGGGCGGGTCCCCTGGATCCACTGGACGGCTGAGGCCATGCCTCCATCCTCCGTCACGGCCGCTGAGGACCCGCCGAGGGGTGCATCAGCAGCTGGTCGCTCCGCTCACGCCGGCGACGTACGCCTTGGCGATGTGCTTGCCGGACGCGATGCGGTACCAGACGTTCGACGTGCCCTGCGTACCCGTCACGGACTCGCCCGTCAGCTGGCAGGTCACCCTGACCTGGGCGTAGTTCGCGGCCAGACCGACCTGCGAGGAATCGGAGTTCGCGGCGCTGCGGACGTTCACCGTGCCGTTGGCCGCGGACGTGCGGACCGTCCCGACAGGACCGGAGCCGGTCCACAGGTACGTCACGGTCACCCACGAGTTCGTGGTCAGCTTGAGGCCGTCCAGGAACGTGCCGTCGGCCAGGTCGATGCCGGCGGGGTTCGCGACCCTGCGGCCGGACTGGTCCTTGCCGCCGTTGTAGCCGTCCTCGTACGCGGCCTGCGCCTCGGGCTTGCCCTGCGGCAGGTCCTTCCACATCTCCCGAGTCGAGGACGGGTTCCAGTAGTCGTCCTTGGTGTTCCACGGGCCGACGTCCCACACCGGCGCCCACTCGCAACGGCCGTTCGACGCGCACAACTGCACGCTGTAGCTGCCGGAGTTGTTGGGCGCCAAGCCACGCCGTGACGGCAGCGCGACGAAGTGGTCGCGTGAACGGATCGTGTGGCCGTTCGCCGTCGTGGCACCGACAAGACCCTCGCGCGTCGCGTAGACGCGGTACGCACGTCCAGCGGCAGCAACGGAAACGTCAGCCGCGGCGGGAGTGTTGGTGGCGGTCAGCTGTACGCGTTCTGCCTTGCCACTGTTCAAAACCACGCGCGTCTGCACGGTCGAGGTGGTCACCGGCAACGTGGCCGGCGCTTCCATCCACTCGGTCCACTGACCGTCCGGGCGCAGACCGCGCACGTCGGCGACGCCATCGCCGGTCACCACCGCCGTGACCGTGTTGGCGGGACGGGCGAGCGTGTGCGGTTCCAGCTCGACCAGGCCCATCCGCGGGGAGCCGCCCCACGAGACGGATCTGTGGTGCAGGTCGGCGGACCACTCGTTGCCGGTTGCCGCCTGGGCAGGAGACGCCAGTCCGGCCACCAAGGCGGCTCCGGCGACCAGCGGTAACAGGTAGCGCATGAGAAAACCCCCATCGCCAACGCGCGCGGCTGGGTCCGCGCGCTTCGCGGGGAGAGTTGTCCTCAGCGGTAAAGGTTCACCTAAAAGAGTCGAGAACAGCTGTTCTGTCGACTTTGCCCGGTCCGCGCAACGGCAGCTCGTGCACGAACTGGACCAGCTTCGGCACCGCGGCCCTGCCCACGGCCTGTGCGACCGCGGCCTTCAGCTCGGCCGGCGAAGGCTCGGAGCCGCGCACGACGACCGCCGCCGCGACGACCTGGCCCCACTCGTCGTCCGGCACGCCGACGACACATGCCTCCAGCACGCCCTCAACGGTCGCCAGGGCGCGTTCGACCAGCACCGGAGGTACCTTCTCGCCGCCCGTGACGATCACGTCGTCCGCGCGCCCCAGCACCTCCAGCCGCCCGTCGCGCAACCGCCCGAGATCGCCGGTGCGGAACCACTCGCCGAACGGTTCCGCGCTGCCGCGATACCCGAGCGCCAGCACCGGTCCGCTGATCTCGATCACGTCGTCGGTGCGCACTGACACGTCCCGCAGCGGCTCACCGTCGTACACACACCCACCGGCCGTCTCGCTCATGCCGTACGTAGTGACGACCTGCACACCGAGCGCGCGCGCCTGCTCCAGCAGCTTCGGCGGGGTGGCGGCCCCGCCGATCAGCACGCCGTCGAACTGCCGCAGCGCCGCGAGCCCCGGCCCCTCGCCTGCGACGAGCCGGGACAGCTGCGTCGGCACCAGCGCGGTGTAGTGGCGTCCCGGCTGGTCCAGCACCGGCCCGGCGGCCTGCGCGAACCCCATGGCCCGGAAGCCCTTCGACAGGTCGAGCTCACCGGGCGTGGTGCCGGCGACGATCGACCGCACGAGCACCTGGATCCCGGCGATGTGGCTGGTGGGCAACGCCAGCAGCCACGTGCCGGGACCGCCGAGGCGTTCGTGGGTGGCCTCCGCCGACGTCGTCAGCGCGGCGGCGTCGAGCAGCACCGTCTTCGGCTCGCCCGTCGACCCGGAGGTGGGCACGCCGAGCACGGCCCGCTTCTCCCAGCCGTGAAGCGGGCCGTCGACCAGCGGATCTCCGCCGTTGAGCGCCGAGCGCAGCTCGTCGATCATCAGAAGTAGTACGGGTAGTTCGACCAGTCGGGGTCGCGCTTCTCCAGGAACGCGTCACGGCCCTCGACGGCCTCGTCGGTCATGTACGCGAGCCGGGTCGTCTCACCGGCGAACAGCTGCTGTCCCACCAGACCGTCATCGATCAGGTTGAACGCGTACTTGAGCATCCGCTGGGCGGTCGGCGACTTGCCGTTGATCTCGCGTGCCCACTGCAGCGCCGTGGTCTCCAGCTCGGCGTGCGGCACGACGGCGTTGACCGCGCCCATCTTGTGCATCTCCTCGGCGGAGTACGTGCGGCCGAGGAAGAAGATCTCGCGCGCGAACTTCTGCCCGACCTGCCGCGCCAGGTACGCCGAGCCGTAGCCGCCGTCGAACGAGCCGACGTCCGCGTCGGTCTGCTTGAACTTGGCGTGCTCCTCGCTCGCGATGGTGAGATCGCACACCACGTGCAGGCTGTGGCCACCGCCGGCCGCCCAGCCGGGCACGACCGCGATGACGACCTTCGGCATGAACCTGATCAGTCGCTGGCACTCCAGGACGTGCAGCCGCCCCGCCCGCGCCGGGTCCACCGTGTCCGCCGTCTCACCGGAGGCGTACTGGTAGCCGCTCCGGCCGCGAATCCGCTGGTCACCGCCACTGCAGAAGGCCCAGCCACCGTCTTTGGGGCTGGGGCCGTTGCCGGTCAGCAGCACACAACCGACGTCGGACGACATCCGCGCGTGGTCGAGCGCCCGGTACAGCTCGTCCACGGTGTGCGGCCGGAACGCGTTGCGCACCTCGGGCCGGTTGAACGCGATGCGGACCGTGCCCTGGTCGAGTGCCCGGTGGTAGGTGATGTCGGTGAAGTCGAAGCCTTCAATCGGCTTCCACAGCGACGGGTCGAAGAGCTCCTGATCTGCCACGGTCTGAGACTCTAGGCGCATGAATCCGTCCACGGCGCAGGCGAGGGTGATCGTCGACGAACTGGTCCGCAACGGCGTCCGCCACGTCGTGCTGTGCCCCGGTTCGCGCAACGCCCCGCTGTCGTTCGCACTGCACCAGGCCGAGCAGAAAGGCCTGCTCACGCTGCACGTGCGGATCGACGAGCGCAGCGGGGGGTTCCTCGCGCTCGGCCTGGCCAAGACCGGCACGCCCGCCGTCGTCACCTGCACGAGCGGCACGGCCGTGGTGAACCTGCACCCCGCCGTGGTCGAGGCCCAGCTGACCGGCGTGCCGTTGATCGCGCTGACCGCCGACCGCCCGGTCGACCTCTACCGCACCGGCGCCAGCCAGACGATCAACCAGTACGACGTCCTCGGCATCCCCACCCTGCACCTGCCGGAGGCCGCCGACGAGCCGACGACGCGCTCGTTGATCTGCCGGGCGATCGCGACCCACGGCCCGACGCACGTCAACGTGCCGTTCCGGCCACCGCTCACCCCGGACGACTCCGCGTGGCCGGACTCCGGTCGCACTCCGTGGACCGCCACGGACCGCACGTTCACCGTCGGGACCCGGCCGTCGGAACTCCCGCCCCGCACGCTCGTGCTGCTCGGCGACGACCGTCCGGAACGGCTGCGGAAGGCCTCCGAGCTCGGCTGGCCGGTGATCGCCGAGCCGACCGCCCCCGGCGGCCTGCGGCACGGATCGTTGCTGCTCAACGCCGGTCTGCCCGCGCACCTGCAGCCGGACGCGGTGCTCGTCGTCGGCCGGGTGACGCTGTCGCGCGGCCAGCAGGCGTTGCTGAAAGGCACACCGGTCGTGCATGCCGTCGGCGAGCAGGCGCAGTGGCCGGACGTGCCGTTCACCGCGACGCGGGCGTCGACCTGGCTGCCGGAACCCGCCGAGCACGACGGGGAGTGGTTGCAGGCGTGGCAGAGCGCGGTGAAGAACGTCAGCGTGGCCGTCGACGATCTCTTGGACGCTGTCGCGTGGCCGACCGGGTTGCACGTGGCGCGTGACCTCACGCAGGCGATGCCGTCGGGCGCGATGCTGTTCGTCGGCTCGTCCAACCCGATCCGCGACGTGGACTTCGCGGGCGAACGCCGTTCGGACATCACGATCCACGCGAACCGGGGTGCCGCGGGCATCGACGGCAGCGTGTCCACGGCCATCGGTCTCGCCGTGGAGCATCAAGGGCCGGCATACGCGCTGATGGGCGACCTGACGTTCCTGCACGACAGCAACGGCCTGCTCGCCGACCACCGGCCGGACCTCACGATCGTCGTCCTCAACGACGACGGCGGTGGGATCTTTTCGTTGCTGGAACAAGGCGCACCGGAGTACGGCGGCAGTTTCGAAAGGATTTTCGGCACGCCGCACGGGACGGATCTGACCGCTTTGTGCGCGGGCTACCGAATTCCGCACTCCACAGTGGACGATCAGGAGGAGTTCCGTAGCGCACTTGCGCGACCGAAAGGCCTCCGTGTGGTGGAAGTGCAGGCAAAACGAGACGAACTGCGCGGGTTGCACCAACGTCTCAAGTCGACTGTGTCAAACGTTTTCAGCAGATAGGAAACATACGTAAGTCGGTGGTTGGCTCCGCAAATGTGTGGATAGCGTCGCGCGCATGTCGATCAGATCCAAGGCGACGGCCGCGGTCGCGTCCGTGGCCGCGATGACCCTCTTCGCGGGGACGGCGCTCGCGGCGTCCCCTGGTGCACCGGGCGCCGGTGACCCGTACTTCCCGACGTACGGCAACGGCGGCTACGACGTCTCCCACTACGACATCCGGCTCAACTACAACCCGGACGGCGACCAGCTGTCGGGCACCACGACGATCCTGGCCAAGGCCACCGAGGACCTCACGCAGTTCGACCTCGACTTCCTGCTCAAGGTGAAGTCGGTCCGGGTGAACAACGTGCCGACCACGTTCGTCTCCGACAACGGCGAGCTGATCCTCACGCCCCGCGGCGGCGTGCGGAAGGGCCAGGACCTCACCATCGTCGTCACCTACGCGGACTCGCCCTCGACCGTGAAGGACCGCAACGGTTTCACGGCGTGGACGAAGACCCCGGACGGCGCGCTGGCCATCGGTGAGCCGGAAATCGCCTCCTGGTGGTTCCCGTCCAACGACCACCCGACCGACAAGGCCACCTTCGACGTCAACGTCGCCGTCCCGAACGGCGTCCAGGCGATCTCGAACGGCACCTTCGTCGGCCAGACCCACCAGATCAACGGCTGGACCCGCTGGAACTGGCGCAGCACCAAGCCTCAGGCGACCTACCTGACGTTCCTCACGATCGGCAAGTTCGAGATCCGCCAGGGCACCACGCCCTCCGGCCAGCCGTACGTCAACGCGTACTCCGAGCGCCTCGGCGACAACGCCGACGCCGCGAAGGCCAGCATCGAACGCACGCCGGAGGTCATCGAGTTCCTGTCGCAGAACGTGGGCCCGTACCCGTTCGAAGCGCAGGGCGGCATCGCCACGCCGGGCCTCGGCTACGCGCTGGAGAACCAGACGCGCCCGAACTACGACACGGCGTTCTTCCGCCGCGGCGCCAACACCTACGTCATCGCCCACGAGCTCGGCCACCAGTGGTTCGGCGACTCGGTGTCGGTGCACCACTGGCGCGACATCTGGCTGAACGAGGGCTTCGCCTCCTACCTGGAGTGGCTGTGGTCCGAGCACATCGGTGAGGGCACGGCCCAGCAGAACTCCGACTACACCTACGACCTGTACGCGGCCGACAACCCGTTCTGGCAGGTCCTGCCCGGCGACCCGGGCTCGGACAAGGTCTTCGACAACGCCGTCTACGACCGGGGTGCGCTGACCCTGCACGCCCTGCGCGTGGCCGTCGGTGACGAGAAGTTCTTCGAGATCCTCCGCACGTGGACCGCGGAGAAGAAGTACTCCGACGCCACGATCGAGGAGTTCATCGCGCTGGCGGAGCGCGTGTCGGGCCAGCAGCTCGACCAGCTGTTCCAGACGTGGCTCTTCACGAAGGGCAAGCCGGCCCAGGCTCCGGGTCGCACCGCGGACGCGGCGGCCAAGTCGCTGTCCGTTGCGTCGGCTCCGGCTGCTGAGCCCAAGTCGCGCGCCAAGATCCAGCTGACGCACGAGCTGCTGGGCGCGCACAAGTAGTCCGGTGACCTGACTCGTGACCAGGGCGGGGCGAGCTTTGGCGCGCCCCGCCCTGCGCCGCCGGGCGTCCGCAAGGACGCTGACTCGCGAACGTCCGCGGCTGCGCCCGATGCGCCCGTTTCAGTCGGTTCGGGAGGTGGATGAAGGGCTCATTCATCCACCTGAGGTCGAGGAAGGAGCCCTTCATCCCAGCTCAGGGGGCCCATGCCGGTCGCCCGCTGCGAGACCGATCTGACCCGGGTTTTCGTGCAGGATCGAGGCGCCATCGCGCGGACCAGGCGGCTTTTAGACTGCGTCGAGGTCTCGCTCACCCGCGACGCGCGTGTCCGTGACTCGAAGAACGTGGCCGGCGAGGTGCTGACCTTCAGCACCTCGGCCTGGCGCGCATCCTGAACGGGGTTGAGGTCTGAGCGAGGAAGTGCCCGCCTGGGCGTACGAGCGAGCAGAAGTCCGTCCGCACGACCCGAGCTGGGCCATCAGAGCCCAGGCCGAGCGCGACCAGCTCCACGAGCTCCTCGGCCCCTGGCTGGTCGACGGCATCGAGCACGTCGGCTCCACCGCGATCCCAGGCCTGGCCGCGAAGCCGATCGTGGACCTCCAAGCCTCCGTGACCAGCCTGGACACCGTCGTGACCGGAGCGTCCGAGATCCTCCGCGCCAACGGTTGGGCCTACGTACCGCCGGAGCTCGACCAACGCCCCTGGCGCCGCTTCTTCGTGAAACCGGATCCGTCCGGCCAGCGACGCGAAGCCCACCTGCACCTCATCCAGGCCGGACACCACCGGTGGACCGACCAGCTCAGGTTCCGCGACGCCCTCCGCGACGACCCGGCCAAAGCCCAGCAGTACGAGGCGCTGAAACGGCACCTGGCCCAAACCGCAGGCCACGACCGCGAGGCGTACACGGAAGGCAAGGCGGCGTTCGTCGCGAGCGTGCTAAAGGCCTTCTAGAGCCTCACGCATGGGCCGCATCTTGGCGTGCGCCTCCTGCACCTCGATGTCCGGATCCGAGTCGGCGACCAACCCGCACCCGGCGAACAACCGGGCCGTGGACCCGGAAATCTGCGCGCACCGCAACGCGATCCCGAGCTCCCCGTCGCCGTTCCCGTCGATCCACCCGACCGGCCCGGCGTAGCGCCCGCGGTCCATGCCCTCCAGCTGCGAGATCAACGTCGTCGCGTCCAGCCGAGGCGTGCCGCCCACCGCCGCCGTCGGGTGCACGGCCTCGCCGAGGTGCAGCAACGACACCGAAGATTCGAGCGTTCCGATCACGTCGCTGGACAGGTGCGACACGTTGGGCAGCCGCAGAACCGAGGGTCCCTCCACCGACATCGTGGTGCAAAAGGGTCGAAGCGTGTCCGCGAGAGAAGTGATCGCGTAGTCGTGCTCTTCGAGGTTCTTCTCCGACGCCATCAACGCCGAAGCGAGCTCCTCGTCGGAAACCCCGTCGTGCGGCCAGGTCGTGCCGGCCAGCACGCGCGAGTCCACGACCGATCCGGTGCGCCGCAGCAGCAGTTCGGGTGTGGCGCCGACCAGACCGTCCACCGCGTACGCCCAGCACTCCGGATACCGGCGCGCCAGGCCCTGCAGCACGAAGCGCTGGTCGAGCTGCCGGTCGGTGGACGCCACGAGGTCGTGTGCGAGCACGACCTTGTCCAGTTCGCCGGAACGCATGCGCGCCACGGCCGAACGCACGGCCTCGCGGTACTGCGTGACCGGCAGCTGGCCGTTCGAGTAGCGGACGGTCGACGGGCGGGACAGCGGTGCCACGTCCGGGGTGGTGTCCGCGGCGCCGATGGTGGTGATCCACTGCCGGCCGTTGCGCCTGCCGACCACGACCTCGGGGACGATCAGCACCGAGTCGCCCGGCGAGTCCGCGAAGGCCATCGAGACGAACGCCACTGGGCCGCTGCCCGGTACGTCCAGCTCGTCGTCGACGTCGAGGCCCGCGACGAACTCTTGCCACCACTTGTCAGCCTGCGCGAAGCGGTCGGGGCCGCTGACCTCCAGCCGTGCGGCCTCGCCCCAGCCGACCAGGCCGGACCCGTCGCGCACCCAGGCGAGTGCGTGCTCCGGGTCTGGCAGCAGTCCGAGCAGGTCACCGGCGGTGTCCCGCCTCGAACGGACGCGGATCCGCTGCCCTGCTCGCGATGTCGGTGCTGAGGTCACGCTCCGACTGTATGGACCTGAACCTGAAAGCGCGGCACCCGCCCGGCCCTAGACTTCTCAGTTGTGGTGGACAACGCAGTGACCAAGCCGGCGCTCGGGGTGCGTGTCCGCCGTGCGGTGAGTCGCGTCTTGCTGGTGGTCGGAGGGGTGGTCACGCTCGTTTGCGTGCTGTTGCCGATCGCGTGCTGGCGGGACGACACGGCCATCGAGCGGCACCTGGGGCAGGCGGTCGCGCAGGTCGACTCCGTGGCTTTCAACAGGACGGTTGTGCGGTACGCCACACCGGACGGTCGCGTGATCATCCCGTCGCAGGGCGTCCTGTACCCGTCGGGGCTCAAGGTCGGCGACAACGTGCGGGTCGAGTACGACCAGACCAACCCGGAGCTGACGCGCGTGGCCGGTCGCACCGCGGTGCTCAGCCTGCTGCCCGTCGGCACCTTCCTCGTGGCCGTCTGGATCGCCATCGCCGCGGTTGTGACAGTTCTACGCAGATTCGGCACCCAGGTGTAACATCGGTGCATGGCGGATGACCTGGAGCTGCGCTTCGAGCGCACCGTGCAGGCCGACGCGCGCATCGAGCCGCGCGACTGGATGCCCGACGGCTACCGCAAGACCCTGATCAGGCAGATCGCCCAGCACGCGCACTCCGAGATCATCGGCATGCAGCCGGAGGGCAACTGGATCTCCCGCGCGCCCTCGCTGCGGCGCAAGGCGATCCTGCTGGCGAAGGTCCAGGACGAGGCCGGGCACGGTCTGTACCTGTACTCGGCGACCGAGACGCTCGGCGCCGACCGCGAGGACCTGACGACCAAGCTCATCGAGGGCCGCCAGAAGTACTCCTCGATCTTCAACTACCCGACGCTGACGTTCGCCGACGTCGGCGTGATCGGCTGGCTCGTCGACGGCGCCGCGATCTGCAACCAGGTGCCGTTGTGCCGCACGTCCTATGGACCGTATGCGCGCGCCATGATCCGCATCTGCAAGGAAGAGTCGTTCCACCAGCGTCAGGGCTACGAGCTGCTCATGACGATGATGCGCGGCACGCAGCAGCAGCGCGACATGGTGCAGGACTCGGTGAACCGCTGGTGGTGGCCGGCGCTGATGATGTTCGGCCCGCCGGACTCGGAGTCCGCGAACACGGAGCAGTCCATGGCGTGGCGGATCAAGCGCGACACCAACGACGAGCTGCGGCAGAAGTTCGTGAACATGAGCGTGCCGCAGGCCGAGGCGCTCGGCGTGACGTTCCCCGACCCCGAGCTCAGGTGGAACCCCGAGCGCGGGCAGTACGACTTCGGTTCGCCGGACTGGGACGAGTTCTGGCAGGTCGTCAAGGGTGGCGGTGTCTGCAACGCGCAGCGCATCGCCCACCGCCGCAAGGCCCACGAGGACGGCGCCTGGGTCCGCGAGGCCGCGGCCGCGCACGCTCAGAAGCACGCACAGAAGGAAGGTGCCGCGTGAGCACGTCTTGGCCGCTGTGGGAAGTGTTCGTGCGGGGCAAGCGCGGCCTGAACCACGTGCACGTCGGTTCGCTGCACGCGCCGGACGCGGAGATGGCGCTGCGCAACGCCCGTGACGTCTACACGCGCCGCAACGAGGGCGTGTCGATCTGGGTGGTGCCCGCGGCCGCGATCACGGCGTCCTCGCCGGACGAGAAGGACCCGTTCTTCGCGCCGTCCGGCGACAAGGTCTACCGGCACCCGACGTTCTACGCGATTCCAGAGGACGTGCCGCACCTATGAGCTTCGACAATGCCTACGAGTCGTTGCTGGGTCACGATGACTCGCACTGGGCGTTCGGGACGGGCTTCTCCGAGGCCCTCGCCGGTGTGAACCGCGAGTTCCCGGCGGGCGTCGACACCGCTGATCTGGCGGCGTACTGCCTGATGCTCGGCGACGACGCGCTGATCTTCTCGCAGCGGCTTTCGGAGTGGTGCTCGCGCGCGCCGGAGCTCGAAGAGGACATCGCGCTCGCCAACATCGCGCTGGACCTGCTCGGCCAGGCCCGCCTGCTGCTCAGCCGCGCCGGTGAGGTGCTCGGGAAGTCGGAAGACGAGCTGGCGTACCTGCGCGACGAACGAGAGTTCCGCAACGTGCACCTGGCCGAGATCGACTGCGGTCCCGGCCCCGGCGGTGACTTCGGCACGACGATCGCGCGCCTGCTGGTGTTCTCGTCGTGGCGCCTGGCTCTGTTCTCGCGTCTGCGCGGCTCCGCCGACCCGGTGCTCGCCGCCGTGGCCGAGAAGGGCCTGAAGGAGCTCGCGTACCACCGCGACCACGCCGCGCAGTGGACCGTCCGGCTCGGCGACGGCACCGAGGAGTCGCACCGCCGCATGCAGGCCGGTCTGGAGCGCGTGTGGCCGTTCGTGGACGAGCTGTTCGCCACGCACGCCGTCGAAGCACGCCTGACCGGCGTCGCGGTCGATCCGGCGTCGTTGCGGTCCGAAGTGGACGGTGTGCTGGACGCGGTGCTGTCCGCCGCGAAGCTGTCCCGTCCGGCCGACACGCGCGCGGCTCGGGTCGCGGGCATGGCGGGCCGCGACGGCGTGCACACCGAGGCCATGGGTTACCTGCTCGCCGAGATGCAGCACCTGCACCGCTCGCTGCCGGGAGCGGTGTGGTGACGACGGCACTGGAGGTCGCGTCGGCCGTGCGGGACCCGGAGCTCCCGGTCCTCACGCTGGCCGACCTCGGCGTGCTGCGCGACGTGTCCGAAGAGGACGGTCGCGTCGTCGTCACCATCACCCCGACCTACTCGGGCTGTCCCGCGATCGACGAGATGGGCGCCGACCTGCGCCGTTCGCTGCTCGCCGCGGGCTTCTCCGAGGTCGAGGTGCGCCTGTCGCTGTCGCCGGCCTGGACCACGGACTGGATCAGCGCCGAAGGCCGCTCGAAGCTGGCGGCCGCGGGCATCGCGCCTCCCGCGCGGATCGGCCCGGTCGCGGCAGGCCCGGTGCCGCTGAACCTGGTGCCGCCGTCACGTCAGGTGGCGTGCCCGCAGTGCGGTTCGCCCAACACCTCGGAGATCTCGCGGTTCGGTTCGACCGCCTGCAAGGCCCTGCGCCGCTGCCACGCCTGCGCCGAACCCTTCGAGCACGTCAAGGAGATCTGAGTGGCCCGCCGCGCTGCCTTCCACAAGCTGACGGTCTCCCGCGTCGACCGCCTCTGCGACGACGCCGTGGCCGTCACGTTCGACGTGCCCGCCGACCTGGCCGACGAGTTCGCGTTCACGGCCGGCCAGTACCTGACCCTGCGCCAGGGCGACGAACGCCGCTCGTACTCGATCTGCGCCCCGGCAGGTGCCTCACCGCGCATCGGCGTGCGCCGCGTCGACGGCGGCCAGTTCTCCACGTGGCTCGTCGACCGGGTCTCTCCGGGTGACGTGATCGAAGTGCTGCCGCCGCTGGGCAAGTTCACGCCGTCCGGGGCGGGCACCCACCACGGCCTGGTGGTCGCGGGTTCCGGCATCACCCCGGCCCTGTCGATCGCCGCGACGGTCCTCGCCACCGGCGCGCGCGTGACGCTGCTGTACGGCAACCGCCGCACCGACACGGTGATGTTCGCCGACGAGCTGGCCGACCTGAAGGACCGCTACCCGGCGACCTTCCAGCTGATCCACGTCCTGTCCCGCGAACCGCGCGACGTGGAGCTGTTCTCCGGCCGCCTCGACGCCGACAAGCTCACGGCCCTGTTCGCCACCGTCGTGCCGTTCGACAGCATCGACGAGTGGTGGCTCTGCGGTCCGTACGAGATGGTCCAGGACGCCACCGCCGTGCTGTGCGAACGAGACGTTCCCGCCGACCGCGTGCACCACGAGCTCTTCTACGTCGACGAGCCCCCGCCTCCGCCCCGCCGTGCCGAGGCCGTGGTGGACTCCGCCGCCTCCGTGACGGTGATCCTGGACGGCAAGTCGACGACCCTGCCGCTGCCGGCCGACGAGCCGATCCTGGACGCCGCTCAGCGGGTGCGCGCGGATTTGCCGTTCGCGTGCAAGGGCGGGGTGTGCGGCACGTGCCGGGCGTTGGTCACGGAGGGTTCGGTGGAGATGCGCCGCAACTACGCGCTCGACGAGTCCGAGGTGGCGGCCGGGTTCGTGTTGACGTGTCAGGCGCTGCCAACGAGCGAATGCGTGACGGTCGACTTCGACGCCTGATAGAAGTAGAGGCACGGCACTGGAGAAGGTCGACGAGCCGTTCACCTACGAGCATCTGAGACTCAGCCCGTGATGTCGGATGACCCGACTAACACGCGGTGAAAGTGGCACGATCACCAGTCATGGGTGTCGTCGTTCGTTCAGTGCTCTGGGGATCCGGGATCGGCTTCGTGCTGATGGGTGGCTTCATGACCATCGGCGCGACCGCCGCACCGGGCAACACCTACAACGACTCCGTACCCCTGACCGTCGTGGTGATCATCATCTCCGGCGTGCTGCTGGGCGGAATCCCCGGTTCCCTGATCGGCCTGGTCGTCGGCCTGATCCGTCGTTCGATCAAGCGCTCCAGTCAGCCGGCGCCGGCGTTCCCGATGGTTCCGCAACACCCCTACGACATGTGGTCCGAGCAGGTCGAACGCTGCGCGGAGTCGGCGCGCCGGGTCAACGCGGCCGTGCAGACCGTGCCCGCGTCGGCGGCCAAGGACTGGCTGCAGCGGATCAGTGAGCAGCTCACCAAGGAGCTCGACGACGTCAGGGGCATCGCGCAGCTGGGCAGGGCGCTCGGCGCGGTCGACTCGCAGCACCCCGTCTACCAGCGGCTGCTCAAGGCCGCCCACGACTTCAAGCAGTTCGAGAACCAGGTCGGCCGGGTCGCGCTGCAGATGTTCGACCACCCCGAGCTGGACGAGGCGCGCACGCACCTCGAACTGCTGGAGAAGCAGCTGCCTCAGCTGTCGGCCTGAAGCGCGGACTGCCACCAGCCCAGCACCTCGTCGGCCGCGTCGGGCGCGGCCACCAGAAGCCCGTCCACGGGCAGTTGGGCACCGGCGCCGCGTCTGTCCAGCACGACCGCACCGGACTCCACGGCCAGAGAGACTGCACCGGCGACGTCCCACTCGTGGTAGCCGTGCAGCACGGCGGCGGCGACGTGACCAAGGGCCACCTGTGCGACCGCCAGGCACTTCGAACCCAGGACGCGCACGCCCGTGCCGGCGATGGCGGCGGTCGAGATGAACTCACCCATCCCGGGCCACGGGCCGGTCCGGGTCATCTCGGTGCACACGACCAGCGAGTCGCCCTGGCGTTCGGTCAGGCGGACCGGCGTGCCGTTCGCGCGCATGCCGCGGCCTCGGGCGGCGGCGTAGATCTGGGAGCGGTACGGGTCGGCGACCACGCCCACGACCGGGCCCCAGCGGTCCACCAGGGCGAGGCTGTAGGCGCACCACGGCATGCCCGCGGTGTAGTTGGCGGTCCCGTCGACCGGGTCGACCACCCAGCGGAACTCGGAACCGCCGGGCACGTCCGCGTCGGAGTTCTCGCAGAAGACCGGAATCGAGGGGAACTCCGCGGTCAGGACGCGCCGCGTGTGGCGTTCGAGGGTGCGGTCGGTGTCGGTGACCCAGTCGAACGGCGACTCGCCGGAGTCGGGACGCACGCCGCGGCCGGCGGTGGCCATGATGACGTCCGAGGCGTCGTTCGCCAGGCGACCGGCCACTTCCAGCGCTATCGACACCAGTCCCGGGTCGACCGGATGCGCGGGGCGGGACGACAAGACGGTCATGCTGGCCTAGTTTCACCGCGTCTGGTGACCGGCAACCGACGCCAAGATGACGAATCGACGATCACCTGGCCACGACGTGAGGTGTTCTGACCGCGTCAAATTTGGTGTCACGCGGACTTCACGCGGGCACTACAGGGTGGCCCCTGTGCGCGTAGCGATCGTGACCGAGAGCTTCCTGCCCCAGGTGAACGGCGTGACCAACTCCGTTCTCCGCGTGCTGGAACACCTGAGGCGGGGCGGCCACCAGGCGATGGTGGTCGCGCCGGGTGCCGGCGCCGACGAACACCACGGCACGCCCGTCGTCAGAGTCTCCGCCGTCGACGTGCCCATGGTGACCAGCCTGCCGATCGGGGTCCCGAGCCCCCGAGTGCTGCACGAACTGGCCGGCTTCCGGCCCGACGTCGTGCACCTCGCGTCGCCGTTCGTGCTGGGCGCGTACGGGCTCAGAGCCGCGCGCAAGATCGACGTGCCGACGGTCGCGGTCTACCAGACCGACGTCGCCGGGTTCGCCGGCAACTACGGCCTCGGGCTGACCAAGCGGGCGGCCTGGCGGTGGACCAAGCGGCTGCACACGCTGGCCGACCGCACGCTGGCGCCGTCGAGCTCGGCGGTCGAGGCGCTGGAGCAGCACGGGGTGCCGCGCGTGCACCGTTGGGGCCGCGGCGTCGACATCGACCTCTTCCACCCGCGCCACAAGCACAACGACGAGCTCACCGTGGGCTACGTCGGACGTCTCGCGCCGGAGAAACAGGTGCACCGGCTCAAGGAGATCCACGACCTGCCGGGCGTGAAGCTGCGGATCGTCGGTGACGGCCCTGATCGCGAGCAGCTCGAACGGGACCTGCCGCGTGCCGAGTTCCTCGGGTTCCGCACCGGTGAGGCGCTCGCCGAGGCCTACGCGTCGTTGGACGTCTTCGTCCACACCGGACCGCACGAGACCTTCTGCCAGGCCGTGCAGGAGGCGCTCGCGACCGGCCTGCCGGTGCTCGCGCCGAACGCCGGCGGCCCGCGCGACCTGGTCGCGCACGGCCGGACCGGGTATCTCTTCGAGGACGACATCGCGCAGTACGTCGAACTTCTGCGCGACCCGCTGCGGCGCAAGCGGTTCGGGCTGGCAGCCCGCAAGTCGGTGCTCACCCGCACCTGGCCTGCGATCTGCGACGAGCTGATGGGCCACTACGCTGCGGTGATGGGACTCACCCACCAGGCGGCCGCTTGAGGATCGTCCAGCTGGCCAACTTCTACGGACCGAAGTCGGGCGGGCTCCGCACGGCACTGCACCACCTCGGCACCGGCTACGTGCAGGCGGGCCACGAGGTGGTGCTCGTCGTGCCGGGCGACCACCGTGCCGACGAGGTCCTGCCGGGAGGTGTCCGGCGCATCACCCTGCCCGCGGTGAAGATCCCGTACACCGGTGGTTACCGCGTCGTGGACCCGTGGCGGGTCAAGTCCCTGATGGACCACCTCAGGCCCGACCGGCTGGAGGTGTCGGACCGGCTGACGTTGCGCGGAATGGGCGCCTGGGCGAGTGAACGCGACATCCCGAACGTCGTGATCTCCCACGAACGCCTCGACCGGCTGCTGCAGTTCGTGCTGCCTTCCGGTCCGGCCGTGCGCGGCGCGGACTGGGCGAACCGCCGCATGGCCGCGTCGTACGACACGGTGGTCTGCACGACGGCGTTCGCGCGCGAGGAGTTCGACCGCATCGGCGCCCGCAACGTCACCCAGGTGCCGCTCGGCGTCGACCTGACCACGTTCACCCCGCGCCGCCACTCGGCCGACCTGCGCCGGGATCTGTTGCAGGGCGAGGAGAACCTGCTCATCCACTGTGGACGGCTCTCGCCCGAGAAGCACGTGGAACGCTCCGTCGACACGCTGGCCGAGCTGCACGAGCAGGGCCACTCCGCGCGTCTGGTGATCGCCGGCGACGGCCCGCGCCGCTCGTTCCTGGAGAAGCGCGCGTCCGGCCTGCCGGTGACGTTCCTGGGCTTCGTGAAGTCACGTCTGGAGGTCGCCTCGCTGCTGGCGTCGGCCGACCTGTCGCTCGCGCCGGGCCCGCACGAGACGTTCGGACTGGCCGCCCTGGAAGCGCTGGCGAGCGGCACACCGGTCGTCGTCAGCCAGAGCAGTGCCCTGAAGGAGATCGTCCAGCCGTCGTGCGGCGCGGCGGTCGACGACCACGCCACGGCCTTCGCCGCGGCCGCCCGGCACCTGCTCGCGTCGGGCTCCCGCGAGGCCGCGCGGGCGAGGGCGGAGGAGTACCCCTGGCAGGCCGCCGTCGACGGCATGCTGACTGCGCTGAAGGTGCCCTGAAGATGATCTCAGCGTCGCTGACCTAGTCTCATGGCATGTCGCGAGCCGGTTTGGACAAGAACCCCCGCGAGGTCGCCGAGATGTTCGACGGCGTGGCCAAGGGCTACGACCGCACGAACTCGGTCATGACGCTGGGCTTCGACCGCCGCTGGCGGGAGTGGAGCAGGCGCGTCCTCGACGCCCGCCCCGGCGAGAAGGTCCTCGACCTCGCCGCGGGCACCGCCGTCTCCACCGTCGAGTACGCCGCGTCCGGCGCCTGGTGCGTGGCGGCCGACTTCTCGGTGGGCATGCTGGCCTCCGGCGCCCACCGCCGGGTCCCGAAGGTGGCCGCCGACGCGCTGCGCCTGCCGTTCAAGGACAACTCCTTCGACGCGGTGACGGTGTCCTTCGGCATCCGCAACTTCAACGACACGGTCCTGGCCCTGCGGGAGATGGCCCGCGTCACCAAGCCGGGCGGCCGGATGGTGATCTGCGAGGTCTCCACGCCGGTCTGGAAGCCGTTCCGCTTCGTCTACATGCGGTACCTGCTCAAGCTGCTGCCGTTCATCGCGAAGTTCGTGTCGTCGAACCCGGCCGCCTACTCCTACCTGGCCGAATCCATGGCCACGTGGCCCGACCAGCGCGCGCTCGGCGAGCTCATCGCCAAGGCCGGCTGGGAGGACGTGGCCTGGTTCAACCTGACCGGCGGCATGGTGGCCCTGCACCGCGCGACCAAGCCCACCCCAAACACCGAGCCCACCGAGCCACGCCCCTGACCCGCACCAACCTTCCACCCTGCTGCTGGACAGCACGCGGGGCCCTCTCGTGCGCTTCTCGCGAACGAAAGCTCCCCGCGTGCACTCAAATCGGCCGCCACAGCGTCGCTGAGACACGAGGCCTGGAACGTTGCGCTGCGGCACGGTAGGCGCCCTGCAGTTCGTTGATGACGCTCGCCGGATCCTTCTTCAACCGTGATGGAACGGTGTGGACGGTCATCACACCGTTGGCCAAGAGTGCGGAGTGCTGCGCCATTGTCCGTGCGTAGTCATCCGGCGCAAGGTGGAACTCCAACGAGTCGATCTGCCATGCGAGTCCCACCTCGTCCCACCAGCCGTCCACGACAGCGAGCTGTTCGCCGGACGCAGCTCTGATGAGCACGTTCCACTGTGGTGCTGGCAGCGAAGACCGGTGGATCAACGAACGCGACCACGCTTCAGCGGCCGAGCGGACACCCTCACTGACCTCGGCCAGCACCCGCCTCGGTAGCGACGTGCCGCCGAGCCGCAGATTCTTGAGCTCCTCGACGAGCGCTTCGGGACTGCAAAGCTGCCGCTGCACGGCGTCCGCGATGAACGCGCGTATCACATCGAGACCGCTCTCCTTACGAGCCGCGTCGATAAGTGCACGTGCAAGCGTCACCACGGGAAACCCGTCGATCAGCGTGCCGGTCCACGGCCGGTTGGTTCGCTCGACGAGCATGGTGCCCTGGCTGGCGATACGGCGTCCGTGAGGCACCAGGACGTGGATTCGCGCATCGGCTGGTAGCCGACGTACGCCGTGCCTGCGGGCAGCCTCTATGCCGGTGAGGAACGTCAGGGGGCCTGCGCGGAGCAGTGCTCCTCTGACCAGTTGCCGTCGGCTCGGCAACCCGCCGGTGAGCAGGTAGACACCGAGGAACAGCCGCGTCCAGCCACCCCCTGGTCGGCACTTCTTGGCCAAGGTGGCGCTGCTGAACCCGAGTTCGAGAAGGTGCCTTCGGACAGCAACCCCGTCCTCGAACGCCTCGGCGAGCAGCCCGTAGTCGATCGAGCGGACCTTTGTCATTCGACCAATCATCAGCATCCGGCGTCTGCGATCAACCAGCCACTGATCGACATGTGGACAACTCGCGATCTTCGAGTGCACGCGGGGAGCTTTCGTTCGCATGGAGCGTGCGAAAGGGCCCCGCGTGCCGTCCGGCAGCAGGAGTTGGCGGGGTGGGTCTCAGGGGGAGGCGGTTAGAGTCGCGGAGAGGCTGACGGGTACATGCGTAGGGAGTCTGGATGAGCAGGCGCGGGATCAACGAGGACGCCGACGTCATCGTGGTGGGGGCGGGACCGGCGGGCTCGACCGCGGCGACCTACCTCGCCAGGGCGGGCCTCGACGTGCTGCTGCTGGAGAAGAGCTCCTTCCCGAGGGAGAAGGTCTGCGGCGACGGGCTCACCCCGCGCGGCGTCAAGCAGCTGATCGACCTGGGCATCGACACCCGCGAGGAGAACGGCTGGCTGCACAACAAGGGGCTGCGGGTCGTCGGCGGTGGCGTCACGCTGGAGCTCGACTGGCCCGAGCTGGCCACGTTCCCCAACTACGGCGTGGTGCGGCCGCGCATGGACTTCGACGAGATGCTCGCGAACACGGCGAAGGCGGCCGGCGCGCGCATGCACGAGAACACCACGGTCACCAAGGCCGTCATCGAGAACGGCCGGGTCGTCGGCGTCGAGGCCAAGCAGGGGCCGGAGAAGAACCCGGTCACGTACAAGGCACCCATCACCATCGCGTGCGACGGCGTGTCAGCGCGACTCGCGCTGTCGGCAGGCTTGCAGAAGGACGACAACAAGCCCATGGGCGTCGCGGTCCGGCGTTACTACGCGAGCCCGCGCACCAAGGACGACTACCTGGAGTCGCACCTGGAGCTGTGGGCGCCGGACGGCCAGCTGCTGCCCGGTTACGGCTGGATCTTCGGCATGGGTGACGGCAGCGTGAACGTCGGCCTCGGCATCCTCAGCACCTCGAAGGCCTACGGCACCACGGACTACCGGGCACTTCTGCGCAGCTGGCTCGACGGCACGCCGGAGGAGTGGGGCTTCCGGGAGGAGAACGCGACCAGCCGCATCGGCGGGGCCGCGCTGCCGATGGGGCTCAACCGCAAGCCGCACTACAAGAGCGGTCTCGTGCTCGTCGGCGACGCCGGTGGCATGGTCAACCCGTTCAACGGCGAGGGCATCGGCTACGCCATGGAGTCGGCCAGGATCGCGTCCGAAAGTGTCGTCCAGGCGCTTGCGCGGACCGGCGTCAACCGTGAACACGCGCTGCACGGTTACCCCGTTCGGATCGAACAGGCGCTCGGCAGTTACTACCGGCTCGGGAACGTCTTCTCGAAGCTCATCGGGAACCCGGCGGTCATGCGGACCGCAACGAAGTACGGAATGCCGCGAAAGCGTCTGATGAAACTCGTGCTCAAGCTGCTTGCGGGCCTCTACGACCCCAAGGACGGCGACGCAATGGACCGCCTGATCGTGGCCGCTACGAAGCTAGCCCCAACGGCGTAAATTACTCCGAATAGGTGACGGCACCGGCTCAATACGAGCCGGTGCCGTTTCGTTTGTGTCCGGTGCGTTAAAGCCCCAGGTCAGACCCTGTGACCTAGGTCATTTACAGGCGGTTTACACTGGCGATCGACCTTGTGAATCACTTCACAACAGTCTGAACAGGCTTGTGAACTGTTTCACAAGCGTTTGTTAGGTCCGCCTAACAAACGGGCAGTGCAAGAACACCCATAGGGTGCGCCTCGACCGCGAGGAAAGGACGACGGAGCGTGCTTGACCCTTACCTCCCCCTCGTATTGATGTTCGCGCTCGCCGGGGCGTTCGCGCTGTTCTCGGTGACCGCAGCGCCCTACATCGGACCCCGCCGCTACAACCGCGCCAAGCTCGACGCGTACGAGTGCGGCATCGAGCCGAGCCCGCAGCCGGTCGTGGGTGGTGGGCGCATGCCCGTCGCCTACTACCTGACGGCGATGCTCTTCATCTTGTTCGACATCGAAATGGTCTTCCTCTACCCGTTCGCCGTCGCTGCCGACAAGCTCGGGCTGTTCGGGCTGGTGGAGATCGTCCTGTTCGTCGCCACGCTCGGCTTCGCGTACGTCTACGTGTGGCGTCGCGGCGGCCTCGACTGGAACTGAGGAAGTCATGGGTCTCGAGGAGAAGCTCCCGAACGGCATCCTGCTGACCAGCGTCGAGAAGCTGGTCAACTGGACCCGCAAGTCCTCGCTGTGGCCTGCCACCTTCGGCCTGGCCTGCTGCGCCATCGAGATGATGACGACGGGTGGTCCGCGCTACGACCTCGCCCGCTTCGGCATGGAGGTCTTCCGCGCGTCACCGCGCCAGGCCGACCTGATGATCGTCGCGGGCCGCGTCACCAACAAGATGGCGCCGGTGCTGCGGCAGATCTACGACCAGATGCCCGAACCGCGCTGGGTGCTGGCGATGGGCGTGTGCGCCAGCAGCGGCGGCATGTTCAACAACTACGCGGTGGTGCAGGGCGTCGACCACGTCGTGCCCGTCGACATGTACCTGCCGGGCTGCCCGCCGCGGCCGGAGATGCTGATGGACGCGATCCTCAAGATCCACGCCAAGATCATGGACGAGCCGCTGAACGCCGTGCGCGCCAAGGCACTCGCCGACTCGGGCTACCGCACCGATCTCATCCCGTCGTCCGAGCGTTTTGCGAGGAAGAAGTGACCGAGCCAGGGGGAGAGCACTCCAGCGCCGACCGCGCGGGGGAGGGCCTCGAAAAGACCAACGGCGCCGAAGCGAAAGCGCCGATCTTCGCGGGCAAGGAGCGCAAGGGCCTCTTCGGCGTCACCGGCTCCGGTGACACGTCCGGCTTCGGTGGCCTGCGCCTGCCCGCCCACGTGGCCGCTCCGTCCGAGCGCCCGTTCGGCGGCTGGTTCGACGAGGTCGCCGACGAGCTGTTCGCCGCGATCAGCGACAAGGGCCTGCCCGCCGACACGGTGCAGCAGGTGACCGTCGACCGCGGTGAGATCACCTTCTACCTCAAGCCGGAGACGTTGCTGGAGGTCGCGCGCATCTGCCGCGACACGCCGTCGCTGCGCTTCGAGCTCTGCAGCTCGGTGTCCGGTGTGGACTACGGCGCGGACGTGCCGCAGCGCCTTCACTCGGTCACCCACCTCACGTCGATGACGTACCGCCGCCGCATCCGGCTGGAGGTCGCGGTCGACGTCGAGCACCCGCACGTGCCGAGCCTCGTCGAGGTCTACCCGACGGCGGACTGGCAGGAGCGCGAGGCCTGGGACATGTTCGGGATCGTCTACGACGGTCACCCCGGACTGACCCGGATCCTCATGCCGGACGACTGGGACGGTCACCCGCAGCGCAAGGACTACCCGCTGGGCGGCATCCCCGTCGAGTACAAGGGCGCGGAGATTCCTCCGCCGGACCAGAGGCGGTCGTACTCATGACCGAGCGGCTTTCCGACGTCACCACCGGGACCGACACCAGCGCGACCGGCAGCGACAGCACGGACGACACGCACACCGAAGTCGCGCCGAGCAGGCAGACCACCGAGGGCACCGTCTACACGGTGACCGGCGGCGACTGGGACGAGGTGCTCGCGGACGCGGTCCACGACGAGCGCATCGTCATGAACCTCGGCCCGCAGCACCCGTCGACGCACGGCGTGCTCCGCCTGGTGCTGGAGCTCGAGGGCGAGACCGTCACGCACGCCCGCAGCGTCATCGGTTACCTGCACACGGGGATCGAGAAGAACTGCGAGTACCGGACCTGGGTCCAGGGCGTCACGTTCATCACGCGCACCGACTACCTGGCGCCGCTGCACCACGAAGCGGCGTACTGCATGGGTGTCGAGAAGCTGCTCGGCATCACGGTCCCGGACAAGGCGCAGGCCATCCGCGTGCTGCTGATGGAGCTCAACCGGATCAGCTCGCACCTCGTCGCGCTCGCCACCGGCGGCATGGAGCTCGGCGCGCTGACGGGCATGACCTCCGGCTTCCGCGAGCGCGAGGAAGTGCTGCACCTGCTGGAGCACCTCACCGGCCTGCGCATGAACCACGCGTTCATCCGCCCCGGCGGTCTCGCGCAGGACCTGCCGGCCGACGCGGTCGAGAAGGTCAACGCGTTCGTCAAGATCATGGAAAAGCGGCTGCCGGACTACGACAAGCTGCTCACCGGTCAGCCGATCTGGCGCAACCGCCTCGCGAACGTGGGCTACCTGCCCGTCGACGCGTGCCTCGCGCTCGGCATCACCGGTCCGATCCTGCGGTCCGCCGGCCTCGCCTGGGACCTGCGCAAGATCGACCCGTACAGCGGCTACGAGAACTACGAGTTCGACGTGCCGACCTCGAACGCGGCGGACTGCTTCGCGCGGTACCTGCTGCGTCTCGAGGAGATGCACCAGTCGCTGAAGATCATCAAGCAGGTCGTGAAGAGCCTGCCGACGGGTCCGGTCATGGTCGAGGACGCCAAGATCGCGTGGCCGGCGCAGCTCACGATCGGCAGCGACGGCATGGGCAACTCGCTCGAGCACGTCCGCAAGATCATGGGCCAGTCCATGGAGTCCCTGATCCACCACTTCAAGCTGGTGACCGAGGGCTTCAAGGTGCCGGCGGGCCAGGTGTACGTGCCGGTCGAGTCGCCGCGCGGCGAGCTGGGCTACCACCTCGTCTCCGACGGCGGCACGAGGCCGATGCGCGTGCACGTCCGCGAACCAAGCTTCGTGAACCTCCAGTCGATGCCCGCGATGTGCGAGGGCGGCATGGTCGCCGACGTGATCGCCGCCGTCGCCTCGATCGACCCGGTGATGGGTGGTTGCGACCGATGACTCAGGCTCCAGAGAACACCGCTTTCGACCAGTCCACCGCGGACCGCGCGCAGGCGATCATCGCCCGCTACCCGCAGTCCCGCAGTGCGCTGCTGCCGATGCTGCACCTGGTGCAGTCGGTCGAGGGGTACGTCAGCCAGGACGGGATCCGGTTCTGCGCCGGGCAGCTCGACCTGACCGAGGCCGAGGTCAGCGCGGTCGCGACGTTCTACACGATGTACAAGCGCCGCCCGTGCGGTGAGCACCTCGTGAGCGTCTGCACGAACACGCTGTGCGCGGCGCTGGGTGGCGACGACATCTACTCGACGCTCAAGAGCCACCTCGGCGTGGGCCACGAGGAGACCGCGGGCGAGCCGGGCACGCCGGGCTCGATCACGCTGGAGCACGCCGAGTGCCTCGCCGCGTGCGACCTCGGCCCGGTTCTCCAGGTGAACTACGAGTTCTACGACAACCAGACGCCGGAGAAGGCGCTGGGCCTGGTGAAGGCGCTGCAGAACGGGGAGAAGCCGGCCCCGACCCGCGGTGCCCCGCTGACCGACTTCAAGCAGGCCGAGCTCCAGCTCGCCGGGTTCTTCGAGGGCCGCGAGGCCGATCTCGACGGCCCGTCGGCGGCGCCGGAGACGTTGCGCGGAGCCAAGATCGCGCAGGAACGCGGCTGGGACGCACCGCAGGTGCCGTCCAGCGTCGAGTTCCCTGCCCTGCCGGAAAAGAAGTAGGGGAACACCAATGGTTGACCCGCTGACTCCCGTTCTCACCAAGCGCTGGACCGAGCCCAGGTCCTGGACCATCGAGACCTACGAGCGCACCGGTGGCTACACCGCCCTGCCCAAGGCGTTGAAGGCCCACCCGGACCAGCTCATCCAGCAGTGCAAGGACTCCGGGCTGCGCGGCCGCGGCGGCGCGGGCTTCCCCACCGGCATGAAGTGGGGCTTCATCCCGCAGGGCGACGGCAAGCCGCACTACCTCGTCATCAACGCCGACGAGGGCGAACCGGGCACCTGCAAGGACATCCCGCTGATGATGGCGGACCCGCACTCGCTGATCGAGGGCGTGATCATCACGTCGTACGCGATCCGCGCGAACTTCGCGGCGATCTACGTCCGCGGCGAGGTCCTGCACTGCATCCGCCGCCTCAACGCGGCCGTGCGCGAGGCGTACGCCAAGGGCTACCTGGGCAAGGACATCCTCGGCAGCGGGTTCGACCTCGACGTCGTGGTGCACGCCGGTGCCGGCGCGTACATCTGCGGTGAGGAAACGGCACTGCTCGACTCGCTGGAGGGCCGTCGCGGCCAGCCCCGGCTCAAGCCGCCGTTCCCCGCGACCTCGGGCCTCTACGCGTCGCCGACCGTGGTGAACAACGTCGAGACGATCGCGTCCGTGCCGTTCATCGTGAACGGCGGCTCGGACTGGTTCCGCGAGATGGGCCGCGACCGCTCGCCGGGTCCGAAGATCTACTCGCTGTCGGGCCACGTCACGAACCCCGGCCAGTACGAGGCGCCGATGGGCACCACGCTGCGGCAGCTGCTGGACATGGCCGGTGGCATGAAGGACGGCATCCCGCTGAAGTTCTGGACGCCGGGTGGTTCGTCCACGCCGCTGTTCACCGCGGAGCACCTCGACGTGCCGCTGGACTTCGAGGGTGCCGCCGAGGCCGGTTCGATGCTCGGCACGACGGCGTTGCAGATCTTCAACGAGACCGTGTCCGTGCCGTGGGCCGTCATGAAGTGGACGGAGTTCTACAAGCACGAGTCGTGCGGCAAGTGCACGCCGTGCCGCGAGGGCACGTACTGGCTCGTGCAGATCCTGCAGCGGATGGTGGCGGGCAACGGCACGGCGAGCGACATCGACACGTTGCTCGACGTCTGCGACAACATCCTCGGCCGCTCGTTCTGCGCGCTCGGTGACGGCGCCGTCAGCCCGATCACCAGTGGCATCAAGTACTTCAAGGACGAGTTCCTCGCCCTGTGCGACCAGAACTCGAAGGTCCTGGCTGGAGCGAACGCATGACCATCGCGCCTGACAAGTCCACCGCAGAGGTCGCGGTCCCCGAGGGGCACGTCAAGCTCATCATCGACGGCGTCGAGGTCATCGCGCCCAAGGGTGAGCTGCTGATCCGCACGGCCGAGCGCCTCGGCACGGTCATCCCGCGCTTCTGCGACCACCCGCTGCTGGAGCCCGCGGGCGCCTGCCGCCAGTGCCTCGTCGAGGTCGAGATGGGCGGCCGGCCGATGCCGAAGCCGCAGGCCTCCTGCACGATGACGGTCGCGGACGGCATGGTCGTGAAGACCCAGCTGACCTCGCCGGTCGCGGACAAGGCCCAGCAGGGTGTGATGGAGCTGCTGCTCATCAACCACCCGCTGGACTGCCCGATCTGCGACAAGGGCGGCGAGTGCCCGCTGCAGAACCAGGCGATCGCCCACGGCCGCAGCGACTCCCGCTTCCACGAGCACAAGCGGACGTTCCCGAAGCCGATCAACATCTCCACGCAGGTGCTGCTCGACCGCGAACGCTGCGTGCTCTGCCAGCGCTGCACCCGGTTCTCCGCGCAGATCGCCGGCGACCCGTTCATCGAGCTGCTGGAACGCGGCGCGCAGCAGCAGATCGGTGTGGCGAAGGAGAAGCCGTTCCAGTCGTACTTCTCCGGCAACACCATCCAGATCTGCCCGGTCGGTGCGCTCACGTCAGCCGCCTACCGGTTCCGCGCCCGGCCGTTCGACCTCGTGTCGACGCCGAGCATCTGCGAGCACTGCTCGTCCGGCTGCGCCGAGCGCACCGACTGGCGGCGCGGCAAGGTGCAGCGCAAGCTCGCCGGCGACGACCCGCAGGTCAACGAGGAGTGGATCTGCGACAAGGGCAGGTTCGCCTTCCGCTACGCCACGACCGACGACCGCATCACGCGGCCGTTGGTCCGCGACACCGAGACCGGTGAGCTGCGCGAGTCCTCGTGGACCGAGGCGCTCCAGGTCGCGGCCGAGGGTCTGACGGCGGCGCGGGACGCGAACGGCGTCGGTGTGCTGACCGGTGGCCGCCTGACCGTCGAGGACGCCTACGCGTACTCGAAGTTCGCCCGGATCGCGTTGCGCACCAACGACATCGACTTCCGCGCCCGGCCGCACAGCGCCGAGGAGCTGGAGTTCCTGTCCGGCACGACGGTGTTCACCAACCCGGACAACGGCGTCACCTTCCAGGGCATCGAGAAAGCACCGGCCGCGCTGCTGGTCGCGTTCGAGCCGGAGGAGGAAGCGCCGATCGTCTTCCTGCGCCTGCGCAAGGCCGCGCGCAAGGGCACCACGAAGGTCTTCCACCTCGGCCAGTTCACCACCCCGGCCGTGGAGAAGACGTTCGGCACGCTGCTCGCCTGCGTGCCCGGTGCCGAGGCGAACGCGCTGAACGCGTTGCCGGAGCACGCTTCCGACGTCGTCGAGCTGCTGAGCAAGCCCGGCGCGGTGATCCTGGTCGGCGAGCGCGCCGCCGAGATCCCCGGCGCGTTCACCGCGGTCGCGAAGCTGGCCGAGCGCACCGGAGCCAAGGTCGCGTGGATCCCGCGCCGTGCCGGTGAGCGCGGTGCGCTCGCCGTCGGCGCCGTCCCGAACCTGCTGCCCGGTGGACGCCACGTCGCGAACGCGGCGGCGCGCACCGAGGTCGAACGGACCTGGGGCGTCGAGGAGGGCTCGCTGCCCGCGACGCCGGGCCGTGACACCAACGGAATCCTCATCGCGGCCGCCAGCGGTGGTCTGTCCGGCCTGGTGATCGGCGGCGTCGACCCGTTCGACCTGCCGGACCCCGCGCTCGCGGAACGGGCGCTGGGCATGGTCGGCTTCGTCGTGAGCCTGGAGCTGCGTCCCAGCGCGGTCACCGCGCACGCCGACGTCGTGCTCCCGATCGCCCCCGCGGTCGAGAAGTCCGGCAGCTACCTCAACTGGGAGGGCCGCCGCCGCGAGTTCGGCACCACGCTGGAGGGCACCGGCGCGCTGCCGGACTGCCGCGTGCTCGACACCCTCGCGGTGGAGATGGACGCGGACCTGTTCACGCAGACGCCCGCCGCCGCGGCCGCCGACCTGGCCCGCCTCGGCGAGGGCGCGTCGAGCGGTTCCTCGCTCGACGTCGCCGCGCCGCTGCAGTCCCCGGCCGGCCCCGGCAAGGCGGTCCTCGCCACGTGGCACCGGCTGATCGGCAACGGCTCGCTGCAGGTCGACGAACCGCACCTGGCCGGCACGGCCCGCCCGGTCGTCGCGAAGGTCGCGGAGGCCACCGCGAGGCAGTTCGGTCTGGAGACCGGAGGCTACGTGACGGTCTCCACCGACCGCGGCGCGATCACGCTGCCGGTCGAGACCGACGACCTGCCCGAGGGCGTCATCTGGCTGCCCACCAACTCGGGTGACGTGACCGTCCGGGCCACGCTCGGCGCGGGCCACGGCTCGATCGTCTCCGTCAGCGGAGGGAAGTCATGACCCAGCAGTTCGTCGCAGCGGAGATCGGCGACACCGCCAAGCTCCTGGCGGACGACCCGATCTGGCTGGTCCTGATCAAGGTCGTCGGGATCTTCGCGTTCCTCGTGGTCATGACCCTGTTCATGATCAACTGGGAGCGCAAGGTCGTCGCACGCATGCAGCACCGTCCCGGCCCCAACCGCGTGGGCCCCAACGGCTGGCTGCAGTCGCTGGCGGACGGTCTGAAGCTCGCGTTCAAGGAGGACATCCGCCCGGTCCTCGCGGACAAGTGGGTCTTCTTCCTCGCGCCGGTGATCTCCTGCATCCCCGCGTTCCTCGCGTTCTCGGTGATCCCGCTCGCCGGCGAGGTCAACCTGTTCGGCCAGCAGACCGCGCTGCAGCTCGTCGACCTCCCGGTCGGCGTGCTGGTGGTGCTGGCCTGCTCCTCGCTCGGCGTCTACGGCATCGTGCTGTCCGGCTGGGCCTCCGGCTCGCCGTACCCGCTGCTGGGTGCCCTGCGCAGTGCCGCGCAGGTGATCTCCTACGAGATCGCGATGGGCCTGTCGATCGTCGCGGTGATCATGTTCACCGGTTCGATGTCGACCGGTGACATCGTCAACGCGCAGGCGAGCACGGTCCTCGGCGCGTTCCCCGGCTGGTTCGGCTTCCTGCTGTTCCCCAGCTTCGTGATCTACGTGGTGTCGATGGTCGGCGAGACCAACCGCGCGCCGTTCGACCTCCCCGAGGCCGAGTCGGAGCTGGTCGGTGGTTTCCACACCGAGTACAGCTCGCTCAAGTTCGCGCTGTTCTTCCTCGCCGAGTACGTCAACATGGTCACCGTCTCGGCGCTCGCGACCACGCTCTTCCTCGGCGGCTACCACGCCCCGTGGAGCGGCGAGTTCATGAACACCGGCTGGTGGGGCCTGCTCTGGTTCATCATCAAGACGCTGGCGTTCCTCTTCCTCTTCATCTGGCTGCGCGGCACGCTTCCCCGCCTGCGCTACGACCAGTTCATGAAGCTCGGCTGGAAGGTGCTGGTCCCGACCAGCCTCGTCTGGATCATGGCCGTCGCGGTCATCCGCACCGGTGCGATCCAGCAGCTCTCCACGGGGCAGCGGCTCATCGCGCTCGGCGTGGTCGTCGGCCTCGTGCTGCTGGTCTCGTTCCTGCTGCCGGACAAGAAGGTCCAGGACACCAAGGGAGTTCCGCTCGCGGGTTCCGGCTTCCCGGTGCCGCCGCTCGACCTCGCGGTCCCCAAGTCAGCGCCCAAGCGCAAGGTCAAGGTCGCCAACATCCCCAGGGACAAGGCAGCCGTCACCACCGGTAAGGAGGCTGAGTAGGGATGTTCGAGTCCCTCAAAGGCTTCGGCGTCACCTTCGGCACCATGTTCAAGAAGGTGGTGACGGAGGAGTACCCCGAGGTCAAGAAGGTGACCGCGCCGCGGTTCCACGGCCGTCACCAGCTGAACCGGCACCCGGACGGGCTGGAGAAGTGCGTCGGCTGCGAGCTGTGCGCGTGGGCCTGCCCGGCGGACGCGATCTTCGTCGAGGGTGGCGACAACACCGAGGACGAGCGCTACTCGCCCGGTGAGCGCTACGGCAAGGACTACCAGATCAACTACCTGCGGTGCATCGGCTGCGGCCTGTGCATCGAGGCGTGCCCGACCCGTTCGCTCACGATGACGAACGAGTACGAGCTCGCCGACGACAACCGCCAGGACCTCATCTTCACCAAGGAGGACCTGCTGGCGCCGCTGCTGCCCGGCATGGAGCAGCCGCCGCACCCGATGCGGTTGGGCGACAACGAGCAGGACTACTACGTGAACGGCCCGCAGCTCGCGAAGGAGGCTCAGAAGTGAGTTTCCTCGTCAGCCTCCTGGCCCAGCAGCCGGAGCCCGTGCAGCAGGTGGTCGACAAGGTCACCACCGGCGAGGCCATCGCGTTCTGGGTCCTCGGCCCGCTCGCGCTGGCCGGTGCGCTCGGCATGCTCTTCGCGCGCAACGCCGTTCACTCCGCGCTGTGGCTCGTGGTGACGATGCTCAGCCTCGGTGTGCTGTACATGGTCCAGCAGGCGCCGTTCCTCGGCTTCGTGCAGATCATCGTCTACACCGGCGCGATCATGATGCTGTTCCTGTTCGTGCTCATGATGGTCGGCCGCGACAGTTCGGACTCCGTGGTCGAGGTCCTTCGCGGACAACGGCTCGCGGCCGCGTTGCTCGGCATCGGGTTCGCCGTGCTGATGGTCGGTTCCGTGGCCCGCGCGCTCACCTCGGTCGACGCCATCGGCCTGAAGGAGGCGAACACCACCAACGGCGGCAACGTCGGCAACATCGGCCAGAAGCTCTTCACGGACTACCTGTTCCCGTTCGAGCTCACCTCGGCGCTGCTGATCACCGCGGCGCTCGGCGCGATGATCCTGGCGTTCGTCGGCCGCGACGGGAAGCCCGCCCGCAAGACGCAGAAGGAACTCGTCGAGGAGCGCTTCCAGTCCGGCAAGCGGGTCGGGTCCATCCCCGGTCCCGGTGTCTTCGCCACCGCGAACTCGGTGGCCACCCCCGCACTGCTGCCCGACGGCAGCGTGGCGGAGGAGTCGCTGTTCGAGCTCATCGAGGCGACCGACAAGTCCGCGCTGACGGACGACGTCGCCGAGGTCGCGGGCACCGGTCACCAGCCGGACCCGCACGCGCTCAAGGGAAGTGAGTCGTGACTCCCACGTACTACCTGCTGCTGTCGGCACTGCTGTTCAGCATCGGCGCCGTCGGTGTGCTCGTGCGCCGCAACGCCATCGTGGTCTTCATGTGCGTCGAGCTCATGCTCAACGCGGTCAACCTGAGCCTCGTGACGTTCGCGCGGATCAACGGCTCGCTCGACGGTCAGGTGATGGCGTTCTTCGTGATGGTCGTCGCCGCGGCGGAGGTCGTCGTCGGCCTCGCGATCATCATGTCCATCTTCCGGACGCGTCGCTCGGCCTCGGTCGACGACTCGAACCTGCTGAAGTACTGAGGGGTCACCGGTGACGGAACCAGTTGCCGCCAGCGGGATCGCTTCTCTCGCCTGGCTTCTGTTGGCGCTGCCCGCGTTCGGCGCGGCGGTGCTGCTGGTCGGTGGCAAGCGCACCGACAAGTGGGGTCATCTGCTCGGCTGCGCCACGATCCTCGGCGCGTTCGGCTACGGGCTCGCGCTGTTCTTCTCCACGGTCGGCATCGAGAACCCGGAGCAGCGGGTGCAGAACCTGCACCTGTTCGACTGGGTGCACATCAACGCGCTGACCGTCGACTTCGGACTGCGGCTCGACCCGCTGTCGCTCACGTTCGTGCTGCTGATCACCGGCGTGGGTTCGCTGATCCACATCTACTCGATCGGCTACATGGCGCACGAGGAAGGCAGGCGGAAGTTCTTCGCCTACCTGAACCTCTTCGTCGCCGCGATGCTCCTGCTGGTGCTGGGCAACGGTTTCGTGACCCTGTACTTCGGCTGGGAGGGCGTCGGTCTCGCCTCGTACCTGCTGATCGGCTGGTACCAGTACAAGCCGGAAGCGGCGTCGGCGGCCAAGAAGGCCTTCCTGATGAACCGCGTCGGTGACCTCGGGCTCGCGATCGCGATCTTCCTGATGTTCAACCGGCTCGGGACCACCCAGTACACCGAGGTCTTCAGCCGGGTGAAGGAGTTCTCCAGCGCCGAGATCCTCGCGATCACGCTGCTGCTGCTCCTCGGCGCCTGCGGCAAGTCGGGTCAGTTCCCGCTGCAGGCCTGGTTGCCGGACGCCATGGCCGGCCCGACCCCGGTGTCCGCCCTGATCCACGCGGCGACGATGGTCACCGCGGGTGTGTACCTGATCGCCCGCTCGCACCCGATCTACGACCTGTCCGCCGACGGCCGCCTGGTCGTGATGATCATCGGTGGCGTCACGCTGCTGATCGGTTGCATCATCGGTTGCGCCTACGACGACTTCAAGAAAGTCCTGGCGTACTCGACGGTTTCGCAGATCGGTTACATGATCCTGGCGGTGGGTCTCGGCCCGGTCGGTTACGCGCTGGGCATCATGCACCTGCTGACGCACGGCTTCTTCAAGGCGGGCCTGTTCCTCGGTGCCGGTTCGGTCATGCACGGCATGAACGACGAGGGCAACATCCGGCGGATGGGCGGACTGGCGAAGTACCTGCCGATCACGTTCGTCACCTGGACGCTCGGTTACCTCGCGCTGATCGGCATCCCGCCGTTCGCCGGCTACTTCTCCAAGGACGCCATCATCGCGGCGGCGTTCACCGGGGAGGGCTGGCGCGGGTACGTCTTCGGCGGGGTGGCGCTGCTCGGTGCCGGGCTGACCGCGTTCTACATGACCCGCCTGCTGATCCTCGTGTTCCTCGGCCAGCCCCGTTGGAAGGAACTGAAGTCCGACGACGGCCGCGAGTACCACCCGCACGAGTCCCCGCTGACGATGACCATCCCGATGATCATCCTCGCGGTCGGCTCGGTCGGCGGTGGCTGGTTCCTCTCGTCCGGCGGACGTCTGTCCGGCTGGCTGGAGCCCTCGCTGGGCGAGCTCAAGGAAGAGCACGGCGTGCTCTCGCACGGCATGGTCGGGATCCTGACCGTCGTGCTCGCGGTGCTCGGTGCGGCGATCGCGTTCCTGCTCTTCGGCCGCGGCACGCAGCCGGTCGAGCGGCCGGAGCGGGTGTCGTTCCCGGTGCGCGCGGCCCGTGCGGACCTCTACGGCAACGCACTGAACGAGGCACTCTTCGCGCGGCCGGGCACCTGGCTCACCCGTGCGCTGGTGTTCCTCGACCTGAAGGGCGTCGACGGTCTGGTGAACGGCACCGCGGCGCTGCTCGGCGGTAGCTCCGGCCGGTTGCGCAGGCTGCAGACCGGGTTCGTCCGCTCCTACGCACTGTCCATGCTGCTGGGCTCGATCTTCGTGCTCGGGGCGCTCCTGGTGGTGAGGTTCTCGTGACCTGGGTTCTGATCGCGCTGCTGGTCGTGCCGCTCGTCGGCGCGCTGGTGGTGACGTTCCTGCGCAAGGACGACTCGAAGGCCAAGCTCGTCGCCCTGGCGTTCTCGCTCGTCGAGCTCGTGCTCGCGGTTCTGCTGTGGACCGCGTACAAGCCGGGCGGCGACCGCATCCAGCTCGCCGCGGGCGTGGACTGGATCGCCGCGTTCGGCGTGCGGCTGTCGTTCGGCATCGACGGCATCGCGCTGGTGATGATCGCGGTGATCGCGCTGCTGATCCCGCTGGTGATCGGGGCCGGCTGGACGGAGAAGCTGCCCGCCGGCCGTTCCCAGGGCGGGTACCTCGCGCTGATCCTGGTGCAGGAGGCCGTGACGGTCGCGGTGTTCGCCGCCACCGACGTCTTCCTGTTCTACGTGCTGTTCGAGGTCATGCTGATCCCGATGTACTTCCTGATCGGCGGCTACGGCGGCGCGCGCAGGCAGTACGCGGCGGTCAAGTTCTTCCTCTACTCGTTCCTCGGCGGCCTGATCATGCTGGCCTCCGCGATCGGCGCCTACGCGATGGCGTCGGACGAGCTGGGCAAGGGCACGTTCGACTGGGCGACGCTGGTGAAGGTGGTCAGCGACGCCGACGCGACGACGCAGACCTGGCTGTTCCTCGGCTTCTTCCTGGCGTTCGCGATCAAGGCGCCGCTCGTGCCGTTCCACACCTGGCTGCCCGACGCGGCCGCCGAGGCGCCCATCGGCGTCACGGTGATCGTCGTCGGCATCCTGGACAAGGTCGGCACGTTCGGCATGCTGCGCTACCTGCTGCCGATGTTCCCGACGGCGTCGAAGAACCTCGCGCCGCTGGTGCTCGTGCTCGCGGTCGCCGGTGTCCTCTACGGATCGTTGCTCGCCACGGGGCAGCGGGACATGAAGCGGTTCCTCGCCTACGTGTCGATCGCCCACTTCGGCTTCATCGCGCTCGGCATCTTCTCGTTCACGTCGCAGGCGGGCGTGGGCTCGGTGTCGTACATGCTCAACCACTCGATCTCGACCGGCATGCTGATCCTGGTGATCGGCATGGTGATCGCCCGCGGTGGTTCCTCGCAGATCTCCGACTACGGCGGCATGTCGAAGGTGGCGCCGCTGCTCGCCGGCATGCTGCTGATCTCCGGTCTGACCACGCTGTCGCTGCCGGGCACGAACTCGTTCGTCTCCGAGTTCCTGGTGCTGATCGGCTCGTTCCCGACGCAGCCGGTCTACACGATCCTCGCGACGGTCGGCATGGTGCTCGCGGCTCTCTACGTGCTGTGGCTCTACCAGCGGATGATGACCGGCCCGCTGCGCGGTGACGCCCTCGTGAGTGCCGCCGCTGGTCCGGGCGCCGTCGGTGACCCGGAGAAGAAGACGGCCATCGGCGACCTCAGCAAGCGGGAGATCGCAGTGCTGGCGCCGCTCGTTGCCATCGTGCTGGCACTCGGGTTCTTCCCGCAGCCGGTGCTCGACGTCATCACCCCGACTGTCGGGGCGACGCTGACCGAGGTCGGCGTGACCGACCCGGTCTCCGTGCAGGAAGGCAAGTGACGTGAACCTTCTCGTCGCTCAGGCGCAGCAGATCCAGGCGCCGGAGATCCACTACGGTGCCATCGCGCCGTTGCTGATCGTGCTCGGCGCGGCGTGCGTCAGCGTCCTGCTGGAAGCGTTGCTGCCCAAGCACCAGCGGTGGGCCGTGCAGCTCGTGCTGTCGCTCGTGACGCTGGTCGGGGCCGCCGGCGCGTTGATCCTCTACGCGGTCTCGGACAGCCGGCAGAAGCCGGGCATCGCGACGCTGGCGGGTGCGATCGCGGTCGACTCGCCGTCGTTGTTCCTCTGGGCCACGTTGCTGGTGCTCGGGTTCGGCTCGATCCTGCTGATCGCCGACCGCTCGGTGGAACCGGGCGGTGTGTTCGTGGCCCACGCCGCGATCCGTCCCGGCACCGTCCAGGACCGGGCGCAGGCCACGAAGACCGGCATGCAGACCGAGGTCTTCCCGCTCACGCTGTTCGCGCTCGGCGGCATGATGACGTTCGTCGCGTCGAACGACCTGCTGACCATGTTCATCGCGCTGGAAGTCCTGTCGCTGCCGCTGTACCTGCTGTGCGGCCTGGCTCGCCGTCGCCGCCTGCTCTCGCAGGAAGCGGCCGTGAAGTACTTCCTGCTCGGCGCGTTCGCCTCCGCGTTCTTCCTGTACGGCGTGGCTCTGCTGTACGGCTACGCGGGTTCGGTGAAGCTCTCGGCCATCGCGTCCGCGGCCGCCGGCACCGACCGGTCGGACACGCTGCTGTTCGCGGGCTTCGGCCTGCTGGTGGTGGGTCTGCTGTTCAAGGCGGCGGTCGGTCCGTTCCACGCCTGGACCCCGGACGTGTACCAGGGCGCGCCGACGCCGGTGACGGCGTTCATGGCCGCGTGCACCAAGGTCGCCGCGTTCGGCGGCATCCTGCGCGTGATCACGGTGGCGTTCGAGAACACGCAGTGGGAGTGGCGCGGCGTGCTCTACGGCGTCGCGGTCGTGTCGATGGTGATCGGCGCCGTGCTCGGCCTCACCCAGACCGACGTGAAGCGCATGATCGCGTACTCGTCGGTGGCGCACGCGGGCTTCCTGCTCATCGGTTCGATCGCGCTGGTGCCGAACGGCGCGGGTGTGAGCGCGACCATGTTCTACCTGCTGGCGTACGGCTTCACCACGATCGCCGCGTTCGGCATCGTGTCGCTGGTCCGCAACTCGGACGGCGAGGCGACGCACCTGTCGCAGTGGGCGGGTCTCGCGAAGCGGTCGCCGATCGTGGCGGGCGTCTTCACGTTCCTGCTGCTGGCGCTCGCCGGAATTCCGCTGACGTCCGGCTTCATCGGCAAGTTCGTCGTGTTCAGCGCGGCCATCGAGGCGGGCCTCACCCCGCTCGTGGTGATCGCGCTGGTGGCCTCGGCGGTCGCGGCGTTCTTCTACCTGCGGGTGATCGTGCTGATGTACTTCAGCGAACCGGCGCCGGACGGCCCGACCGTCAGCGTGCCGGGGGCGTTCACCACGATCGCGATCACGTTGGGTGCCGTCGTAACCCTGGTGCTGGGGTTGTGGCCCACGTTCGTGCTCGATTGGGCGGGTACCGGCACCTTCCTCAGCTAGGTGTACGTAGTCTGCTGATGTGACCAGTAGCGAGCATGAGGGACCGGGGTTCGCGTTGGTGGACCCCGTGCTCACCGAGCTAGTCCAGGACGGCCTGGCCGAGGTGGAGCGCAACCTGCACGACGTCGTGCAGAGCGAGTTCCACCCGGTGACGGAAACCTCGCTTCACCTTGTGGAGGCGGGCGGAAAGCGGATCCGCCCGCTCTTCACACTGCTGGCCTCCCAGTTCGGCGCCGAGTGGGACCGCGAGAAGGTCATCAGGGCCGCCACTGTGGTCGAGCTCACGCACCTCGCGACGCTCTACCACGACGACGTCATGGACGAGGCGACCATGCGGCGTGGCGCGGTGTCCGCGAACGCCAAGTGGGACAACAGCATCGCGATCCTGACCGGCGACTTCCTGTTCGCCCACGCGTCCAGGCTCACCGCCGATCTGGGGACGGACGCGGCGCGGATCATCGCGGAGACGTTCTCGGTCCTGGTGACGGGCCAGATGCGCGAGACCGTCGGCCCGCAGCCGGGTGAGGACCCGATCTCCCACTACCTCAAGGTGATCGAGGAGAAGACCGGCGTCCTGATCGCCACCGCCGCGCGGTTCGGCGGCATGTTCTCCGACGCCACCGACGAGCAGACCGACGCGCTGCGCCGGTACGCCGAGGTGATCGGTGCGGCGTTCCAGATCTCCGACGACGTCATCGACATCGCCTCGCCGTCGGTCGAGTCCGGCAAGACGCCGGGCACCGACCTGCGCGAGGGCGTGAAGACGCTGCCGATGCTCTACGCGCTCGCGGACCCGTCCGAGACGAGGCTCGCCGAGCTGCTGGCCGGTCCGATCACCGACGACGCGCTGGTGGACGAGGCTCTGGCGTTGCTGCGCAAGTCGTCCGGGATGGACCGTGCGCGCGAGACGCTAGACGAGTACGTGGACCGGGCCCGCACCGAACTCGGCAAGCTCCCCTCGTGCGCCGCCCGCGACGCCCTCGAAGACCTCGCCGTCTACGTGGTGGCCCGCTCCCACTAGATGACTGATTCCAAGGGGTCAGTGATCGTAGGCGGTTAACGACCGCATGACGGGTTGCTCTGACTTGTCGTTGTGCCAGATCGCGGTGGTC
>NZ_JBEXJN010000015.1:0-134528 GCF_040609115.1 Lentzea sp. NPDC004782
CCGCCGGGGGTGGTGCCGGAGCTCGGGCGGCCCCCCCCCCGCGTGGGGGGGGCTGCCCCACGACCGCAACGTGTCAGACGATCAGCGCTGCAGCGTCAGCACAGCCGGCCGCCACGGCAGCGAGTTGTACGGAAGCCCGTCCGACTTCGGGTCCCGGCCCTGGTACAGGAGCTGGAGGTTGCACGGGTCGATGGTCTTGGTCTGGTCGGGGTTGGTGCGCACGAGGTCACCGTGACTGATGTCGTTGCTCCAGGTCGCCCCGCTGTTGGCCTTGCCCGCGAACGGGCTGCTCTCGGTGACGGCCTGCGGGGTCCAGGTGCCGCTGAGGCTGGTCGCGGTGAAGGAGCGGAAGTAGCGGCCGTTCCTGCCGAGCGCCTCGACGAGCATGAGGTACTGGTTCTGGTCCTTGACCTTGTAGACCTCGACCGCCTCGAACAGGTTCTCCCTCGTGTCGGTCATGATCGTCGTGTAGGACGTGCCGAAGCTGCCGGGGAAGTTCCCGATCGGCATGCTGGCGCGGTAGATGCTGCCGTTGTCGCCGGCGAAGAACAGGTACATGTTCGTGCCGTCACCGATGATGGTCTGGTCGATGGCGCTGTTGCCGGGGATGTTGCCGGAGAACAGCTCCTGCGGCGCGGACCAGCCGTTGGGGTTGGTGGGGTCGCTGGAGGTCCGGTAGCTGAAGGTGGTCGCACCCCACTGGTAGGTGAGCACCCAGATGTTCTTCGGGGCGAAGTAGAACAGCGTGGGCGCGACGGTGCCGATGTTCATCCCGGTCTGCGTGGCCGAGGCCATGTCCGACCAGTTGGTGAACGGCGCGAAGCCCATCGAGCCGTAGTGCTGGCCTGAGGCGTCGACCGTCGACCCGTAGACGACGTGCTTGCCGTTGTAGACGACGCTGGTGAAGTCCTTGAGCGAGACCCAGTCCGACTTCGGGGTCGCCAGCGGGCCCGTGGAGGACCAGCGGTAGGTCGACGGCAGCGAGCAGGTGCCCGGCGTGTCGCTCACGCGGGCCAGTTGCCACTGCTGGTTGGTGCCGTTCGAGTCGCCGTACTGCACGACCGCCGCCCCGTCCGCGGTCGACCGGCCGGTGACCTCCACGGCCTTGCCGCTGTTGCGGTTGATCAGCCTGACGTAGCCGCCGTCGGAGTCCGCGAGCCGGAACTGCTGGTTGCTGCCGTTGAGATCGGTCCACTGCTGGACTTTGCCGCCGTCCGCGGTCGACCAGCCGGACACGTCGAGGACCTTGCCGGAGTTCCTCGACTTCAACCGGTAGTAGCCGCCCCCGGCGTCGATGAACTGCCACTGCTGGTTGGTGCCGTCGTGGCGCGACCACTGCTGGATGGTCGCGCCGTCGGCGGTGGAGGCGCTAGCGACGTCCATCGCCTTGCCGCTGTTGCGGTTGACCAGCACGTACCACGCGTTCGTGTCCACGGTCGCCGCCGACGCCGCACTGGCGTCGATCGCGACCGTGCCGGCGGCCGCGAGCACGATGCTCAGCGCGGCCGCCCACCTGCGCCGTCTCGGTCGGACCTGCTCCATCGAATCCACGGTGATTCCCCTCAGAGTCAAAGTCGCATACGTGCAATAGGCAGTGTTAGCGTTAACATCCTGCTTTTCAAACTGCCAGATCATTTTCGGAAGTTCAAGAGGGCAAGTGGGGGTCGTGAGCTGAAGACCTGCGTATTCATCGAACGAATTCGACGCGGAAATGGCTGACCAGGCTTGTCTCGATTGGTTCGGGCAAGTCCATTGTCGGCGGGCGTGCCCGTTTGGTAGGTTCCGCAAATTGAAGCGCTTCAACGGGCTTTTTTGGGGGACGGTCGTGTCTGCCTCAGTTCGCGATGCCGGTGGCCTAGAGCTGCGCACACCGCAGGAGGTCCTGCGGATCGAGCCGTGGGGGCCGCACGCGGTGCGCGTCCGAGCGGCCGTGACCGCGATCGAGACCGGACTGCCCGGAGCGCTCGACGCCGTGGCGCCGCCTTCTCCCGATGCCGAGCTGGCGGTGCCGGACGACGGATCGGCGCGGCTGGTCAACGGCAGGCTCACCGTGGAGGTGGACGCCGGCGGCCGGATCCGGTTCCTGCGCTCGGCCACCGGCCGCGAGCTGCTCGCGGAGAAGCACACCGGCCACAGTGGACCGAGAGTCTTCTCGCCGCGGACCGACGGCAGCTATCAGGTCCAGCAGCACTTCACGGCGTACGAGGACGAGCGGATCTTCGGCCTCGGCCAGAACCCGAACGGCCGCCTGGACCAGAAGGGCGTGGTGGTCGACCTGATCCAGGCGAACACCGTCGCGGCCATCCCGTTCCTGCACTCCTCCCGCGGCTACGGCCTGCTGTGGCACAACCCCGCGCTGGGGCGGGTCGAACTGGGCGCCGACACCACCCGGTGGGTCGCCGAGTCCACCCACCAGCTCGACTACTGGATCACCGCCGGCGACACCCCGGCCGACATCATGGCCGCCTATGCCGACGCGACCGGCCATCCGCCGCTGCTGCCGGAGTGGGCGAGCGGGTTCTGGCAGTCGAAACTGCGCTACCGCGACCAGGACGAGCTCCTCACGGTCGCGCGTGAGTACATCCGGCGCGACCTCCCGTTGTCGGTCATCGTCTGCGACTTCTTCCACTGGCCGCGGATGGGCGACTGGCGTTTCGAACCCGCCGAGTGGCCAGATCCGGTGGCGATGGTGGACGAACTGTCGGCGCTCGGCGTCCAGCTCGCGGTCTCGGTGTGGCCCACCGTGGAGCCGAGCAGCGACAACCACGACACGATGCGCACGGACGGGCTGTTGGTCCGCGATGCCCACGGCGGCCTCCTCACGTCGCACTGGCCGTCCCGCGAGCCGGGCCCCGCGTATCAGCCGATGGCCTACTACGACGCCACCAATCCGCGGGCTCGCGAGTTCCTGTGGCAGCAGTTGCGCGAGCACTACTACGCGCACGGCATCAGGTTGTTCTGGCTCGACGCCTGCGAGCCGGACGTCCCACCGCACCTGGCCTCCCGCGCCGTCTACGCCGCCGGCCCCGGGGCGCAGGTCGGCAACCTCTACCCGTTGCTGCACGCGCAAGGCGTGGCGGACGGCCTGCGGTCCACCGGCGAGGACCGCCCGCTGACGCTGATCCGCAGCGCCTGGGCGGGCAGCCAGCGCCACGGCACCGCGCTGTGGTCCGGCGACATCCCCACCACGTTCTCCTCGCTCGCGACCCAGATCCGGGCCGGTCTCAACGTCGGGCTGAGCGGAATTCCGTGGTGGCACACCGACATCGGCGGCTTCCACGGCGGCGATCCGGACGACCCGGCCTACCGGGAGGTCCTGGTCCGGTGGTTCCAGTACGGCACCTTCAGCCCGATCATGCGGCTGCACGGCGACCGGAAACCGAACCAGGCCTTCGGCACCTCGATGACCGGCGGACCGAACGAGGTGTGGTCCTACGGCGAGGAGGCCTGCGGGATCCTCACCGCGCACCTGCGGCTGCGGGAACGGCTGCGCCCCTACCTGGCCGAGCTGTCCGAGGCCGCCCACCGCACCGGCGCGCCGCCGATGCGACCGCTGTTCTTCGACTTCCCCGGCGACGAGCACGCCTGGACGGTGGACGACGAGTTCCTGCTCGGGCCCGATGTGCTGGTCGCACCGGTCACCGAGGCCGGGGTACGCACCCGGCCCGTGTACCTCCCGGCCGGAACCCGTTGGCAGCAAACAGCAACCGGCGCGGTGCACGACGGCGGCACCACCGTCGACGCCGCGGCTCCGCTCGCGCACCTCCCCGTTTTCGTCCGGGAAGGTGCGGCGGTGGCCACGGCGTTTGCCGCTGCGGGCTGATGGTCAGACCGCTGTGATCGTCCACTGGTTGTTGGTGCTGCCGTTGGGAGTCCACAGGACGACCGCGGAGCCGGAGGTCGTGTTGCCGGCGCCGTCGAGCGCGGTTCCGGTGCCCCGGTTGATGATCTGGTAGCGGCCGTTGCCGACGGAGCTGAGGCGCCACTGCTGGTTGACGCCGCCGTTCCAGGTGTTCTGCACCGCGCCGGCGCCGTTGGCGGTCGCGCCGTTGCTGTCGACCACCAGGCCGTTGGTGCGGTTGACGATGCGGTGGTAGCCGGAGCCGAGGTCGACCAGCTGCCACTGCAGGTTCGGGCTGCCGTCCCAGGTCCACTGCTTGACGATCGACCCCGCCGCGACGTTGCCACCGCCGTCGAGGGCGAGGTTGCTGGTCACGTTGCTCAGCTTCGCCCAGCCGGTGGGCAGCGGAGCCGCGCCCAGCACCGGGATCTGGCCGGAGAAGGTCAGTTTCACCACGTACGCGGGCGCGGCGAACGGCGCGTTGGCGGAAGGCATCGAGATGTGCAGGCCGGAGCTGTCCTGGCTGCGGTTGGGCAGGTCGAGGTAGCTGCCGGCGCTGGATCCGAGCAGCTGCACCGAGGTCAGCGTGCCGAGGTTGATCCGCGCGGAGGTCAGCGTGGTGATGTTCAGGGTGCTGCCCGGCCAGCCGAGGACCGTCGCGTACAGGACGGTGTTGGCCTTGTTGCGGGTGAAGCGGATGTCGGTGTTGGTCCCGGCGTGGGGCGTGGTGAAGGAGCCGCCGCCCATCTTGGTCGGGCCCTCCCCGTACGCGGACCAGGCGCGGGTGGCGTAGATCGACTCACCGAAGCGCCTGAGGTAGTCGCCCATGCCCAGCAGGATCGTGCGCTGCTCGGCCGGGATCGTGCCGTCCGCCATCGGTGCGATGTTGAGGACCATGTTGCCGTTCTTGCTGACCCGGTCGATCAGCGAGTGCAGCATGGCGTTGAGCGAGTAGTAGCCGATTCCGACCGTGTAGCACCAGCTCGAGCTGGAGATGCTGTCGTCGGTCAGCCAGTACGGGCTCTGGAGGTCGCCGGGGCCGCCGCGTTCGAAGTCGAAGACCTCGCCCCTGTTGTTGAAGCCGTCCTTGTAGGTGGCGACGACTTCCTTGTTCCACGCCACGGCCTTGTTGTAGTAGTACGCCAGGAAGTTCAGCCGTTGTGCCTCGTCCACAGCGGACAGGTTGAAGTCCTGCCAGAGGATGTCGGGCTGGTAGCCGTCGACGATCTCCTTGAGCTTGTCGTACCAGAGCTGGTTCTGCGCGGCCGAGCCGAGCTGCCCGTAGAGCTTCTTCAACGTGGTGGTCGGCTGCGCGGGCACGTGGTCGTAGTAGCCGGTGAAGTTGTACGCGTGGTGCATCGCCACCATCAGCTTCATGCCCTTGGCCCGGATCGCGTCGGCGTGCAGCCGCACCAGATCGAGCCTCGGTCCCTTCCCGACGGAGTTCCACTCGTTGACGCTGCTGTTCCACATCGAGAACCCGTCGTGGTGCTCGGCGACCGGTCCCGCGAACTTCGCACCGGCGTCGGCGAACAGCTGCGCCCACTCCACGGGGTCGAAGTTGCCGCCGGCGGACTTGAGCTTCGGCGCGAACTGGACGTAGTTGCCGCTCTTGTCCCGCGCCCCTTCGATGAAGTTGTGGTACGGCCAGGAACCCGGATCACCGAACACGCTCTTGTGGTGGGTGTTCGCCGCGGAACCGTCGATGTACATGTTGCGCGGGTACCACTCGTTGTCGTAGGCCGGAACGCTGAAGACGCCCCAGTGGAAGTAGATGCCGAACTTCGCGTCCTGGAACCACTCCGGCGCCGGCGGGTGCTGGTCCACCGAAGCCCAGGTCGGCGTGTAGCTGGTCGGTCCGGGAATCGCGGCGCCGGCTCGCGGCACGCCGAAGGTGCCGGACAGGGCGGTCGCCGCTCCGGCGGCTCCCAACGCGGTGAGGAACTGGCGACGGTTGTGGGGGGATGGCGACATGAGGGTTCCTCCCGATCGGTGCGGTGGCCGCAACACGCGAGACATCTGACGTTAAGGCCAGGAAACCTGAGCCGTCAACGTCCGTGTCCCGGCCGGCCTCGCCGTCTGAGCCGGTGAGAATCCCCTTTGGTTCCAACACTTGTCGCTGTCACGACGGCCGCATCGATGAGCTGACCTTGGCCGTTCGACAATCGACTCCGTTCGACCGCCGGGTCATGATGGCCGCGATTCGTCCGATGTATGGGCTCAGGTGTTCGAGAGGATCGCGCGCAGCCACGCTTCCGACGTGTTGACGTGCACCATGGCGGTGGACTGCGCGAGCAGCTGGTCGCGCGACCGCAGTGCCTGATAGATCGCTTCGTGCTCGGCGAGCGTGATGTGCGAGGCGTTGCCCTCGATGAGACCGCGCCACACCCGTGCGCGGACGGTCCGGGTGGACAACCCTTCCAGCACGGAGGCGAGCGTTTCGTTCCCGGTCGCGGCGACGACGGTCCGGTGGAACGCGGTGTCGTACTGGATCAGCAGTTCGGCGTCGTCCTGAGCGGTCCTCATGTCGTCGAGGATCCTGCCCAGGGCGTCGAGGTCCTGCTCGGACATGCGGATCGCCGCCAGACCGGTGGCCATCGGTTCCAGCAGCCGGCGAACCTCCATGACCTCCAGCAGGGTGTCGTCGCGCAGCAGTTCCACCGCGAGGCCGAGCCCTTCGAGCAGCAGGCTCGGCCCGAGACTCGTGACGTACGTGCCGTCACCGCGGCGCACGTCGAGCACGCGTGCCGCCTCCAGCACCTTGACCGCTTCGCGCACGCCGCTGCGGGACAGGCCGATCTGGGCGGCCAGCTGGGGTTCGGGTGGCAGGCGCGCACCGGGAGGCAGCTCGCCGGACCGGATCATGGCCCGGATCTTCGTGATCGCCTCGTCGGTCAGTGCCATGCCAGCCCCTCGCTGCCTTTGCCGGGGCGGACATCATATCTTTGATCTTGTCGATGCGACGGCGCTCGCCAGTCGCGCACCGACCGCCTCGGCGCGGGGATGGTGCAGCCCGGTGAGGATCTGGTGCGCGAGCCGCCAGGAACGTGTCGCTCCGATCCGGTTTCCCTGCTGCTGCAGGCATTGGCCGATGCCGTCGAGTGCCGCGGCTTCCTCCAGCTTGTTCTCGGCGGAACGGGCCAGGCGGAGCGCGCGGTCGAACTGCACGAGGGCTTCGCCGGTCTTTCCGCAGTGCCACAGGGATCGGGCCGTGCCGTTGAGGGCAGGGGCTTCCAGGCTGTGGCTTCCGATCTCCTCGATGAGCGCCCACGCGCGGTGATGGTGGTCGAGTGCTTCAGCGATCTGGTTCAGGCGGCCGTGGACCTCGCCCGTGCTGGTGAGGGTGCGGGCTTCACCGTGCCGGTCGGTGATCTCGCGGCACAGCGCGAGGGCCTGACCGAGCCACCGCAACGCCTGGGGCAGGTCGCCGAGTTCGAGGTGCAGCTGGCCGAGGTTGCCGAGGGTGGTGCTCTCGCCGAGCTGGTCGCCCGTTTCGCGCATGACCTCCAGGGTGCGGATGAAGTGGCTCCTGGCTTCGGTGTACCTGCCGGAGTCGAGGCAGAACGCGCCGAGGTTGCCCGACGCGATCGCTTCGCCGTGGCGGTTGTGTTGTTGTTGGCAGATCGCGAGGTCGCGTTCGAAGCAGACCAGCGCCTCGTCGAACCTGCCCAGCTTCTTGCAGGCGTTGCCGAGCGCGGCGGTCGCCTGGCTTTCGCCGCGGAGGTCACCGAGCGCGCGGAACAGGGGCAGCGCCAGCAGCAGGTGCTCGCGTGCCGCGGCGAACTCGCCCGCCCGGTACAGGGCGAGGCCGAGGTTCGTGCGCGTGACCGCCTCGCCGCGGCGGTCGCCGTCCTGGACGGTCCTCGCGAGCGCCACCTCGCTGATCTGGCGCAGGTCCTCGGTCCACCCCTGCCGGTGCAGGTAGCGGTGCAGTTTCGCGGCGAGCTGCCAGCACGGTCCCGTCCTGCCCTCGGCCGCGCTGATGCGGGCCGCGGCGAGCAGGGCGACGCGTTCGGCGTCGAACCACGCCACGGCCTCGTCGGCGTCGGCGAGGCCGAGTGGCGGGGCTGCCGGTGTGGCCGCGCCGGCCTGGAACCGGCCGGGCGGGGCGATCATCACGTCAGCGACGTCGGCGGCGCGCAGGTAGTGGTCGACGAGCCGCGTGAGCGCCTCGTGGCGTTCGGCGTCCCCTGCAAGGGTTCTCGCGTGCTGGCGCAGCAGGTCGTGGAACCGGTAGCGGCCGGCCGACGAGGACTGGAGGAGGTGCACGTCGACGAGGTCTTCCAACAGGTGTTCGGCGGAACCGGGCGCGACGCCCGAGAGAGCGGCCGCGGCGGGCACGTCGAAGTCGTCGCCGGGGTGCAGGCCCAGCACGCGGAACATCCGTTGCTGCTCGCCGGTCAGGTGGCGGTAGGAGAGGTCGAACGCGGCCGCCACGCCCAGGTCCGGGGTCGAGAACTCGGCCAGCCGGTGGGCGAAGTGCTTGATGGTCCACTGTGGACGGCTGCGCAACCGTGCCGCGGCGAGGCGCACGGCCAGCGGCAGGCAGCCGCAGCCGCGCACCACCTCATCCACCGCGCCGGTCTCGGCGGCGGCGCGTTCCTCGCCCACGATGGAGGTGAACAGTGCGACGGCGTCGCTCAGAGGCAACACGTCCAGCGACACCGTCCGCGTGGTCGGCAGGTCGACCAGCCTGCGCCTGCTGGTCACGAGCGCCAGGCAGCCGGCGGCGCCGGGCAGCAGAGGCTGGACCTGCGCGCTGTCCAGGGCGTTGTCCAGCACCACGAGCACGCGCCGTGCCGCCAGTTCCGCCCGCCACAGCGCCGATCTCTCGTCCACGTCGTCCGGAATGTCCTTGGCGGGAAGGCCCAGCGCCCGCAGCAGTGCCTCCAACGCCGTGCCGGCTGGAGTGGCGTCGCGGTCGTCGCTGTGCCCGTGCAGGTCGATGAACAGCTGTGCGTCCGGATACCGGTCGACGAGCCGATGCGCGAAGTGCACCGCGAGCGCCGTCTTCCCGACACCGGCCATCCCGTCGATGGCATCGATCACCACCGCGGTGGCCTCGGTGTCGAGGGTCTGCAGCAGTCGCAGCTCGTCCGCGCGTCCGGTGAAGTCGGTGACGTCGCGCGGGAGGTCGTTGCGGCCAGGTCGTGGCCCGGTCGGCGACAAGACCTCACCGCGCAGGACCTTCTCGTGCAGCCTCTGCAACGGCGGACTCGGATCGCTGCCCAGCTCGTCCGCGAGTCGTTCGCGCAGCCGCTGGTAGTGCTGCAGCGCATCGGCCTGCCGGCCGCTGCGGCACAGCGCGAGCATGAGCTGACCGACCGGGCGTTCCCGCAACGGGTGCTCGACGATGAACGCCAGGAGCTCGCCGATCACCTCCTCGTGCCGTGCCAGGTCGAGGTCGGCCTCGACCGCCAGCTCGGTCGCGACGAGCCGCAGCTCGGTCAGCTCGGCGGCGACCCGGTCGCGCAGCCGGTCCGACGCGACGTCCGCCAGCACCGGTCCGCGCCACCACGCCAACGCTTCGCGCAGCAACGCCGACCGCTCGGCCGGATCACGCAGCATCCGCGCGTCGGCGACCATCGTGCGGAACCGGTGTGCATCCACGGACTGCGGGTCGACTTCCGCCGAATAGCCGCCGTCGCGCGCGACCAAACGCACGCTTTCATCGTCTGCCAACGCTTTGCGCAGCCGTGACACGTGACTGTGCAGCTGCGTCTTGGCGCTCTCACCTGCCGCGTCGTCCCACAGCAGGTCCAGCAACCGTTGCGTGCTGACCACTGTGTGCGGCTCCAGCAGCAACAACGCCAGCAGGCACCGCTCGCGCTTGCGGCCGAGCGGGATCGCGCGACCCCCTCTTTCCGCCTCCACTCGCCCGAGCAACCGGAACGTCGTCGTGTCGGACACAAGCTCCCCCTCGTCGCCGACGCACGCGATGGTAGTCGCGTACACCCGCAAACGTCATGGCTTTGGCAAGGGGTTTGGCAAGGAGGCGCTGCCACTGTCGGTGTCGCAGGAGTTCAGGCCAGTGACAGGAGACGTTATGAACGGCCGAACGGTTTTCAGGTGGGGGATGTCGGTCGCGTCCCTCGTGTTCGCGGCAGGTCTGCTCGGGGGAGCACCCGCGTCAGCGGCTACGTCCTCCGACGACGTGACCGCGCAGGCGTGCACGACGAAGGACATCTACGTCCCGAACAAGCCGAACCGCATCGTGAGCATGCGGTACACCGAGTGCCAGCGCACCTACAACGGCGTCAAGCAGAGCAGCACCGCGATGTGGCTGTGGGACAACAGGGAGGGTGACGGCAAGTGCGCCGTCGGCCGGGTCACGATCGGCAGCTGGAAGTACAAGTGGCAGTGGTGTGACGCCACCAAGCCCAGCCCCAAGTACATCAGCGGCTGGCACAACGGCGCGGACGCGAAGGTCACGCTGGAAGCCGCCTGATGCGGTCGAGCGGGTCACCGCCGGGGGTGCGGTGACCCGCTCGGTCCTGCACTGTCCGATGTGGACTAGGAGGCTCCGCCTACCACCGCCGGAACGTGGTGAACAGGTCGCAGACCGCGGCATCGCGCGTGCCGAGCGGCTTGAGGTGGAACTGGTGCTCGATCGTCGCCATGATCGACGTGGTGTCGTGCGGCGTGTGGTCGACGGAGAACCGGCGCGGCAGCAGGGGGGAGACCACCAGCGCGGGGATGCGGGTGCCGGGACCCCACTGGTCGCTCACGCCGCGGCGGGACGGTGGCGGGACGTGGTCCCACTGGCCGCCGAACTCGTCGTAGGTGACGACGACCATGGTGTGGGCGGCGTCCGGACCTTCCTCAACGGCCTTGAGCAGGTCGACGAGGTGGCGGCTGCCGGTGTCCTCGCTCGCGTAGCCGGGGTGCTCGTTCTCCTCGCCGACGGGCTTGACCAGGCTGACCGGCTTGAGGTGGCCGGACTTCGCCGCGGAGATGAACTCGACCTCGTCGCGCAGGTGTGCCGCGCGTGCGGCGGTGCCGGGGGCGTAGTTCGCGTAGTAGTTGAACGGCTGGTGGTGGTACTGGAACGTCGCATCAGGACAGTTCGGGTACACCGCGCCGGCCGCGGTGCGCGGGCTCGTGCAGGTGCCCGGCGTCGTGCCGTTCGTCCAGCCGGGGCCGCCGACGTTGCCGTTCGCGTTGTCCCAGCCACCGGAGTACCAGGCCCAGTCGACGTTCGCCGCGGACAGCCGGTCACCGATGGTCGGCGTCGTCTGCGGTGGCAGTCGCTTCGCCACGGCGGTGCCCGGCGCGTACGGCTGGTACGGCGGCTGGATCGTGTTGACCGCGTAGTCACCGCACGTCGTGCCCTTGGGCGGTGCCGCCACCCCGGCCGGGACGGCGCACGTGCCGTCCGGGTTCGCCGCCTGGGTGAGCGCGCGGTCCGCGGTGCCCGGTGCGGCGGGGTGCAGCGGCGAGGAACCGGGGTTGCCGTCCGGTCCCACGACCGAGTGCAGGTCGTTCGCCGAACCGTCGCGCACGGCACCCGGCCACGTCGGCGTGTTGGGCGTGATCAACCACTGGTGGTTGAGGAACGAGCCGCCGAACGCGCCCTGGAAGAAGTGGTCGGCGATGGCGTAGTTCGGGGCGTGCTTGCCGTGCAGGTACTCGTAGATCGGCAGGCCGCGCGTGTCGTAGGTGCCCATGGTCAGGCCGACCGCGTCGCTGGCCGCCACGTAGCGGTCCATCTTGCCGCCGTCGATCTGGTACTGCTCCTGGTAGTAGCGGTGCACCAGGTCCCGTGTGCAGCCGCCGGGCAGGCCCTGGCCCTTCGGCACTCCGTTCGGCAGGAACTGGCCCGGCTTCGGGCACGTCGTGTCCGCGGGCTTGATGTAGTCGTCGATCTGGAACGGCTTGTTGGTGAACGCCGAGCTGGTCGTGCCGCTGGTGCAGCTCGCGGGCAGTGGGGGCGAGGTGAGGTTGACGTCGTTCTGCGGCAGGCAGGGCAGCACCGTGCCGTCCGGCGCGACCTGCGGCCGCGGGTGGGCGCCGCGCAGGCCGTCGACCCGCTCCCAGCCGCCGAACAGGTTGTCGAAGCTGTGGTTCTCCTCGTAGATCACCACGATGTGGTCGATCCGATTGCCGTGCGCTTCGGCGGTGGCGGTGAGCGCGCCGGCGAGCAGCACGGGCACCGCCATCCCCAGCACAACCGTTCGCGAGACCATGCCGTACCTCCCAGGCCGTTGATCGCGTGCAGCTTCACCCACCACCCGGTGGCGGGCAACCCGACCTGTCCGAAATGGGAAGCCTTGGTTGTGCTTTTGCCGTTGTGCGCCAAGCGAACGGCTCAGATCACGAGGGCGACGAGGGCCGCCAGGGCCGGTGCGCCCTGGCCGATCAGACCCTTCACCCTCGCGCGGCGGGGGTCGAAGGCGATCAGTGCCACACCCGCCGCGAGCATGGACGCGCAAGCGGCCAGGACGAGAGCCCGGCCTTCGGCTCCCAGGTGTGCCGCGACGAGCCCGGCGAGCACCTGCAGCGCCAGCAGGGCGTTGTAGCAGCCCTGGTGGAACGCCCAGGGGCGCACCGCGTCGAGGTCCTCCGCGCGCACCTCGAACATGGCGTGCACCTCGGGACGGCGGAAGCGGACGCTTTCCATCGTGAAGATCCACAGGTGCGTGAGTGCCGCGACGAGCGCGAACACCTGCGCGGGGACGTTCATCGGGGTCGTGCCGGTCGCAGCGTGCCGGTCTCGTCGAGCTCGGCGAGCAGGGCGGGCACGCCGACGGTGAGCATCCTGGCCCGGATCGAGCCGAGCATCTTCGCCATGGCGAACCCGCCGATTCCGGTGAAACCGGTGTGGTGGTAGGTGAAGCGGGTGCCCTCGGGTGTGGGTTCCAGCCGGTAGAGGACCTGGCTGGGTGTCTCGCCCGGCGCGCCGACCCAGGTGTAGCGCAGCAGTTCCCGCTCGCGCACCTCCAGCACCTCGCAGTCGACGATCCCGCGCCAGCCGGGCATCGGCTTGGCGACGAACTGGAACCGGTTGCCGACGACGGGCTGGAACCCGACGGCGCGAGCACCTCTCCCGGTCGAGGTCCAGCGGGGAATCAGGTCGGGGTCGGTCATCGCCCGCCAGACCTTCAGGGGTGAGTGCGGGTAGTCGCGAACGATGTGGATCTCGGACATGAGAGCCTCTCCGGTAGCTTCAGCGGCTGTAAAATTACAGTAGCAGAACTTTTCGTGCGGCTGAACTAGGATGGCCGGGTGAGGACGACGGAGGGCTTGCGCGAGCGCAAGAAGCGCGCGATGCGCCGGCAACTGTCCGACACCGCCGCGCGGCTGTTCGTCGAGCACGGCTTCGACGCCGTACGGGTGGCGGACGTCGGTGAGGCGTGCGGGGTGTCCGAGAAGACCGTCTTCAACTACTTCCCCAGCAAGGAGGCGCTGCTCCTCGACCGGCTGGAAGCCACCGCCGACGCGTTGCGCACGCACCTGTCGGACCCGGCGCTGCCCCCGGTCGCGGCGATGCTGACCGTCCTCGACCAGGAACGGCACGGCGTCGTCGCGAGTCTGGCCGCCGACACCGACACCGACCGCGCGCTGGCGCGGTACCAGCGGTTCGGCGACCTCATCCGAAGCACTCCCTCGCTGCGGGCGTACCGCAGCGAGACCGCCGACCGGTTCGTCGACATCGCCGCCGAAGTGCTCGCCGCCCGGACCGGACTGCGGCCCGACGACCCCGAACCCCAGATCGCCGCGGCCGCTCTGCTCGGCCTGTGGCGCCTGCAGTTCCGCGCGCTGCGCACCCACCTGCGCCCCGGCCGGCCGCTGTCCGCCGCGATCGGCGCCGTGGCCGGGGAGGTCCACCGCGCCGCCCGGTTGGTGGAGGAGGGGCTCACCACCTTCCCGCGGCCGCGAGCAGGCGCCGGTGACGCGCCGACGGGGTCCTGACGATGGCCGCGAAGATCACCGTCGACCTGCACCCGGTCTTCCGCAGCGATCGGGACATCGCCACCGCGGTGCGCAACGCGCTGTTCCGGGCGGCCGGGGAGAAGGTGCCGCTCGTCGAGATCATCACGGGCAAGGGGTCCGGCAAGCTCAGGAGCCGCGTGCTCGCCATGCTGAAGCAGCCGCACGTGAAGAAGCTGTACCGGCGGGTGGAGGTGGCTCCCGGCAACGACGGCGTGGTGCTGGTGCACCTGGCCTGAGGTCCCGCAGATCGTCACTCGCTGTCTTGATCTTGATGTGCGGGCTCTCACGGCGCCGGCGCGCCGGCGATGAAGGGCTCCTTCATCGACCTGAGGTGGATGAAGGAGCCCTTCATCGACGACGAGGAGTGGTCGGAGACCGTTCGCGTGAGGCGCGCAGGTAGCCCATGACCAGGGAGTCCAGGTCGGGTTCGGTGCCCGCCCAGCCCTGCGGCACCGGCCCGGCGTCCCGCATCAGCAGTGAGGACTGGCGCTGAGTGCGGGTGGCGCTGACGAGCGTCCCCTCCACAGTGGACTCCTCGGCGACCGGGCCGACGAGGATCCGGTGCCGTGCCAGGACTTCCTCGATGTCACCGTCGAGCTGGACCCTGCCCTCGTCGACGAGCAGGAGGTGGTCGCACACCTCGCGCAGGTCGCTGAGCACGTGCGAGGACATCACCACGGTGGTGCCGCGTTCGGCGACCTCGGTCATGATGATCCGCAGCGTCTCGTCGCGGGCCAGCGGGTCCAGATCGGACAGCGGTTCGTCCAGGAGCAGCAGCCGGGGGAGCCGTCCCAGCGCCATCGCGATGGCCACCTGGGTCACCGCGCCCCCGGACAGCGTGCGGACCTTCGCGTCGAGGTCCACACCGCCCAGCAGTCCGAGCACCTCGCGGACCCGGTCGGTGGACCAACGGTCGTTCATGGCCGCGCAGACGCGCATCAGTTCGCTCACCGTGAGATCGCGGTAGAGCGGACGGTTCTGCGCCAGGAACGAGACGTCCGGGTGGATGCGGTTCCGCGACGGCGTGCCGAAGATCGTCAGCTCACCGGTCGTCGGGCGGACGAGGCCCGCGGCCATGCGCAGCAGGGTGCTCTTGCCCGCGCCGTTCGGACCGACCAGCGCGACGACCTTGCCCTCGGGGACGGTGAAGCTGCAGTCGCGGATCGCCCAGCGGGTGCGGTATCGCTTGCCCACGGCGGTGGCGCTCAGGGGAGTCGTCATCGTTCCTCGGCGGGGTAGATCTCGTCGCGGACCGCGGTGTACAGGGCGTCGACGTCCTCGACGTCGAGGCCGTCCGCCCGTGCGTGCCTCATCCAGCCGGACAGCTCCTGTCGCAGCGGTGCGTCGTCACCGGTGGTCGCTTCGGAGGACAGCGACTTGGTCACGAAGGTGCCCAGACCCCGGCGGCCCTCCGCCAGTCCCTCGCGTTCCAGTTCGCGGTACGCCTTGAGCACGGTGTTGGGGTTGACGGTGGTCGCCTCCACCACCTCCCGTGCCGCGGGCAGCCGGTCACCGGGGTTCAGCAGTCCCAGCCGCATGGCTTGTTTGACCTGCTGGACGATCTGCATGTAGGTGGAGACCCCGGAACGCCGGTCGATCCGGAACTCGATCACACCGGTCAGCATAGGTGCTGCCGCAGCCGGGGACCCGCATCCCGGTCAGCTCTGCCGCCGCAGCGCCCAGGCGGTGCCCGCCAGCAGCACGAGCGCGAGTGCGGTGAAGATCGTCGCGTCGACCAGGTGCACCTGCCACGCCTGGCTTTCCGGGATGAAGAGCGAGTACTTCTTGACCAGACCGGACTGCGGCAGGCACGCGAGGAACCCCTCCTGCGTGTTCGGCACCCCGCCCGGTGCCGACTTGCAGGCCTGGAGCAGGGCCGAGGCCCGGTCGTCGGGGACCGGCTGCCCCGCCGCGTCGAGCCAGCCCTCGTCGAGCACCAGGCGGTCTGTCCGGGACAGCACCGTCAGGTCCGCGTCGTGCGGCAGTTCCTGGCGCTGGGCGGGAACCAGGCGGTCCACCACGCCGGCCAGGGCGAAGCGCATGACGACGAAGGCGCCGAGCCCCGCGGTCATCGCCACCAGGGTGCGGCGGGTCACCACGCCGAGGAAGGTGCCCAGAGCGAAGGCGAACAGCGCGTAGCCGGCCGGGGAGACGTGCGCGATGCCGAAGTTCACGGCCGTGAACGGACCGTTCATCAGCGGACCCAGCGTGCCGGCCGCGGACAGCCACCACGAGACCAGCCACTGGAGCACGGTCAGCACGACGAGTGCCGGCACCAGCGCGATCAGCAGCTTGCTCGCCATCCACCGGGTACGGCTCACCGACTGGGTGAAGGCCAGCACGTGGGTGCCCTGTTCCAGCTCGCGGGCGAAGAGGGGAGCGCCGACGAAGACACCGATCAGCGCGGGAGCGCAGATGATCAGCATCCGTCCCACGTCCAGCGGGTTGGCCCACGTCTCCGCGAAGCTCTTCACCGTCCCCGCCGGTGCCGCGCACTGCTCGAGGGGCAGTGTCACGCAGTTGGTGAGCTGCGCCGAGGCGAGCGCGCCGACCATGTTCGACCGCAGCAGCGCGATGGCTGCGGCGCCGACGACCAGCAGGCCGAGCAGGGTGATCAGCTGCAGGCGCTGCTGCCGCCACGAGGCCCAGATCATGCCGCTTCCTCCTGTGCCGCCGCCGCACGCATGTGCTGGAGAGCCAGTTGCCCGAGCGGAACGCCGTTCGGGCTGAGCCCGCCGACGTCCCCGGCCAGCACGACCCGTCCGTTGTGGAGCAGGACGAGGTGGTCGCACACGCCTTCCAGTTCCGCCAGCACGTGCGAGGACAGCACCACGGTGATGCCCTGCGTCCGCGCCTCCGTGATCAGCGCCCGCAGCACGGTCTCACGGGCCAGCGGGTCCAGATCGGCCAGCGGCTCGTCGAGCAGCAGCAGCTTCGGGCGCTTGCCCAGCGCCAGCGCGAGCGAGACGCGGGTGCGCTGCCCACCGGACAGGGTGCCGATCTTCGCGTTCATCGGCACGCCCGCCTGCGCGACCAGGTACTCGGCGTAGCCCTGGTCCCAGGTCGGGTTGGTGCGCGCCCCGTACGTCAGCGTCTCCGTCACGGTGAACTGCTGGTACAGCGGCTTCTGCTGCGCCAGGTAGGACACCGCGGGATGCAGTCCCTTGCCGGTGGGGCGGTCGCCGAAGACGGTGATCGCGCCGGTCGTCGGCCGCAGCAGGCCGGTGGTCAGCCCCATCAGCGTGCTCTTGCCCGCACCGTTCGGGCCGACGAGCGCCACGACCCGGTTGGGCGGGATCACCAGCGACGTCTCCCGCAGCGCCCATCCCCCGCGGTACCTCTTGCTCACGCGCTCGGCGATGACCGGCAGCGTCTGGCCGGGCGGTCCGTGCATGGTCACGACCGTCTCCTCTCCGTGATCGGCTGCGGGCCAAGGTAACACCTTTCACTAGTGAAGTAGTGAACTGGTGAGATCCGCCTCCCGGGCGCAACCCGAGGTGCGTCGCGCACGTCATCACTGCGTCGCGCGGTTCCGCTCCGGTCCATTAAGGACAGTTGTCAGGTGCACACAACGCCCAGGCAGCCGGAGGGATCGCCGTGGGAGACGTTCCCGCCGCCGTCCGTCACCGAGCCGGGGACCGCCTCGATGCCGTAGTCCGCGTTCCCCCTGGTGATGTTCCCGGTGATCTCCACCGGGCTGTTCGCCGGGACGTTCACGTGGATCCCGTCGTTGATCGGACGGCCCGCGCTGTCGACGCGCCCACCGGACCTCCTGCCGTTCGCCTTCAGGACGTTCCGCTCGATCCGCACCCAGTAGGGGCTGTGCGCGGTGGGGGAGTCGAGGAGGATCCCGGCGACCGCGTTGTCGGTGAACGTGTTGCCGGAGATCGTGATCCCGTTCTCCACGCCGACGAACACGTCGGACGCGTCCACCCCGACCTGGTTGCCGGTGAACCTGTTCCGGACGATGCGGAGGTTGGCGGACGACAGCGCCTGCTGGACGAACACCGCGCGGTCGCCGTCGCTGAAGCGGTTGCCGGTGATCGTGGTGTTGCTCGAGCCGTTCAGCACTCGGACGTGGCCCTGCTTGAAGGTGTTGCCGGACACCGTCAGGTTGTCCGCCTCGCGCAGGCTCACCCCGGACCTGATCAAGGTGTTCCCCGTCAGGGAACCGTTGTTCGTGTTCGTCCAGTAGCCGATCGGGCTGTCGACGAACGTGGAGCCGGAGATGTGCGGTGATCGGCTGGTGAGGTTGAACTGAATTCCGGCCTGACTGAACTCGGAGTTGGTCACGGTCAGCCCCGAGGTCGTGTCGATTTCCACGCCACCGCGGCGGACCTTGCAGTCGGTGATCTTGAAGTTGGTGCTTTTTTCCGCGGTTTGGACGTTGTGGCCGGTGTTGTCCGTGAGGCTCAGATCGACCAGTTCGCTGTCAATCGACCCCACGAAGAGCACCCCGCGGTCGAAATTCGAGATCCTGCCGTTCCGCACGTGGATTCTGGGCTGCTCGATCACGGAGATGCCGGTGCCGGTGCCGGACCCGGTGATGCTGTGGCCGTTGAGGTCCAGGACGACGTCACCGGCCTTGACGGCGAGGCCGGGGCCGTTGCAGTGCAGGTCGGCGGAAAGGCTGAGGTCGGAGGTGACGGTGTCGCCGCACCGGACCGCGGGAGGCGGGCCGGCATGGGCCGGTCCTGAGGTGACCGCCACGAGCAATGCGGTGGCGGTCAGAACGGTTGCGGGGTGGCGAACATCGAATGATGGAATACGCATCGGTCACGTCCCGTCGTCTGATATTCCTTTCATCGTCGCGCTGAAGACCGTGTTACGGTCCACCGGTTGTTCCGGGTATTCATTCCACAATGCCTGGAAAGGTGATTGCTCCGAACGGATTCCTGATCAGGCGGTGCGCGGTGGCGCGGTCGACTCGCGGACGACGAGCGTGGTGGCGAGTTCGACGCGGGTGCTGTTGAGGGTGTCGCCCGCCGCGAGCTGGAGCAGGGCGTCGGCGGCGGCACGGCCCATTTCGGCGAAAGGCTGCCGCACGGTGGTGAGCGGTGGGGACGCCCAGCGGCTGGGGGACATGTCGTCGAAGCCGACGACGCTGAGGTCCTCCGGGATCCGCAGGCCGCGGACTCGGGCGGCGGCCATCACGCCCAGCGCTTCCGGGTCGTTGGCGGCGAAGACCGCGGTCGGCGGGTCGGCCAGGGCGAGCAGGTCCAGGCCCGCCTGATAGCCGCTCTGGAACGTGAAGTCGCCGGGACGGATGAGGTCCGGGTCCGCCGGGATGCCCGCCGCGGCCAGTGCGGCGTGGTAGCCGTGCAGCCGGGCGACCCCGCACAGCGCGTCGGCTCGTCCTTCGACCATGCCGATGCGGCGGTGGCCGAGCTCGGTGAGGTGTTTGGCGGCGTCCATGCCGCCGCTGAAGTTCGTCGCGCCGATGCTGGGCAACGAGTTGTCCGGGATGTTCACCGGGTCGATGAGCACGAGCGGCACGCCGGTCTCGGTGAAGTGGTTGCGTTGCTGCTGCGACAGGGTGGAGGTGACGAGGATGACGCCTTCCCGTTGGGCGCCGGCGATCCGGCGCGCCCACTCCGCGCCAAGAGGGTCGTCGGGCAGGACGCCGACGACGACCGCGATACCCGCGTCGGCGACCGCCTCGGTGACCCCGCGGATGATCTCCAGGTTGTTCGGCGTCTCCAGGGCGTCGAAGACGAGTTCGAGGCTGCGGCCGCCCTGGGGTACGCCGCCGAGTCCGCGCGCGACGTAGTCGTGGTCGAGCAACGCGGCCTGGATCCGGGCGCGCGTGGCCGGTGCCACGTCGCTGCGTCCGTTGATCACTTTCGACACCGTTGCGATCGACACGCCGGCCGAGCGTGCGACCGCGCCGAGCGTGACGCGTCGCCGGGTGGCTTCCTCGGTCACCGATCTCCCCCTTCACCTGGTGAAACCCTGCCGAAAACTTTGCGAAGCCTCAGCTGTTGACGCTCGAAAACTATGGTGCCTACTTTACTCGAACTAGTTGCACCTATGTTTCGAAAACTTTTCGACAGGACGGCAACAATGATGTTCCGAAAGCAACTCGCAGCCATGGCGGCCGTCGCCGTCACCCTCGCCGCGTGCGGCACCAGCGGACCGAGCGCATCCGGTGGTGCGGCGACGGCCTGGTCGCTCACCGGCGGGGACGAGCAGACCTTCCGGTCCTCGTTCGACGCGTGGAACAAGGCGCATCCCGGCGCCGCCATCACGCCGACGTTCTTCGCCAACGACGCGTACAAGCAGAAGGTCCGCACCGCACTGGGCGCGAACCAGGGGCCGACCCTGCTGTTCGGCTGGGGTGGCGGCACGCTCAAGTCCTGGGTGGACGCCGGCAAGGTGCTCGACCTCAGCGACGAGGTGGCCGCCGATCCGCAGCTGGCCGGCCGGTTCCTGCCGTCGGTGGTGAAGACCGGCATGGTGGGAGACAAGACCTACGCGCTGCCGAACAACGCCATGCAGCCGGTCGTCCTCTACTACAACAAGGAGCTCTTCACCCGCGTCGGCGCGGAGCCGCCGAAGACGTGGGACGACCTCCTGTCGCTCGTGGCGAAGTTCAAGAGCGCGGGCATCGCCCCGTTCAGCCTCGGCGGGCAGAGCAAGTGGCCGATGCTGATGTGGCTGGAGTACCTCGTCGACCGCATCGGCGGCCCGCAGGTGTTCGCCGACATCGCCGCGAACAAGCCGGACTCGTGGTCGAACCCCGCGGTGCTGCAGGCCAACACGATGATCCAGCAGCTCGTCGACGCCGGCGGGTTCGTCAACGGGTTCGCGTCGATCGCCACCGACAGCAACGCCGACCTCGCGCTGCTCTACACCGGCAAGGCCGCGATGTACCTGATGGGCAGCTGGGCCTACCCGACGATCAAGACCGCCGACGCCGGGTTCGTCTCCGGAGGCAAGCTCGGCCACACCACGTTCCCCACCGTCGCGGGCGGCAAGGGCGATCCGGCGAACATCGTCGGCAACCCCGCCAACTTCTGGTCGATCGCAGCGACCGCGTCGGACGCGCAGAAGCAGGCCGCGTTGTCCTACCTCAAGGACGGCGTGATGAGCCCGCAGTACGTCGACGCGCTGCTCGCCGGTGGTGCCGTGCCGCCGGTCAAGGGGCTGGAGAGCAAGATCAGCGCGTCACCCGACGGCGCCTACCTGTCGGACGTCTACCGGCTCGCCGGTGACGCACCGAGCTTCCAGCTCTCGTGGGACCAGGCGCTCGACCCCGGCCAGGCCGACGCGCTGCTGACGGCGCTGAGCCAGGTGTTCCTGAAGCAGATCACCCCACAGCAGTTCACCGACACGATGAACAAGACGATCAAGCCATGAGCACCGTGCGCGAGAGGCGCGGGCCGACACTGCTCATGGCGATGCCCGCGCTGGTGTTCTTCGCCGTGTTCGCCCTGGCCCCGCTCGCCGGTGTCGCCGTGCTCAGCCTGACGCACTGGGACGGGCTCGGCACACCGTCGTGGGCGGGACTGGCGAACTGGCCCGCGGTGCTCGGCGACCCCGTCACGCACGAGGCGATCTGGCTCAGCGCCAAGGTCATGGTGCTGTCGTGGGTGGTGCAGACGCCGGTCGCGTTGCTGCTCGGCCTGTTCACCGCGCGCCGGGGCCGCTACCGCGAGCTGCTCGGGGTGCTGTACTTCCTGCCGCTGCTGCTGTCGTCCGCGGCGATCGCCATCGCGTTCAAGGCGTTGCTCGACCCGAACTTCGGGATGAGCCAGGCACTGCACCTCGCGGCGCTCTCCCAGGACTGGCTGGGCAACCCCGACCTCGTCCTGTTCGTCGTCGTGTTCGTCATCGCGTGGCAGTTCATCCCGTTCCACACGCTGCTCTACCAGGCGGGTGCCCGGCAGATCCCGGCGGTGCTCTACGAGGCGGCGGCCATCGACGGTGCCGGTCCGGTGCGCCAGTTCGTCAGCATCACGTTGCCGCAGCTGCGTTACACGATCATCACGTCCTCGACGCTGATGCTCGTGGGGTCGTTGACCTACTTCGACATCGTGTTCGTCCTGACCGGGGGAGGGCCAGGCAACGCGACCCGGTTGCTGCCGCTGGACATGTACCTGACCGGGTTCTCCAACAACGACATGGGCCGGGCCGCCACGATCGCCGTCCTGCTCGTGGTGGTCGGTGTCGCGCTGTCGCTGGGCCTGTCGCGCCTCGCCCGGTTCGACCGCGGCAGCCAGCAGGAGGGAATGGGATGACCGCTCGTCCGCGCCCGAACCTCGCCGGTGGCCTCGGCGGTTTCCTCTGGCTGCTCGTGATCCTCGTGCCGGTCTACTACGTGGTCGTCACGAGCCTGCGCAGCCAGGCCGGGTTCTTCGACGGCAACCCGCTCGCGCCGCCCGCCGACCCCACGCTGGACAACTACCGGCTGGTCCTCGCCAACGACTTCGCCACCTACTTCGCCAACAGCGTCGTCGTCACCCTGGTGACCGTCGTGATCACCGTCGCGGTGTCGCTGATGGCCGCGTACGTCGTCGTCCGCCGCACCGACCGCGCCGCCGCGGTCACCTACAGGCTGTTCCTGCTCGGGCTCGCCATCCCGTTGCAGGCGGTGATCATCCCGATCTACTACATGATCACCAGGCTGCGGCTGTACGACACCCTGCTCGCGCTGATCCTGCCGTCCGTCGCGTTCGCGATTCCTTTGACGGTGGTCATCCTGGCCAACTTCCTGCGGGACGTGCCGAAGGAGCTCTTCGACGCGATGCGGGTCGACGGCGCGGGGGACTGGCGCACGTTGTGGAGCCTGGTGCTGCCCGTGACCAAACCCGCAGTCGTCACCGTCGCGATCTACGACGGCCTCACGGTCTGGAACGGGTTCCTGTTCCCGTTGATCCTCACCCAGAGCCCGGAGCAGCGGGTGCTCCCGCTGGCGCTGTGGTCGTTCCAGGGGCAGTTCACCGTCAACATCCCCGCGGTGCTCGCGGCCGTCGTGCTGTCGACCGTTCCGGTGCTCGTGCTCTACGTCCTCGGCCGCCGTCAGCTCGTCAGCGGCATGACCGCCGGGTTCGGCAAATAGCCCATCACGCAAAGGAAAACCCATGCCATCGAACAGCCGTCCGGCCACCGACGACCGCGTCGAGGCACTGCTCGCGGCCATGACGCTGGAGGAGAAGCTCGCCCAGCTCGGCAGCGTCTGGCCGGGCGCCTCGCACGGCACCGACGACGAGGACGGCGCGGTCGAGAACGTCGCACCGATGCAGGACGTCTTCGCTCAGCAGGCCGACTTCGAGACCGCCACCCGGCACGGGATCGGCCACCTCACCCGCCCGTTCGGCAGCAAGCCGGTCGATCCGGCGCAAGGAGCCGCCGCGCTCGCGGACCTGCAGCGCGAGCTCGTGGCGAAGACCCGGCTGGGCATTCCGGCGATCGTCCACGAGGAATGCCTGACCGGCTTCACCACCTACCGCGCCTCGGTGTTCCCGGCTCCGCTGGCGTGGGCCGCCACGTTCGACCCGGCCCTGGTCGAGCAGATGGCGCACGCGATCGGCACGGGCATGCGGCAGGTGGGTGTCCATCAAGGACTGTCACCGGTGCTCGACGTCGTGCGCGACTATCGGTGGGGGCGCGTCGAGGAAACCCTCGGCGAAGACCCTCACGTGGTGGGGATGATGGCCTCGGCGTACGTCCGCGGCCTGGAGAGCGCGGGAGTCGTGGCCACGCTCAAGCACTTCGCGGGCTACTCGGCCTCACGGGCGGCCCGCAACCACGCACCGGTCGCGATGGGACGACGCGAACTGCACGACGTCATCCTGCCGCCGTTCGAAATGGCCGTCCGCGAGGGCGGTGCGCGCTCGGTCATGAACTCCTACAACGACATCGACGGCGTTCCCGCCGGCGCCGACGAGTCGCTGCTCACCGGAATCCTGCGCGACGACTGGGGTTTCGAGGGCACGGTCGTGTCCGACTACTGGTCGATCGCCTTCCTCGCGACGATGCACCGCGTGGCCGCCTCGTACGGCGATGCCGGTGCACTCGCGTTGCGGGCAGGCATCGACGTCGAGCTGCCCGACGCGCTCTGCTACCGGGAGGACCTGCTCGACCAGGTCCGGTCCGGTGCGGTCGACGAGAAGCACGTCGACCGCGCGGTCCGGCGGGTGCTGCGTCAGAAGGCCCAGCTGGGCCTGCTGGACGAGGACTGGGCTCCGGAACCGGCCGGGACCGTCGATCTCGATCCGCCGGGCAACCGGGACATCGCACGCCGGCTCGCCGAGCGCGCGGTCGTCCTGCTCGACAACCCGCAAGGGACGCTTCCGTTGCCGGCCAACGCATCGATCGCGCTTGTAGGCCCGTGTGCGGACGACCCGCAGGCGTTCTTCGGGTGTTACTCCTTCCCGAACCACGTGCTGCCCCGCCATCCCGACCTGCCGCTCGGCATCGAGGCACCGTCGCTGCTCGACGCCCTGCGCGCGGAACTGCCCGGTGCGAGGATCACCTCCTCGCACGGCTGCCCGATCAAGGACGCCGACCGGTCGGGTTTCGCCGACGCCGCCGCGGCCGCCCGTGCCGCGCAGGTGTGCGTGGCCGTCGTCGGCGACCGCTCCGGACTCTTCGGCCGCGGCACGTCCGGTGAGGGCTGCGACGCTGAAGACCTGACGCTGCCCGGAGTGCAGGACGAGCTCGTCGAACAGCTGCTCGCGACCGGAACCCCGGTGGTGCTGCTCGTGGTGTCCGGCCGCCCGTACGCACTCGGCCGGTACGTGGGCAGGGCCGCGGCGATCGTGCAGGCGTTCTTCCCAGGAGAGGAGGGCGGTCCGGCCCTCGCCGGCGTGCTGAGCGGGCGGGTGGTGCCCAGCGGCAAACTGCCCGTGCAGGTTCCCGCCCTGCCCGGCGGACAGCCCGGCACCTACCTGCACCCGCCGCTCGGAGGGAACACACAGGGCGTCAGCAACCTCGACCCGTCGCCGGCCTTCCCGTTCGGCCACGGCCTGTCCTACACGACGTTCGCCTACGACGATCTCCGGCTCTCCGCGGACACCGTCCCGGTCGACGGCGAGATCACCGTCAGCTGCACCGTGACGAACACCGGCCCGCGCGGCGGAGAGGAAGTGGTGCAGCTCTACTTCGACGACCCGGTCGCGCAGCTCGCCCGCCCCGTCGCGCAGCTCGCCGGTTTCGCCCGCGTGGCCCTCGGGGCCCGACAACGCGCCCGAGTGACGTTCCGGCTGCACACCGACCGTCTCGCGTTCACCGGAGTCGACCTGCGGCGGATCGTGGAACCGGGCCGGATCGACCTCGCCGTCGGCGGTTCGTCCCGCGACACGCCCTTGCGCGGATCGTTCATCATCACCGGCAGCACTCGCGCGGTGGACCGCAACCGCGTGCTGACCACTCCGGTGGACGTCGTTCATCAATTCTGATGGTGTTGGGACGTCAACGCGCGACGAAGTATCACCCTGTCCGCGAGTTTGGAGCAAGCTGAACTCCGCTTTCGGGGGCGGTTTCACGCACCGTGAGTTCGTTGCGCTCGCAACTTCCTCGAAAGGGTGGGTCCATACGCGACTGTCCACTGTAGATCGCTTTTCGTGTTTTCCCACCGGCGCGCGTTAGCGCTATCAAGCGATCTGTCATCACCCTCCTCGCCCATTAACGTGGCCAGGTCAATGTGATCAACACATCCGGTGGGAGTGTCCTGGTGAGAAGCGCAGTCGGCATAGCCGCCGTGGCTGCTCTCGTAGCCGCGTCGGCCGCAGTCGTACCGCCATCCGCGATCGCGGGTCCCGGCGACGGCTCGCTGACCGTCAAGGTCGTACGAGACATCAACGGCAACGGCACCTATGAGGCCGCCTTGGAGCTGGGTGTGGCGGGCGCGTCCGTGCTCGTCACCGATCCCGCGGGCAAGACCGCGACCGGAACCACGGACGCGGCGGGCAACGTCACGGTCGGTCTCGGCGCGGTGAGCGGCGGCAAGTACCGGGTGCAGGTGAACCCGCCGGCCGGCAGCGCGCTGCAGCCCGCTCCCGCCGGTGCCACGCTCGAGAGCAACACGATGTTCGTGGACGTCTCGGGCGGCAAGAACGTCACGGTCACCACCGGCCTGTGGAACCCGTCCGACTACTGCCAGGCGAACCCGACGCTCGTGACCGCCTGCCAGCGGGCGACGCGCAAGCAGGACGGCAGCAGCAACGTCAACAACGCGGCGCGTTCACTGGTGACCTTCCCGTTCACCGCCCGCGGTACCGCCGCGCCGGCGCAGATCGCGAACCAGGGCGCCACCGGCTCGGTGTACGGCATCGCGTACCGCAAGCAGGACAAGCGGATCTTCTCCGGCGCGTTCGCCAAGCGCCTCACCGACTACGGGCCCGGCAAGCAGGGCGGCATCTACGTCACGCCCGCGGGCGGTGGTGCGACGGCGCTGTTCACCACCGTGCCCAACGCGGGCGGCACCGCGCACAACCACGCGAGCAACTTCGACGGCGCCTTCGCCAACGTGGTCGGCAAGGAGTCACTGGGCGACATCGACATCTCCGAGGACGGCAGCGAGCTCTACGTCGTCAACCTGGCCGACCGCAAGCTCTACGTCTACGACGCCACGGTGGCGACGGCGAGCGCGCCGAAGGCCTCCTACGCGATCCCGTCGCCGTGCGCCAACGCGAACGACTGGCGGCCCGGCGCCCTCGGCGTCCGCGACGGTCTGCTGTACGTGGGTGGTGTCTGCTCCGGCGAGACGAGCCAGAACGCGGCCGACATGAAGGTCGTGGTGCGGACGTTCTCCGGCGGTGCGTTCGGTGCGCCGATCGTCAGCCAGCCGTTGAACTTCCTGCGCGGCACGGCGCTGTGGTTGGGCTCCGGTACGGACCACTGGCAGCCGTGGCAGACCACCTTCGCGCAGCCGGCCCCCAACGGCGGCCTGGTGACCCACCCCGAGCCGCTGCTGACCGACATCGGCGTCGAGTCGAAGGGCGATCTCGTCCTGGCGTTCCGCGACCGCTTCGGCGACCAGGGCGGCAAGAGCCTGTCCCCGGCGGACGGGTCGGCCGGGACGTTCGACACCGTCAGCGGTGGTGACCTGAACAGGGTCTGCCGTCAGGCCGACGGCAGCTACGCCTGGGAAGGCACCGGCGGCTGCCCCAACAACAACACCGGCGCCGGCGCCGACACCAACGAGAACTCCGCGGTGGTCGAGTACTACCCCGGTGAGTACTTCAGCAACGCCGACGGCAGCCCGCACCACGAGACCGCGCAGGGCGCGCTCACCGTGCTGTACAACGAGAGCCGGATGCCGGAGACGGTGATGGACCCCACCGCCATCAACACCGCCGGTGTCGGCTGGTTCGACCGGGCCAACGGCACCATGATGGCCGCCGGGTTCCCGAACTCCTACCAGATCAGCGACGTGAACACCGAGGGCTGGGGCAAGGCGAACGGTCTCGGTGATCTGGAGGCGTTGTGCGATCTGGCGCCGGTGCAGCTGGGCAACCGCGTGTGGTTCGACACGGATGCGGACGGTGTGCAGGACGGTGACGAGCCCGCGGTGGCGGGGGTGAAGGTGACGGCGACGCCGTGTGCCGGTGGTGCGGCGTTGCCGGTGAAGACGACGAACGCCAAGGGTGAGTACTACTTCGGTGCGGCGGACGGTCTGAAGCCGGAGACCTGCTACAACCTGGCCTTCGACTACAGCGGGGTGAACACGGCGGCCTTGCCGGGTGCGCCACCGCTCGCGGACATCAAGTGGACCGCGAAGGAAGCCGGTGCGGACCGCGTCGTCGACTCCAATGTGGACGCCGCGGGCAAGGCCCAGGTGACCACGGGCAAGGCGGGTACCGCCGACCACACGGTCGACGCGGGTATCAACGCGAAGGTCATCAACTCTCTCGGTGACTTCGTGTGGGTGGACACCAACCGCAACGGTGTGCAGGACGCGGGTGAGCCGGGTGTTGCCGGTGTGACGGTGAAGCTGAGCACCGGTGCCACGACCACGACGGACGCGCAGGGCAAGTACCTGTTCGGCGGCCTGCCGGACGGCACGTACAAGGTGTGTTTCGACGTGTCGTCGCTGCCCGCCCAGTACGCCGGTTACACGTTCACCGGCAGGGACCTGGGTGGTGACGACGCGAAGGACTCCGACGCCGATCCGGCCGACGGCTGCACTCCGGCCGCGACGCTGGGGGCTGCCAAGCGGGTGGACCTCACGCTGGACGCGGGCATTGTGCCGCCGAACGACAAGCTCGGTGACTTCGTGTGGGTGGACACCAACCGCAACGGTGTGCAGGACGCGGGCGAGGCTCCGGTTGCCGGTGTGACGGTGAAGCTGAGCACCGGTGCCACGACCACGACGGACGCGCAGGGCAAGTACCTGTTCGACAACCTGGCCGACGGCACGTACAAGGTGTGCTTCGGCCTCGCGAACCTGCCTGCCCCGTACCAGAGCTACCTGGTGACGAGGCCGGACGCGGGCGGGGACGACGCGAAGGACTCCGACGCGGGTGCGGACGGTTGCACGCCGGAGACGTCGCTGGGGTCCGCCAAGCGTGAGGACCTGACGCTGGATCTGGGTATCAGGCCACCGGACAAGCTCGGTGACCTGGTGTGGCGTGACGGCAACAAGAACGGCGTGCAGGACCCGGACGAGCCCGGTGTGCCCGGTGTGACGGTCAGGGTGGGCGGCAGGACGACGACCACCGACCAGAACGGCCGCTACGAGTTCCCGAACCTGCCCGACGGCACCTACACGGTGTGCTTCGACCTCGCGAACCTGCCCGCGGCCGTGAAGGACTACGTGCCGACGAAGCCCAACGCCGGTGGCGACGACGCGAAGGACTCCGACGCCGACCCGGCCACGGGCTGCACGCCGGAGACGACGCTGGGCGTGGACAAGCCGGAGGACCCGACGCTGGACCTGGGTCTGATCTCGCCGGTCAACCGTCTCGGTGACTACGTGTGGGTCGACGTGAACTCCGACGGTCTGCAGGACGCCACCGACATCCCGGTGCAGGGCGTGAAGGTCACGCTGTCCACCGGTGCGACCACGACCACGGACGCGCAGGGCAAGTACCTGTTCGACAACCTCCCGGACGGCACGTACACGGTGTGCTTCGACCTCGCGAACCTGCCCGCGGCGGTGAAGGACTACCTGGTCACCAAGCAGAACGCCGGTGGCGACGACGCGAAGGACTCCGACGCCGACCCGGCCACGGGGTGCACGCCGGAGACGACGCTGGGCACCGGGAAGCGGGTGGACCTGACGCTGGACATGGGTCTGGTCTCCCCGCCGGACAAGCTCGGTGACCTGGTGTGGCGTGACGACAACAAGAACGGCGTCCAGGACAACGGTGAGCCCGGTGTGCCTGATGTGCCGGTGACGTTGTCGACGGGGCAGACCACGAAGACCGACGCGAACGGCAAGTACCTGTTCGGTGATCTGCCTGATGGCAAGTACGCGGTGTGCTTCGGCCCGATGCCCGACGCGGTGAAGGACTTCCAGTTCACCACGCCGAACACCGGTGCCGACGACGCGAAGGACTCCGACGCCGACCCGGCGACCGGGTGCACGCCGCCGGTGACCGTCGGCGTGGGCAAGCGCGAGAACCTGACCCTCGACCTCGGCCTGGTGCCGCCGACCAACCGCGTCGGCGACTACGTCTGGTACGACAACAACTCCAACGGCGTGCAGGACACCGGCGAACCCGGTGTGCCCGGCCTGCCGGTGTTCCTGCAGGACGGCTCCGGCAAACCGGTGACCCAGACCAAGACCGACTCCGGCGGCAAGTACCTGTTCACCGACCTGCCCGACGGTGACTACAAGGTCTGCTTCAACGCCGATCCCCAGACCGGCCTGGTCGCGGGACGCAAGCTCACCACACCGAACGTCGGCGACGACGGCAAGGACTCCGACGCCGACCCGGCGACCGGATGCACCCACGTCGTCAAACTGGGCAAGGACAAACGCGTCGACCTCACCCTCGACGCGGGTCTGCTGCCCACACCGCCCGCACCGCCGCTGGCGTGGACCGGCGCGTCGGTGTGGGCCTGGCTGGCCGCGGGTCTGGCCATGGTGCTCGGTGGCGCGTTCCTGGTCCTGACGGGACGCCGCCGCAGGGCCTGAGTTGAGTGACGAGGGGAGCTTTCCTCCGCCCCGGAGGAAAGCTCCCCTCGTCGTCGGTCGTGAAGGCTTGACGTACGAGAGTCGAAACGCTTCGATTCCGATGACATGACCACGTTCCGGGAAGTGCCGCGCGGTATCGAGTGGCGGGACGGCCACCAGGTCGTCCTGGTCGAGGCGTGGGGTGAGAGCAGCGTCCGCGTCCGGGTGGGTCTGAACGGCGTGCGGGACGACGTGCGGGGCGCGTTGCTCGACCCGCCGGTCGACGTCACGGAGTGCGAGCTCGGTCCCGGCAAGGCGGTGCTGGTCAACGGGAACCTGCGGGTCGAGCTGGGCGACGGCGTCGTGCGGTTCGTCCGCGACGACACCGGCGAGGAGCTGCTCGCCGAGGAGCCGATCCACTTCTGGTGGCCGGGGCCGCGGTTGTTCACCTCGACCGGAAACGGTTACCACCGCGTCGAGCAGAACTTCCGCGCCTACGAGGGGGAACGCCTCTTCGGGCTCGGTCAGCACCAGCACGGCCTGCTCGACCAGAAGGGTTCCGTCGTCGAACTGGTGCAGCGCAACGCCGAGGTGAGCATTCCGCTGCTCGTGTCGAACCGCGGCTACGCCCTGCTCTGGAACTCGCCCGCGGTCGGCCGGGTGGAGCTGGGCCGCACCGCGACCCGCTGGGTGTCCGACAGCGCGCGGCAGATCGACTACTGGTTCAGCGCGGGCGAGCCGGCCGCGTTGCTGTCGCGCTATGCCGACGTGACCGGCCACGCACCGGAGTTCCCGGAGTGGGCGGCCGGGTTCTGGCAGAGCAAGCTGCGCTACCGGTCGCAGGAGGAGCTGCTGGAGGTGGCGCGCGAGTACCGGCGGCGCGAGCTGCCGCTGTCGGTGATCGTGTGCGACTTCTTCCACTGGACCCACCTGGGGGAGTGGCGGTTCGACCCCGAGGAGTGGCCGGACCCGGCTGCGGCCGTGCGGGAGCTCGACGGCCTCGGCGTGAAGCTGATGGTCTCCGTGTGGCCGTCGGTCAGCCCGTTGTCCGAGCACTACCGCACGATGCTGGAGCGCGGTCTGTTCATCGCGACCGAGCAGGGACCGCCGGTGCACGCCGACTGGCCGGACAAGGGCGTGGCCGCCGAGATCGGCGTCTCGTTCTACGACGCCACCAACCCCGAGGCCCGCGCGTTCGTCTGGCAGCAGGTGCGCGAGAACTACTACCGCCACGGCATCCGGGTCTGGTGGCTGGACGCGTGCGAGCCGGAGATCAGGCCGGGCACGTTCGCGAACCTGCTGACGCACGACGGACCCGGCCTGGAAGTGATCAACGCTTACCCCGCCGACCACGCCCGCGCCTTCTACGACGGCATGCGGCAGGAGGGCGAGACCGAGATCATCTCGCTGTGCCGCTCGGCGTGGGCGGGCAGCCAGCGCTACGGCGCCGCCCTGTGGTCCGGTGACATCGACTCGACGTTCGACGCGCTGGGCCGCCAGATCCGCGCCGGGCTGAACGTCGCGATGAGCGGCATCCCCTGGTGGACCACGGACATCGGCGGTTTCACCGGTGGCGACCCCGACTCGCCGGAGTTCCGCGAGCTCATGGTGCGGTGGTTCCAGTACGGCGCCTTCTGCCCGTTGTTCCGCCTGCACGGCACCCGCCTGCCCTGGATGCCGTTCACACCGGCGAAAACCGGTGGTCCCAACGAAGTCTGGTCGTACGGCGACGAGGCCTACGGGCACATCACCGCGATGCTGCGGCTGCGGGAGAGGCTGCGCCCGTACGTGCTGGCGCAGATGCGGGTCGCGAGCCGGAGCGGGATCCCGCCGATGCGGCCGCTGTTCGTCGACTTCCCGGACGACGAGAGCGCCTGGGAAGCCGACGACCAGTTCCTGTTCGGGCCGGACCTGCTCGTCGCGCCGGTGTACGCGTACGGCGCCAGGCAACGTCAGGTGCGGCTGCCGAGAGGTCCGCAGTGGACCGACGCGTGGACCGGGCAGGTGCACGAGGGCGGCCGAACGGTCACCGTCGAGGCGCCGCTCGGCCGCATCCCCGTGTTCCTGCGCGACGGCGCGGACCTTCCGGTCTCGGGGTGAGGTCGACGCGCTCTTCCGCTGTGGCTCAGGCGAGGAAGAACTGCCAGCGCAGGTTGGGACTGCCGTCATCGGTCCAGACCTTGAGCGGGGATCCCGAGCCGACGTTGCCGCCGCTGTCGAGCACCAGGCGGGTCACTCGGTTGGCGATCACGAAGGTGTTGCCTCCGGTGCTCGTGATCGACCACTGCTGTCCCGGCGCTCCGGTGTAGACGGACTGCACCGGGTTGCCGCCCTGTCGCGTGGCTTGCGTGCCGTCGATGACCAGGCCGTTGGTGTTGGTCAGCTTGACGGACCCGCTGTCCGCGTCCTCGACCCGGAACTGCAGGTTCGTGCTGCCGTCCGGGGTCCAGATCTTCAGCGGGCTGCCGGCGGCGACCGCGCCACCGCCGTCCACGGCCAGTCCGTTGGTCACGTTGATGATGCGGAACCAGCGGGCGGGGTCGAGCCGTACGCGTGCGGAGACGATCGCGTTGTCGGCCTTGCGGGAACAGAGATCGGGCGTTGGGCTCGTGATGCTGACCGGGGCGCCGGACAGGTTGTCGGCGGGGTGGCCGAGCAGTTCACAGCCTTCCGCGGGCAGGACCGAGGAGATGCTGCGCGGTGCGAGGCCCTTCTGCTGGAGCTGCGCCGCGGTGTAGGTGCCCACGGAGAGGTTCGTGCCGGTACCGCGGTAGTCGCGGTCTGCGAACACGGCGACCCCCGATTCCGGTGCGACCACGGGGATCCGGCCGGTGAAGGTGAGCTTGAGGACGTAGGCGTGCGCGTCGAACGGTTTCGTCTCCGGCAGTGCGACGTGCAACCCGGTGTCGTCCTGGCGGCAGGTGAGCGACGTCGCGTCGCCGAGCAGCTGCACGCGCTGGAGGCCGGCGAGGTCGGCGTGTTTCGCGGACAGCGTCGTGATGTTCAGCGTCGCGCCGGGCCAGGCCAGCACCGTGGCGTAGAGGACCCGCCCGGCCTTGTCGCGGGTGAACCGGATGTCCTTGGCGGTACCGACCTTGGGCGCCACGAACGAGCCGCCGCCCATCTTGGTCGGCCCCTCGCCGTAGACGTACCACGCGCGGGTGGAGTAGATCGACTCGCCGAACCGCCGCAGGTAGGTGCCGATGTCCGCGAGGACCGCGCGCTGCTCGTCGGGAATGACGCCTTCGAGCGTGGGAGAGATGTTGAGCAGCATGTTGCCGCCCTTGCTGACCCGGTCGATCAGCGAGTGGATCATCTGGGTGCTGGAGTAGTAGCCGATTCCTCTGGTGTAGCTCCAGCTGGAGCTGCTGATCGCGTCGTCGGTGAGCCAGTACGGCGTGACGATGTCCGCCGGTCCGCCGCGCTCGTAGTCCTCGACCTGACCGGAGTTGGTGAAGCCCTTGTCGAAGTGCTTGTAGGTCGCTACGACGTCCTTGCCCCACCTCTCGGCCTGGTTGTAGTAGTAGGCGAGGAACTCCAGCCGTTGCTGTTCACCAACCGCGCAGGGGCCGTCGTTGAAGCAGTAACCCGGTGAGTTCAGGGAGAAGTCCTGCCAGAGGATGTCGGGCTTGGCCCGGTCGACGACCTCCTTCAGCTTGGCCAGCCACAGCGCGTCCTCCTCGGCGCGCGGCAGCTGTCCGTAGAGCTTGCGCAGACTCGGGTCCGTGTGGCGCGGGGCGTAGTCGAAGAAGCCGTTGTAGTTGAACGCGTGGTGCATAGACACCAGCAGCTTGAGCCCTTGGGCGCGGACCGCCTTGGCGAACAGGTTCAGCAGGTCGAGCCGCGGTCCCCTCGTCACGGAGTTCCACTCGTTGACCCGGCTGTGCCACATCGAGTACCCGTCGTGGTGTTCCGCGACCGGGCCCGCGAACTTCGCGCCGGCGTCCTTGACGATCCTCGCCCATTCGTCCGGGTCGAACCTGCCGCCCCGCGACACGAGCCGGGGCGCGAACTGGACGTGGTTGCCCGCGCGGTCCACGCCTCCGTCGATGAACCGCTCGTAGCCCCACTCGGCGGGGTCGCCGTAGACCTCCTGGTGGTGGCCGTGCTCGCGGCTGTCCGGCCGGTACATGTCCCGGCCGTACCACTCGCTGCCGTACTCCGGCGTGGTGAAGGCGCCCCAGTGCCAGTAGACGCCGAACTTGGCGTCCTGGAACCACTCCGGGGCGGCAGGGTGGCGGTCGATCGACGGCCAGGTGGGGGTGTAGCGGTCACGTCGCGGGGCTGCGGCGACCGGGCCGGGCAGGGCCGACGCCGCGATGCCGGTCGCCGCGAGCAGACCGAACTCGCGCCGGGAGAGCGTGTTGTCAGCAGGGTGCGTCACCGAAGCTCCTGGGTGAGGGGAGAGGAGGCTGGGCAACCCGGAACCGTTGTGGCACAACAGGTCGGTACCGCGTCGCAGGGATCCGATCGACCACTGTGGACAGGGGGTGTGGGCGAATGCCGGGTCAATGTAGCGCCGCGGTTACCGGCAGTCAACGAGTTCTGTTAACGCTAACAAGCTGGCCTGTCGTTCTGCGGCTGGCGTCTTTGTCTTTGAAACGACTTGGACGTGAGCGTGAACATCGAGGCCGACGTGCTCGGGGCAGGTGTGCCCCACCCCGAGCACTCATGGGGTCAGACCTTGTTCCACTTCTGGTTGGTCTGGCCGTTGCAGTCCCAGATCACGACCTTGGCGCCGTTGGCGGTGCCGGTGGCGTCGAGGCACTTGGCGGCCCCGGCAGCCCGGACCGTGCCGTCGGTGTTGATGGTGAACTGCTGGTTGGTGCCGCCGTTGCAGTCCCAGATCTCCACCGCGGTGCCGTTGGCCGTGCCGGCACCGGTGACGTCGAGGCACTTGGTGTTGTTGTAGACGCGCAGCTCGCCGGAGGCGGTGCTGGTGAACGTCTGGTTGGCCTGGCCGTGGCAGTCCCAGATCTCGGCGAGGGTGCCGTTGGTCTGCGCGCCACCGGTGATGTCCAGGCACCGGTTGGACGCCGTACCGCGCAGGCCGAACGTCGACCCGCCGGGGTTGCCGCCGCCGCTGACCACGTACATCGCCGCGCCGTGTGCCGGGACGGAGGCGCTGATCGTGCCGCTGGTGCTGCTCGTGGTGTGCGCCCACAGGTCGCGCACCGAGTAGCTGCTCGCCGAGCCCAGGCCGATCTGCGACGCCGTGGTCGACACGGTCGCGGTGGAGGAGTTGCGGTTGAGCAGGACGACCGCGACCGAACCGTTGGCCATGGGCTTGGTCCACACCTCGGTGTTGCCGTTGTCCACGATCCGGTTGCCCTGGCGGCCTCCCCAGTCCTGGTTGACCGCGATGACCTCGGTGTTGGTCAGGATGGCCTTGGTGGCAGCGCTCATGGTGCGCAGGTCGTTGCCGGCGATCAGCGGCGCGTTGAGCAGCGCCCACAAGCTGAAGTGCGCCTGCGACTCCGTGTCGGTCAGGCCGTTGCCGACCTCCAGCATGTCCGGGTCGTTCCACGCTCCGGGGCGGGACGCGCCCGCCCAGCCGGGCTGGAGGTCCAGGATGCTCATCACCGAGTTCCAGTTCGCCTGGATGTCACCGGTGGTGCGCCAGGAGTTGCCGGTCGCCGCTCCCCACTGCAGGACGTTGTCGTTGCCCCAGTTGCAGATCGCGAAGAAGATCTGCCGACCGGTCTTCGCCAGCGCGTCGCGCATCGCGATGTAGCGGTCCTGGCCGCTGATGCCCCGGTGGTCGCCGCAGTTGTCGTACTTGAGGTAGTCGATCCCCCATGAGGCCCACAGGTTGGCGTCACGCTGCTCGTTGCCGAGGCTGGCCGGGAACCCGGCGCAGGTGGTGGTGCCGGCCGAGGAGTAGATGCCCAGCTTCAGGCCCTTGCCGTGGACGTAGTCGGCGACCGCCTTCATGCCGTCGGGGAACTTGGTTCGCGAGGGCACCAGGTTTCCGTTGCCGTCACGGGACATCTCCGACCAGCAGTCGTCGATGTTGACGTAGGTGTAGCCGGCGGCGGCCATACCGCTGCTGACCATCGCGTCAGCGGTCTGCCGGACCAGGCTGTCGGTGACGTTGCAGCCGAAGCTGTTCCAGTCGTTCCAGCCCAGCTGCGGGGTGCGGCCCAGACCGTTGTCGAGGGCCTGGGCCGGGGGCGCGAGCGACAGCACGACGGGTGCGACCGCGGCGACGAGCACTGCCGACAGCACTGTTCGCAGTGTTCTCTTCACAGGGATCTCCTTGCCGACTTGGCGGATGTCGGAGTAGCAGCGGACTTCCACAGCTTGCTTCGGTGCCTGCTGTTTTTTTCTGTTGGAAGTTGCTCGAATTTGTCATATGGATTGCCGGGGTGTCAACGGTGTGTCCATATCCCCGCACGGCTCGGAAACATCCGGCCCGCGAGCTGGTTTCCCGGATCGGCCGAAAGTCCTTGTAGGCGCTCTGGCTGTCGAGAAATTTGCGCTGGTCAAGCAGTATGACCGAGGCTGTATCGAGCCTCGGGGCGAGGTGTCGAACCCACCCCTGAACCGAGTGGCCCCGTCGAATACCGGAACCGCGATGTATCGCTCGCGAAGGGCCTTCGCCTCACCGCAAGGGTGCCCGTTCGGGCGTTCTTGCGGTGAGAGAAGCTCGTATTTCGCGAATATTTCTGTCGAATCTTGCCCGTTTTTGTTCGATCAGATGATCTAGCTTGCCCGCACGGCCACTCGACCGGTGTGCAGGTAGCGCGTGCGACCGTCCGGGGCGTTCTCGCCGAGCCGGATCACGGAGTGCTTGCCTTCCTCGGGTTTCACCATGATCAGCGCGTCGTCGTCCAACCGGACGAGCTCGCTGGGAGGACCGGTTTCGGTGCCGTCGGCCCACCTGCTCAGCCAGGCCCGGCGGCCGCCGGGCTCGACGGCAACGCGCAGTTCTGTCAGGAAGGTTCGATACGTGCCGGCGACTCGGTGACCGTCGACAGGCAGAGGCTCGGGTGGAGGCACGGGAAGCGCGGGCTGCGCGACGTCCGCCAGTTCGGCCAGCAGGTGGCCGAACACCTCCTCGTACATGGCGTAGATGTCACCGCCGTTGGTCAGCAGTGCGACCGCGACACCGGCTTCCGGTACCACCCTGAGCAAAGAGCGCTGTCCGTAGGTCCGGCCGCCGTGCGCGAGCACCAACCGCCCGCCGTAGTCCGGCAGACACCATCCCAGTCCCCAATGGCCGGACTGAGTCCCCAGGGAGGGAACCTGAATCTGCGGTTTCCTCATCACGTCGTAGTCGACGGTCGTCAGGTGCATCCGCGCGAACTCGAGCAGATCTCGCGTGTTCATCGCGAGCATGGCACCCGCGGGCGCCGTAGAGGCGGGCATCGCCCAGGTCGGCACGGGGCAAGTGGTGCCGTCCGCAGACCGCGTGTGACCGACAGCGGCCTCCATCAGGATCGCCTCGTCGGCACAGGTCGCGACCTCGGCGAGGCCGAGCGGGCTGACGATCCGTTCGCGCAGCACGTCATGAAAGGCCTTGTCGCGCAACACTTCCAGCAGTCGCCCGAGCACCACGTAGCCGCTGTTGCAGTAGGAGAAGAGGGAGCCGGGTGGGAACGACTGCGGACAGTCGCGCAACAACCGGACGTACTTCTCGACGGCGTCGGAGTCGCGGCCCGTGTCGGTGAACAGATCTCCCTCGAAACCTCCGGTGTGGCACAGCAACTGCCGCACGGTCACCGTCTCCGCGGCGCGTTCGTCGGCGAGGGTGAAATCGGGCAGGTGATCCCGCACCGGCTGATCGAGCTCGGCCAGCCCCTCGTGAACGAGCTGCAGCACCAGCGTCGCGGTCAGCACCTTGGTGATCGATCCGAGCTGGAACACGGAGTTCGTCGTGGCGGGAACACCCGTCGCCACGTTGAGCACGCCGGCCGCCACGTCGGTGATCTCCCCGTCCACCAGTACGGCCAGCTGCGCACCGGGCACGCCGTGCCGCCGGATCAGGCCGGGCAGGGCAGCGCTCATCCAGTCGGCCGCGGCTTCCACTCGGCTCACGCGTCCCCCAGGTCGATCGACGATCCGATCACTCGATCGTAGTGAGTTCCGCTGGTGCCGGCGTTGGTGTGCGAGCATCCGCAGATCACCTCGGTCATGGTTCGAGCATCGTCCCGCTTGAGCGACTTGCCGCATGATCTACTATCAGCAATAGTAGATATGGACGGGATGGTAATGGTCACTGCAGACAGTCGCGGTCCGATCGGACGCCGAGGCTTCCTCCGGTTCGGCGTCGGCCTCGCCGCCACGGCCGGGTTGGCGGCGTGTGCGTCGGGTGCGGATCGGACCGGTCGGCGCATCGTGCCTGGATCGCCACGGGTGGCGGAGGTGGAGCGGGCGCGCCGGCTTGCGGGCGCCCGCAGCACGTCGGTCGCCCTCAACGCGGTCACCGCCCAGGTGGACCTCGGTGGCGTCCAAGCGCACACGTGGACGTACGGCGGTCAGTTGCCGGGCCGGGAGATCCGGGTCCGGCGGGGCGAGATCCTGAAGGTGGAGCTGAAGAACCAGCTCGCGGAGCCGACGAGCGTGCACTGGCACGGCATCGCGCTGCGCAACGACATGGACGGCGTTCCCGGGCTCACCCAGGGCGGCATCGCTGCCGGGGCCTCGTTCACCTACGAGTTCGTGGTGCCCGATGCGGGCACCTACTTCTTCCACCCGCATTCGGGAGTGCAGCTCGACCGGGGGCTGTACGCGCCGCTCATCGTCGAGGACCCCGACGACGGCGCGGACTACGACACGGAGCTGGTGATCGTGCTCGACGACTGGCTCGACGGCGTCGACCGCACCCCGGACGCCGTGTTCGAGGAGCTGAAGAAGAACGGCATGGGCGGGATGCCGGGCATGACGATGACGATGCCGAAGTCGGAGCTGCTCGGCGGCGACGCGGGTGACGTCAGCTATCCGCACGTCCTGGCCAACGGGCGGACCTTCCGCGACCCGCAGGCCGTCGACGTGCGGGCGGGACAGCGCGTGCGGCTCCGGCTGATCAACGCCGCGGCGGACACCGCGTTCCGGGTCGGTGTCCCCGGCGCCGGGCTCAGGGTGACCCACACCGACGGCTTTCCGGTGCAGGCGCGGGAGGCGGACGTCGTCCTCATCGGCATGGGGGAGCGACTCGACGCGGTGGTGACGATGCCCGCCGGCTCCGTTCCGGTGCTCGCCGTGGCGGAGGGGCGCGACCAGTACGCCGGGGTGGTGCTGCGCAACCCCGATGCGCGGGCGGTCTCGGTGGACGACGGCATCGTGAAGCAGCTGATGGCGTTGCCCGTCCTCATGCCGACGTCGCTCCGCGCGGCGGAACGGGCGGCGCTGCCGGTCAAGGATCCTGACGTGGTGCACGACCTCGTCCTGGAAGGGCCTGGCGACAAGTACACGTGGACGATCAACGGCAAGGTCTACGACCCGGACGACGGCCTGCCGGTCCGCGAAGGGCAGCAGGTCCGCCTGAAGTTCGACAACAGGTCGCAGATGTTCCACCCGATGCACCTGCACGGACACACGTTCCAGGTGCGAACCGACGCCAACTCCGGGCCGCGCAAGGACACCGTGCTGGTGTTGCCGGGCCGTTCGGTCGAAGTGGACTTCCACGCCGACAACCCCGGTCAGTGGCTGACCCACTGCCACAACGTCTACCACGGAGAAGCGGGCATGATGAGCCTTGTGTCCTATGTGGAGTGACGGGCTCACGTGAGGATGGGGCAGTACCAAGCCGAAGTGACGGCGAACAGCCCGATGCCCACCACGCCGGGCACTGCCTGTGCGGCCACCACCGTGGCCACCAAAGCGCCCGCGCGCAACCACGGCCTGGGGCGGGACGCACGTGCCAGCCTGCTGAGCCGAAGCTCGACGCCGTTGTCCGCCATGCCGAGCGCACCGGCGGGTGATCCGCCGGTCGCCACGCGCAGCAGGGCCGAGCGCACCGTCTCCGCCCCGTGGGCAGCGGCCGCGGCCGAGTCGGCGGCCATCTCGACGAGCACGCGGATGGCCGCCGGGGCCTGGCGCATCAGCGGCACGAACGGCATCGCCGACGCCGCCGCGTCGGCGATGCCGGTCAACGCGTGGTGACGGCCGCGGAGATGGGCCCGTTCGTGTGCGAGCACGGCCGCGACCTGGTCGTCGGACAGGTGACCGGTGAGGCCGGTGGTGGCCACGATGAACGACGGCCGCCCGGCGACGCTGTAGGCCAGCGGCTGGTCGTGGTCGAGCCACATGAGCGGTTCGTCGCCGGAGGGCCGCCGTGCGGCGAGCCGAAGCAGGCTCAGCTGCCTTCCGTGCAGCTTCATCGCCTCCGACCGCCGCCGGAACGCCGCCGAACCGAACCTGGCCAGCGCGCCGGCGACCAGCAGCGCGCCGAACGTGCCCAGCACGTCGTCGAGCGCGGGAACGCTGCCGTGGGTCATGGCCGACCAGCACTCGTGCACCCGGTCGAGCAGCCATCGTGCCGGTCCGTGGCCCGGAACGAGGAGCAGCACGACCCCGCTGACTGCCGTGAGCACCACGCTCACACCGGTCGCGAACCACCAGGCGAGCGCCACGGACGGCGCGACCTGGCTGGTGGTCAGGCGGTTCAGCACAGGTGGTGCGGTGAAACCCACGATCGCCGCGCCCGCCAGGAGCGCGAAGGCGAGGATCACCGGTCCGTCGCCGTGTCGTCGAGGGCGCGGCGCAGCACCTCGGACTCGCGGGGCGAGACGGACCGCGCGAACCTCAGCAGCACCGACTCCGGATCCTTCGCGCTGTCCAGCAGTTCGCGCAACGCGTCGGCCACCGCGTCCTCCCGGTTGCGCGTGGCGACGTAGCGGTACGCCCGGCCGTCCAGTTCCCTGGAGACCCAGCCCTTGCGGTGCAGGTTGTCCAGGACCGTCATGACCGTCGTGTAGGCGAGCCGGCGCTCGGTGCCGAGCACGCCCAGCACATCGCGAACCCGCTGTGGGCTCGGATCGCGCCACAGCACTTCCATCACGGCTGTCTCCAGCTCGCCCAGTCCCCGCATCGCACGCCTCCGTCACCGGACGGCGCTGGTCATCTTCTGCCCCTCGCCGCCCACATGGTACTAGGCGTGATAGTAGGTTCTGGCGGCGTCTGCAAGTACCGCCAACTCGACATCAACAGGCACTTTCCCGCTACCAACAGGTCCCTCGGCCTCCTGTGGACGCGAGCGTGGTTGGGCAGACGGCTCACAGATTGCGTGCGATTGGGGCGTGCAGGTCAGCAACACGCTGACTTCGGGTTTTGCCGACGCCGATAGGTAGCCGCACATCCGAGGCGCACCCACCGTCGAGGCGGGCTTCGGCACGGGCCCTAGCCGGACGGGCAGGCCAGCAGCATCAGCGCCGTCAACGCGACGGCGGCCGCGACGGCGGGCAGAACCATGGCCGCGGCGCCCACGAGGCCGCACGACAACAGTCGCCGAACCGTGCTCGGGGCACTGTGCCGCTGCAGGCGCGCCAGCCTCGTCTCCACCGCGTCCCTGCTCATCGCCAGCGCCGCGCCAGGCGCACCGTGCCCGGCCACCCGCAGCAACGCGGCTCGCACGTTCTCCGCGCCGTGTGCGCGCACAGCGGCGGTGTCGGCCGCCATCTCGACGAGCTCCCGGACCGCGACCGCCGCGCGCTTGAACAGCGGCAGGAACGGCAGCGTGGCCGCGACGACGTCGCCGATGGTCACCAGGAGGTGGTGGTGCCCCTTGAGGTGTGCCCGCTCGTGGGTCAGCACGGCCTCGACCTGGGCCGGGGTCAGGTGGCGGTGCAGGCCGTCCGTGGCGACGACCACGCCGGGCCTGCCCGCGAGGCTGAAGGCCAGCGGACGGTCGTGCTCCAGCCAGAGCGTCGGGTGAGGGCCGGCTTCGCGGCGTGCCGCGATCCGCAGGACGTCCAGATGCCGCCGGCCCTCCTGCGCGCGCCGACGCGCGGTGCGGCGGCCCACGACGGCGACGCGGACGAGCAGGGCGGTGAGCAGAGCGGCACCCGTCAGACCGCCGGCCGCCTCGACCGCCGGGGCCGTGCCGTGCTGCACCGAGTGCCAGCAGTGGTGCACCGCCTCCACCACTCCGAGCCCGTGGTCGGGGAGGATCAGCAGGAAGATGGCGCCGGCCACCGTGGCGATCACGGCGACGACGGAGGTCAGCCACGCGACCAGCGCCACCACGGGATCCGCGAGCCGCACCAGCCGGCGTGGTGCCAGCCAGCCGACCAGGGCGGACCCCAGGAACAGCGCCAGGGCCACGGTCATTTCCGCGAGCCCTTCCTCCGCAACGCTTTGCGCAGCAGGTCGGACTCCTCTTCCGAGGCCGTCCGGGCGAAGTGCAGGAGGGCGGCCTGCGGGTCACCGGAGGCGCTGAGGACCTCGCGCACGGCGTTCGCCGCGGCCTCGGCACGGGTCACCGTCGCCTCGTACAGGTAGGCCTTGCCGTCCAGCTCCCGGGTCAGCCAGTTCTTGCGGTGCAGGTTGTCCATCACCGTCATCACGGTGGTGTAGGCGAGAGCCTTGCCGGTGTCCAGGCGTTCGAGCACCTGCCGCACCCGCAGTGGCTCGCCGGCGTGCCACAGCACGTCCATCACCGCTGCTTCCAGTTCACCCAGTCCGCGCATCGCCCACCCTTTCAGCAGGTCAAGGGTACGTGATGGGCGTCATCGGCCTGCCGGGCGACATGGCGGCCGGGTGGGCGTCCTGGTCGGTCGCCCACCCGGCCGCCGCTCACCGGGTCAGACCGCCTTCAGCAGGCCCTGCATCTCGGTGATCTCCTTCTGCTGGGCGTCGATGATGTCCTGGGCCAGCTTCTTGGCGTCGGCACTGCTGCCCTTCTGCAGCTCGGTCTTCGCCATCGCGACCGCACCCTCGTGGTGCTTGATCATCATGTCGAGCCACATCTTGTCGAACGCCGCGCCCTTGGACTGGTCGAGCATCTTCATGTCCTCGGCGCTCATCATGCCCGACATGCCCGGCATCGAGCCGTGGTCCATCCCCGGCATCGAGGTGGACGCGCCCCACTGCTCGAGCCACCCGTTCATCTTCTTGATCTCGGGATCCTGCGCGCCCTCGATCCGCTTGGCGAGGTCGAGCACCTTCGCGTTGGTGCTGCGCGACGGCACGAGCTTCGCCATGTCCAGCGCCTGCTGGTGGTGCGGCACCATGCCCTGCGCGAACGCCACGTCGTCGGCGCTGTTGCCCGCTGCCTTGGCGCTGCCCGTCGCCGCGGGAGCGGTGGGAGACGAGCTGTGGTCCATGGCGGCGGTGTCCTTCCCGCCGCATCCGGCGACGAGTGCGACGACAGCGGCCCCGGCGGCGGCGATCCCGATCAAGGACTTCTTCATGCTCGATGTTCCTTCTCTGTGCTTTGTGGACTGTGATCGCGTGGAACCGGGCGGATCACAACCGCAACACGCAGAGGGAGCTGAGCAACGCACGGCCGCCGACGGGTGGTGGGTGGTCGGGTGCGCGTGACCACGCCGACGATCCCGGGGCTCTGCCGGTGCGCTGAGACGTCGTGCGAACCAGCAACCAGGCCAGCAGGAGCAGGGACACGACCGCGCAGAGCACCGCGACGCACAGATGCAGCATGTCGTGCTCGGGGGAGGGTGCGGGCTCCTCGGGTGAATGCTCGTGCTGGGCGGTCACCTGCGTCATGCCGTGGCCGGTGGCCATCTCGCCGCTCATGGCGACGTGATGCATGCCGACCACGCCCAGCAACAGTGCGCACAGCAGCAGCCACTGCGTGACTGCGCGACGCGTGCTGCCGGTCATGCAACTACCGTACCTAGTAGGTTCCATCACCGCGTTCTACGGGTGCGCGACCCGGATCGGTTCAATCCGGTGATCTACTAAGCATCATAGTAGACAGCCGTGGTGATGTTCCCGTAGCTTGCGCCGGCGTGATGTCCCAGCGAAGCAGGCGTGGTTTTCGAGGTGCGGTGGCGGCTGCCACGGCTCTGGCGCTCGCGGGCACGGCCGCGGGGCCGGCCGGAGCGCAGCCGGTGGCTGATCCGGTCAAGCAGTACGAGGAGCTGAGCGGGCAGGCGGAGAAGCTCAACGACGACGTCCTCAAGGCGCAGGAGGACCTCAACGCCGAACAGGGCGAGCTCGATCAGGCCACCGCGGAGCTGAACCAGGCCCGGCAGGCCGAGGAGCAGTTGCGCGGCCGGGTCGACGTGCTGACCGAGTCGGCGTTCCGGGGTGCGCGGTTCGACCAGCTGTCCGCGCTGCTCGTCAGCGACTCCCAGCAGGACTTCCTCAACCGGATGTCCGCGCTGCGCGTCCTGGCCGCCGACAACGCCGAGGCGCTCGGCACGCTGGCGGCGGCCGTGGCGAAGGCGGACGACGCGCGGCAGCGCGCGCAGCGGGCCACGAACGAGGCCGCCAAGCACGCGGACGAGCTCAAGCAGCGCAAATCCGATCTGGACGGTCGCGTCGGAGAGCTCCGCAAGGTGGTGAACAGCCTCACTTCGGCGCAGAAGTCGTCGCTGGGCATGGGGCGGGTCAAGGACGCCGGCACCTACCTCGGGCCGCCGGGAGCGGCGAACACGGCGCTGCAGGCAGCGCTGTCGAAGCGAGGCTCGCAGTACCAGTGGGGCGGCAACGGGCCGAACGCGTTCGACTGCTCCGGCCTGACGAAGTGGGCGTACGCCGCTGCGGGCATCACGCTCCCGCGCGTGGCGGTCGACCAGTACCGCGTGGGCAGGCCGGTGGCGCAGAACGAGCTGCAGCCCGGTGACCTGGTGTTCTACGACGACGGCACCGGCAATCCCGCGGCGGTTCACCACGTGGCGATGTACGTGGGGGAAGGCAAGGTGGTGGACGCGCCCACCGAAGGCCAGCTCGTGGACGTACGCGCGATCCGCGGTGACGGTCACTACATCGGCGCACGTCGAATCGTCGGCTGATCGGTAGAAATCTCCTATGTGAGGTCGTAGGTTTTGGTAGGGACCTAGTCCCGTTCAGGACGGGGACCTTCGGATTTCGGCCGCGGCGACGAGCTGCCCTGCCGACCCGGTTCGCGGACGGTGATGCTCGTAGCAGTCGAAGATGAGGAGGACGCCGTGAAGCGCAAGCAGCCGGGGCTGTACGCGATCGCCCTGGCGGTCCTGATCGTCGGTCTCGCCTTCGCCGGAGTGCCCCTCCAGACAGTGCTGTTCGGTCTGTTGGTGCTGGCCTGTCCACTCGTGATGATGTTCATGATGGGCGGCCACGGCGGCCATGGTGGATCGGACCAGGAGCGCCACGACCAACACCGCACCACCGGTGGGTCGTGATGGCCGATGCCGGTCACGGGGTGTTCCGGAAGGCGACCGCATGAGCCCCTTCACCCGCCGGGCCTTCCTGAGCGCGACCGTGCTCGCCGTCGCCGGGTGCTCCACCGCCGAGAACCCGCTGGTCCTGCCGACCGATCCGCTGGTGAACCGGGCTGAGGCGGCCCGCGGGGGCACCGGTCGCACCCGTGCGGTCACGCTGACCGCCACTGAAGGCCAGGTGGACCTGGGCGGCCCGGTGGTGCACACCTGGAGCTACGACGGGGTGCTGCCCGGCCGGGAGATCCGCGTCGGCGCCGGCGACCTGATCGAGGCGAGAGTGGTGAACCGGCTGCCCGCGGACACGTCGGTGCACTGGCACGGGCTGACGTTGCGCAACGACATGGACGGCGTGCCCGCCCTCACCCAGGCCGCGATCAGGCCGGGGGAGGACTTCACCTACCGGTTCGTCGCGCCGGCTCCCGGCACGCACTGGATCCACCCGCACACCGGCACGCAGCTCGACCGCGGCCTGTACGCCCCGCTGATCGTGGAGGACCCGGCCGAACCGGGTGCGTACGACGCCGAGTGGGTGGTCGTGCTGGACGACTGGCTCGACGGCACCGGCACCGACCCGGACGAGGTGCTCGCCGGCCTGCGCAGGCGCGGTGGCCACATGATGCACGGCGCGGCCGCGCTCGGCGGCGACGTCGCTCATCCGCACCACCTGATCAACGGCCGCATCGCGTCCGCACCCGTCACCTTCGCCGCGAAACCCGGGCAACGTGCCCGGATGCGGCTCATCAACGCCGGCGCCGACACCGCCTACCGCGTCGCGTTGGGCGGACACCGCATGACGGTCACGCACACCGACGGTGCCCCCGTCGTTCCGGTGGACACCGACGCCCTGGTCATCGGCATGGGCGAGCGCTACGACGTGCTGGTCACGCTGGCCGATGGCGTTTTTCCGCTCGTGGCCGTAGCGGAGGGCAAGACCGGCGCCGGTCTCGCGGTCGTGCGCACCGGTGCCGGTACCCCGCCGGGGCCTGACGTGCGCCCGGACGAACTGCGCGGCAAGGTCGTGGGACACGACGAGCTCAAGGCAACCGCACCGCTGCCGTCGCGGCAGCTGGACGTGGTGCACCGGCTGGAGCTGACCGGGGGGATGATGAACTACGAGTGGGGCGTCAACGGCCGCTCGGACGGTCTGCAGAGAGTCCGAAGTGGACAACGCGTGCGGCTGGAGTTCAGGAACGCCACGATGATGTGGCACCCCATGCACCTGCACGGCCACACCTTCCAGCTCAACGGCCCGCGCAAGGACACCGTGATCGTGCTGCCCGGTCAGACGGTGGCGTGCGAGTTCGACGCGGACAACCCCGGCCAGTGGATGGTCCACTGCCACAACGCCTACCACGCCGAAGCGGGCATGATGTCCGTGCTCGGCTATGAGGAGCAGCGATGAACTCCGTGGTGCTGGACGTCAGCGGGTTGCACTACGCCACTGAGCAGAACGTCGTCAACGCCAGGCTCGGCAGGCAACCCGGCGTGCACCACGTCGAGGTCAACCCGACGGCGCAGACCGCGACCGTGCACTTCGACCCGGACACGACCTCCGTGGCCCAGCTCCGCCAGTGGGTGATCGACTGCGGCTACCACTGCGCCGGCCAGTCGGTCCCCAGCCACATCTGCGATCCCACCGCGGAACCCGGAGCCGAGCACTCGCCGCACGAGATGATGGGCCACGGTGGTCACGCGGGCATGTCGATGGCCGCGATGGTCGCCGACATGCGCAACCGCTTCCTCGTGGCCGTGCTGTTCTCGATCCCGATCGTGCTGTGGTCGCCGATCGGCACCGAGGTGTTCGGACTGCACCTCTCCACGCCGTTCGGACTGCGCGCGGACGTGTGGTCGCTGCTGCTGAGCCTGCCGGTGATCTTCTACTCGTGCTGGATCTTCTTCGACGGCGCCTGGCGGGCGTTGCGGGCCAGGACGCTCGACATGATGGTGCTGGTGGCCGTCGCGGTCGGCGCGGGCTGGTTGTACTCCGCCGCGATCACGCTGACCGGTGGGGGAGAGGTCTTCTACGAGGCCGCGACCGTGCTCGCCGCGTTCGTCCTGCTGGGACACTGGTTCGAGATGCGGGCGAGGGGCGGCGCGAACGACGCGATCCGCGCGCTGCTCGACCTCGCGCCACCGAAGGCGGTCGTGCTGCGCGACGGCGAACCCGTCGAGGTGCCCACCGCGGAGGTGGCCGCGGGCGATCTGCTCCTGGTGCGGCCGGGCGCGAAGATCGCGGTGGACGGCGTCGTCGAGGAAGGCGAGTCCGAGGTCGACGAGTCGATGGTCACCGGTGAGAGCCTGCCCGTGCACAAGGCTCCTGGCTCGGTCGTCGTCGGCGCCACGATCAACGCCAACGGCACCCTGCGGGTCAGGGCCACCAAGGTCGGCTCCGACACCGCGCTCGCGCAGATCGTCAAACTCGTGCAGGAGGCCCAGAACTCCAAGGCACCCGGCCAGCGACTCGCGGACCGGGCGGCGTTCTGGCTCGTGCTCGTCGCACTCGTCGGCGGAGGCCTCACCCTCGCGGCCTGGTTGCTGTCCGGCGCCTCTTTCGCGACGGCCATGCTGTTCGCCATCACGGTCGTGGTGATCACCTGCCCCGACGCGCTCGGCCTCGCCACCCCGACCGCGATCATGGTCGGCACCGGCCTCGGCGCGAAACGCGGCGTGTTGTTCAAGAACGCCATGGCGCTCGAGACCTCCGCCCGCGTCGAGGTCGTGGTGATGGACAAGACCGGCACGCTGACCAAGGGCGAGCCGGAGGTCACCGACGTGATCACCGACGGCTTCGCCGAGGACGAGCTGCTGCGCCTGGTCGCCGCCGTCGAACGCGAGTCCGAGCACCCGCTCGCCGAAGCCGTCGTCCGCCGCGCCGGAGACCTCGACGGACTGCGCGCGGCACGGTTCGAGAACGTCCCAGGCCATGGCGCGATCGCGGAGGTCGGCGGCCGGCGCGTGGTCGTCGGCAACCTGCGGCTCCTCGAGCAGGAAGGCGTCGAGCTCGGCCCGCTGGCGAGCCGCCGCGACGAGCTCGCCGCCACCGGCCGCACCGCGGTGCTGGCCGCCGTCGACGGCGTGGCCGCCGCGGTGATCGGCATCGCCGACGCGCCAAGGGAAACCTCGGTCGCCGCGGTGAAGGCGCTGCACGACCTCGGTGTCGAGGTCGTGATGCTGACCGGCGACAACCAGGCCACCGCCGAACGCATCGCCGCGCGGCTGGGCATCGACACCGTGATCGCCGAGGTGCTGCCGGGCGACAAGGCGGCGAAGGTGGCCGAACTGCAGTCCGGCGGCCGCCGCGTCGCCATGGTCGGCGACGGCGTCAACGACGCACCCGCACTGGCCCAGGCCGATCTCGGCATCGCCATCGGAGCCGGAACCGACGTGGCCATCGAGACCGCCGACGTGGTGCTGATGCGCTCCGACCCGCTCGACGTCCCGATCGCACTGCGCATCGGCCGCGGCACCCTGCGCAAGATGCGGCAGAACCTCGGCTGGGCGATCGGCTACAACACCATCGCGCTGCCGATCGCGGCCGGGGTGTTCGAACCGGCGTTCGGGCTCGTGCTCCGGCCCGAGATCGCCGCTCTGTCGATGTCCGGGTCGAGCGTCATCGTCGCTCTCAACGCACTCGCCCTCAAGCGACTGCGACTGCCGGCCAGCTGAGCACGTCGTCCCCTGTCGTGAGGCCGGTGGGATGACCGCGCCGTCCAGAACTTCCCTGTCGATCACGCGGTCGACGGCTGATCCGGCACCCTGTTCCTCAGCGTGAGAAGGAGATAGGCGGAGGCCGTCGGACCGTCCGTGATCGTGCCGTCGAGCAACATCTGCTCCACCTGCGCTCGCGAGAACCACTGCTGGCGCATGTCCTGCTCGGTTGCCTCTCGGTGTGGCTCGCCCGGTGTGAGCTCCGTGGCGAGGAAGATGTGAAATCCTTCGCCCGTGGTGCTGTTCGCGCAGTGCAGATAGCCGAGCTCGTCCAGCCGACCGGCCGTGAACCCGGTCTCCTCGGCCAGTTCGACTGCCGCCGCCTCCACCGGTGTACCGGTGTGACCCGCGGGCAGGGAGCCAGACGGAAACTCCCACGACCGGCGCCCGATGGGGTAGCGGTACTGCTCGACGAGGTGAAACCCGTTGTTCTCCAACGGGATGACGACGGCGAAGTCAGGTTTGTCGACATCCACTGGTTCCGGTAGACGACCCTCGATGACAGCGTCTTGACGCTCACGGTGCAAGTATTGCGCCTAGTGGTCGTCGTCGGTGGTGAACTGCCAGTCGACTCCGCGACAACGGTCAGACCACGTTGGCCGCCTTCTGCCGGACATTCCCTCACTGGCTCCACGACGAGATCGTCGCTAGCATCGCGAACCGGGGGAATCGCCGAAAGGGGAGTTCATCGTGAGTCCGCTCGTCAGTGTGGTCATACCCACCAAGAACCGTCCTGAACCGCTCGCCGAGGCATTGCGTTCCGTCGCCGCGCAAACCGTCGACGAGGTCGAGGTCGTTGTGGTGAACGACGGCGGGGTCGATGTGTCGCACGTCATCGCCGAGTTTGCGGGTGAATTGTCCACACAGCTGGTGAACCGAGATTCGAGCCAGGGCGTGGGCGACGCGCGCAACGCGGCGCTGGACGTCGCGCGCGGCAAGTACGTCAGCTTCCTGGACGACGACGACCTCTACCTGCCCGGCCACCTGGCGCGTGCGCTGAAGGTGCTCGAACAGGGCGATGTCGACTTCGTGCACGCCAACGCCGGGGTCCGCACCGACCGCGGCGCGCCGGTCGAGCAGACCGCCCGCAACTACGACCTGCCCTCGGACGTGGAGTTCCTGCACGTTCTGAACTTCGTGCCACCGCTGAGCGTGGTCTGCCGCAATCCGCGCGATCTGCCAGGCGCGCGGTTCGACGTCGACCTGCCGCTCTGCGAGGACTGGGAGATGTGGCTGCGCCTGATCCGCGTGCACGGCTACCGCTGCGCGAACGTCCCCGAAGTCACCGCGATCTACCACCGCCTCGAGAACTCGTCGAGCATGACGGCCGACGCCGACTACAACCTCGACGGTTTCCAGAGCTTCTTCGACTGCTGGAAGCGAATCTGCGCGCGGTACCCGGTCGCCGCAGATTCGCGTGCGGCGCGCTACCGGCAATTCGGTGTGCTCATGCACGAAATCATCATCGAACGGCTCATCGCGAACGTTCAGCTACCGCACCTCTATTATGAGGACATTCTCCACATCTTGTTCGACGGCTTCACGGGAAAATACCCGGACGACGAGGTCCGAGCGCGGATGGAAACGCTTCTCGACAGCGCGCGTCAATCAGACGCGATGACGAGCTGACCGGAGCCGTCCAGCACGGAGTGGACGGCTTCGAGCAAGCCCTTCACCACCGGGACGCCGAGCGCGATGAAGTGCTCGAGCGCGTGCAGCGCGTTCGACCCCGCGTGGTAGAGCACGCACGAGACGCCGCACTCCATCGCCGCTCGCGCGTCGTCGACGCTGTCTCCGACGAGCAGCACCTTGGCCGCGGGTACCCCGAGGAGATCGAGGTGCCGCTGCAGATGGGGTGCCTTGCGGGCGGACTCCGTGCCCACCAGCCCGTCGGCGCGCACGAAGAAGCCGCCGAGGTCGAACTTCTTCACGAGCGGCATCAACCGGTCGTGAGGGTGCATCGACAGCAGCGACTGGCTGCCGTTCGCGTCCCTCCACGTCTCCAGCGCCCGCACCGCGTTTTCCGTGAGCGCGATCCGCTCGCGCCTGGCGAGGTACGCAGTCTGGAAGCTCCTGTCCAGCAGGCCCTGCTCGACCCTGGTGAGCCGCCGCCCGACCAACTGCTCGTAGAACACCGGGATCGGCTGACGATGGTGCCGCTGGTAGTCCTCCCTGGTGATCGCACCGAGGCCGGCCACCGTGAACGCGTCGATCGTCGCTTCGATCAACGCCTCACCGTCGGCGAACAGGGTTCCGTTCCAGTCCCAGATGATGTGCTCCACGGCCACGCCGCTCTCCTCTCCCCACAGCTTGTCTACCGAACCTCTGCCACCCGCGCATCCACGATCCGCGCGAGCAGTTCCGCCACTCCGTCCGCGTCGTTGCCCGCGACGACCAGGTGCGCGGCGGCCCGCACCTGGTCGTCGGCGTTGCCCATCGCGACGGCGAGGCCGCCGGTGCCGAACATGACGAGGTCGTTCGGCATGTCCCCCACACAGGCGATCTCCCGCAGCGCGACGCCCGCCGCGGCCGCGATCACCCGCAACGCGGCGCCCTTGTCCGCGGCGCGCGGCGAGATCTCCAGGAACCGATGCGTGGAGTAGGTGACGACGACGTCTTCCGCCACGTCGCGCACGACAGCAGTGAGCTCGTCCGCCCGTTGCCCGGCACGAGCCGCGAGCAGCTTCAGCACTGCACCACCGCGGACGAGGTCCTCGACAGTCCGGTCGTTCGCCACCACACACCACTCGCGCGCCAGATCGGCGGGAAACTCGCTGTCCAGCACGAGATCGGACTCGGTGACCGCGCCGAGCACCAGTCCGAGCCCGCGCAGCTCGCCGACGAGGCCCAGCCCGAAGCCGCCCTCGAACACGTGCCGGCTCAGCACGGCACCGTCGCGATCGCACACGACAGCGCCGTTGCTGGCGGCCAGAAAGCCACTCAGCCCGGCGGCGCCGAGCACGACGCGTGCGTCGTGCAGAGGCCGTCCGGTCAAGTACGCGACCTCCACACCTGCGGACCGCGCGGTGGCGACGGCCGCACGCACCCGCGGGGTCACCTGGCCGTCGCGATCGAGCAGGGTGCCGTCGAGATCAGCCGCGACCAACCGGATCATGCCCATCGGCGTCGGGCCGGTCATCCCGCGTAGCCCTCATCCAGTTCGAGCACCACCGACACCAGCCGCGGTCCCTCGAGCGCGAACTCCACCCCGGCGGATCCGACCCACCGGCGCGTCGCCCTCGTGCCTTCCGCCAGCGTGATCCACAACCAGCCGGAGTCGTTGGCGATCGAGGCCACCCCTCGAACGGCCGTCCACAGCAGCTCGGGCGCGTGCAGCACGTTCACGGAGATCAGCCGGTCGTCGACGAGGTCGAGCCGGACCGGGCTGGTGAAGGTCACCCGCGTCAGGCCGTTGACCGGCTTCTCCGCGAACGTCAGCTCGACCCGCCCGATGTCAGGCCACGCGCGCACGGCCGGAACGATGGAACGCTCCACCTGCGATCCCCCCATCAGACGGCCTGCAGCCGGTCGAGCCCGGTGAGCAGCGGCACGGGGAGCTCCGACGGCCGCAGCTCGATCTCACCCACGACCGCGTCGCGCGGCGCGGTGGCGAGCCACGCCACGTGAGCGGCGACCGAGTCCGTACTCATCTTGAACTCGGACCGATCACCGTCGAGGTTCGCGATCGCGCCCGGTGAGACCAACGAGGTGCGCACACCGCGTGGCCGTTCCTCCAGCAGCAACACTTCACACACGGCCTTCAGCGCGGCCTTGGTTGCGCAGTAGGACACGCCCTGCTCGAAGAAGCGCGTTCCCGCGTGGCTGCCCATGAGCACGATCTGTCCGCGCGACGCACGCAACGCAGGAAGCGCCGCCCGAACCGCGACCAGCACGGAGGTCAGGTTCACCGTGAGGGCTTGTTCCCACTCCTTGGTGTCGAACTCCGCCACCGGCGCGAAGTAGCGGTCGACCGCGTTGGGCACCAACAGGTCCAGCCGTCCGGCGCGATCCACGACCCTGCCGACCGCCGACTCCACACCATCCACATCGGACAGGTCGACGACGATCTCGCGCTCGTGCCCGGTTGCGGTGCGGTTGAGCCGCCACACGCTCATCCCCGCCTCTTCCAGCCGGGTCGCGATGGCGAAGCCGGTGCCGCGGTTGGCGCCGGTGACGAGTGCGACCCTTCCCTCAGGCGCGATGTCGGACGTCATCGATCAGCTCCCGCCACTTCGCGACGATGGTCTTCGGGTCCGCTCCCATGCGGAACAGGTCCTTGTCCAGCGGTCCGCCGTCCGGACTCCGCAGTCGCATGCAGTCCGGGGACACCTCCGAGATGACGATCGGCTCGCCGTCGCGGTCGACGGCGATCACCAGGCAGAAGTCCCACAGATCGAGCGGTGCGAGCCATTCGCGCAGCACTTCGTTGGTGCGCAACGCGGTCTCGTGGAACGCCTCGACCGGGACGTCGAGCAGCCGCAGGTAGTCCTCACCGATCGGCTGGTCCTCCGGATCCGTGCGGTAGTCGAACTTCACCACGGGCCGCGGGAACCTGTACCCCTCCTCGAACAGTCCCGGATACTTGCGGGTCGTCGACCCCGTCGCGATGTTCTTCACGATCACCTCGAACGGCGGGGCCGGCCGGTACTTCGCGATGTAGCTGATGTCGCCCGACCGTTCCAGGAACGCGGTGCGCACCCCGGCGGTGGCGAGCTTCTCCGCCGCGAGCTCGTAGAAGTCGAGCCGGGGCTTGGCGGTGTGCTCGACCATCTCGTCACGGTCGAAGGTGAAACTGCGCAGGCTCGGCACCAGCTCCACCTGGCACGTGTCGTCGTCGATGAACCAGATTCGCTTGGAACGGCCCTCGATGTCGGGGGCCTTGGTCTTCGTCACGTCCGGATCCTCCCGATGTCAGAGCCAGCAACCGTCCATCGCGCTGCGGCAGTGGCACGACGCGTCGTCGGTCAGCGCGGCCACGACCTTGCGCACCACCGGTTCGACGCGGTGAACGTTCCGCTGGAACTCCTCCACGATCTCGCGGTGCAGGATCGGCGGCTCCCCGCTCTCCGGCTTGATCACCTCGGAGATGACGCCGTAGTCCGTGCAGTAGGACAGGTTGACGTAGCACATCTCCAGCTCGCGGGCGACCGACGCCTCCGTCGACTGCGTCATGTTGATGACGTCGGCGCCCCACGAGTTGTAGAGCCGGCTCTCCGCCTTGGTCTGGAAGCGCGGACCGTTGATGATCACCGCTGTCGCGCCGGGGTGCACCACCTCGTCCACACCCTCCAAAGAGGACAGAGCCTCCTGGCGCAACCGGTGGCAGTACGGCTCCGCGCAGTCGGCGTGCGCGCCGCCCGGCTTGTCGAACACCGACCAGTTGCGTCCCCACGTCAGATCGATGAACTGGTCGATGAGCAGGAAGTCCCCCTTGCCGACGCGCTCCGAGAGACTGCCGACGACGTTGAACCCGAGGATCTGCTTCGCGCCGAGCTCCTTCATCGCCGCGACATTGGCGGTGTAGGGCACGCGATGCGGCAGGTACTCGTGGTTGCGGCCGTGCCGCGGCAGGAACCCGATCGTCTTGCCCGCCCACTCCGCGATCGTGATGGGCGAGCTCGGGTCACCGTACTCCGTTTTGACCTCCACCTCCTTCGTACCTTCGAAGAACTCGTAGAACCCCGTGCCTCCGATGAAACCCAGATCGATCAACAGAACTCCCCCCGAAAGGTCCTTATCGCGAACGCCCCCAGAGCAGCCCGAAGAGGGACAGCACCGCGACGAGCGCCGCGAACCCGTTGAACGCGGCCCCCAGGCCGACCAGCGTGATGACCCCGCCGACCCCGAAGCTCGCGATGGTGGTGCCGAGATAGCACCAGATGAAGAACAGCGAGATCGCCTTGCCGCGACTCGCGTCGTCGGCGTGCACGGCGACGAGCTGAGTCGCGCCCTGCAAACCGAAACCCTGACCGATGCCGCAGAGCACCGCCGCCGCGACCATGAACCAGATGTTCGAGAACACCACGGCGCCCACCAGTGCGAGCGAGCCGATGGCGTTGAACACCAGACCGAACCCGGTGACACCGAGATCGCTCCGCTTGAGGTGCACCGCACCGAAGATCGCGGACAGGATGAAGCACAGCGCGACCAGGAAGCCCTGCACGCCACCGCTGCGCACGCCCACGATCGACTCCAGCACGACCGACCCGAGCGACGCGAGCAGGCCGCCGGAGGCGAACGCGCAGAAACCCGTCAGCAGCGCGATCCGGCCGGGCACACCGGCGAGCATGGACTTCACGACCGCGCCGATCGAGGCCTGTTCCCCAGCGCCCGCACCCAGTCCGGCCGGCACGCGCATGAACGGCATCACCGCGAGCGTCGCGACGATCTGCACGACCCAGACCAACTGGCCCTTCCACGGCGCGAACTCCAGCAGCAGACCGCTCCACAGCGGACCGGCCGCGAGACCGACCGCGTTGGCGGACGTGGTGAACCGGCCGACCGTCTTGTTCACGTTCGAGAGGTCGAGCTGAGCGAGCAGCACGGGTACCGCACCGGTGAACACGCCCAGCACGACGCCCTGGGTGAAATGCCCCGCGAACAACGAGAACGCACCGTTGGCGTAGAGGAACAGCACGTCGGCGACGATCGACAACGCGCAGGCCCACACCAGCACGTACCGGTGGTGCACCACCCTCGGCATGATCACGAGACCGGCCAGCGTGCCCAGCACGTACGTGGCGAACAGCATGCTGACGGTCGCGGCGGTGATGCCGAGAGTCGCCTGGTACACCGGGTACAGCGGGGCGGGCAGGCCGCTCGGCATGTGCAGCAGCATCAGGCCGAACGCCAGCACGAGAGCGGATCGGCGAGCGTCCTTGGTCATGGTGCTCATGCCGCCACCCCCGCCTTGTCCGGAGCGATCCGCCACTCGTCCGGCAGGTGGCTGACGTCGCCGATCGCCTTGAGGGTCACCCGGTCACCCGCGAACCGCAGGTGCGACAGCGACCCCACGGACACGTTGCCGATCTCGCGGTAGCGGGAGGGCGGGAGGCCGAGGAAGAAGGACAGGACGAGGCGCACAGGTGCTTTGTGGGTCACGACAGCGATCTTTCCACCCTCGCGCAAGGCGTCCCGAACAGCCGCGACGGCCCGTGCCATCACGGTCAGTCCCGTCTCCCCGCCCGGTGGCGAGAACAGCGCCGGGTCGAACTCCCACCGCCGCAGCAACTCCTGGTCGACGTCGGCCGGCAGCTGGTCCTCCCAGTCGCCGAAGTGGAGTTCCCGCAACCGTTCGTCGACCGTCACCTGCAGCCCGTGCTGCGCGGCGACCGCCGCCGCGGTCGCGCGGGTGCGTGCCGATGGGCTCGTGTGCACGGCACGCGTGCCGGCCAGAGCGGGGTGCCCGGCGACGAGCTTCGCCATCTGCTCGCCCACCGGGGTGAGCACACCCTCGTGGGCACCGCAGAACCTGCCCGGCGCGGTGCAGTGGGTCTGCCCGTGCCGGATGAGCACGACCTCGCCGTGGAGTCCTTCAGCACGCATCGCTTTCCTACTTCTCGTCCAGCTCGATGCCCAGCGCCTTCGCCAGCGCCGTGGCCACGTACTCGTCGCACTCCGGTGGCAACGCGTGCAGTCCGGGTGCCAGGTCGCCCGCCTTCGGCAGGACCAGTTGCAGTGCCAGCACCTGGCTCGCGAAGGTCACGTCCATGACCTCGCTCGCGTTCCCGCGGCCTGCCGAGAGGTTGACGATGTGCCCGCCGCCCAGCAGTTCCACGGTCCTGCCGTTGGAGAGCCGCAGTTCCTCCAGTCCTGGCGCGAGCTCCCTGCGCTCGGCGGTGAGCGCGTCGAGCGCGTCCTGGTCGATCTCCCACGGCAGGTGCCCGCCGTTGGCCAGGACGGCACCGCTCTTCATCGCGAGCAGGTCGTCCCGCCCGATGACGCCGGGCTTGCCGGTGACCGTGCAGAAGAAGTCGCCGATCTTGGCGGCCTCGCGCATGGGCAGCACCTCGTAGCCGTTCAGCACGGCGAGCAACGCCTTGGTGGCGCTGACCTCTGTGACGACGACCCGTGCGCCCAGCCCGCGCGCCTTCTGCGCCACACCCGATCCGACCCTGCCGTGCCCGGCCACGACGAACACCTTGCCCGCCAGCAACCTCGCGCTGACCGTGGCGATCGTCTCGACGAGCGACTGCGCCGTGCCGTGCGGGTTGTCGACGGCGTCCTTGCCGAAGGACTCGTCGCTCTTGATCACCGGGAACCGCAGCGCGACCTCGGCGAGCGCCGCGAGCCCGTCCGGGGTCTTCTCGGTGGCCAGCACCGGCGCCGGCAGGTGCGCGAAGTCCCGGTGCAGCGCGGAGATCAGCACCGCGCCCTCGTCGAGCACGAGTGTCGGACCCTCCGGCCACACGCTGAGAACCTGGTGCGCGCCGTGGAGGAGGTCGGCCTCGGACATGCCGCGCTTCCCGTGCACGGCAACGCCGTCCTGGCGCATGGCCGCGGCGATCTCTTCGTCGGTGGTGGTCGTGCTGGACGCGCACCACGCGATCTCGGCGCCGAGCGCGAGCAAGGTCCGCACCTGCACCGCGGTCTCGGCGGTGACGTGCCCGCACAACGCGATCCGGTGGCCGTTCAGCGGAGCGACCTCACCGAACTCACGCCTGATGGCCGCCAGCACCGGCATGCGCGCGGTTGCCGTGTCGAGCTTCACCGTCATGCCGCTGTCTCCTCGTCGATCCGGATGCCCATCGCGGCGAGCTTGCGCCGCGCGACGTCCTCGTCCTGCTCCGCCGTCACCTCGTGCACACCGGCACCCGGGACCCCGACACCCAGTGCCAACGTGGCCAGCGCCTGATTCGCGAAGGTCACGTCCATGACTTCGCTGGGATTCCCCTCGCCGGCCGCGAGGTTCACCAGGCCGCCGCCCGCGAGCAGATCCACGTACCGGCCGTCGCGCAGGTGGTGCCTGGCCACGTGCGGGCGCACCTGCTCCACCTCGGCGGTACGTTCCGCGAGGTCGGCGAGGTTGATCTCGGTGATCGAGTGCCCGGTGTTGCACAACACCGCCCCCGACGGCAGCACGTCGAGCTGCTCGCCCGTGACGACGTCCGGGTAGCCCGTTGCGGTGCAGAGGAAATCGGCCTGTGCCGCCGCCTTCACCGGCGACAGCACCTCGAAACCGGCCAGCCGCGCGCGGACCGCGGTTTCGTTGCTGCGGCACGTGACGATCACCCGTGCCCCCAGGCCGGCCGCGCGCACCGCAACACCGCGGCCGACGTGCCCGAACCCGGCGACGACGAACCGCTTGCCGGCGAGCAGCGCACCGGTCGCCCGCAGGATGCCGTCGACGGTGGACTGACCTGTGCCGTAGGTGTTGTCCACCTCCCACTTGGTGACGATGTCGTTCACCGACACCACGGGGAAGTCCAGTTCCAGCTCGCGGACGCGCCGCGAGCCCTCGGTGGTCTTCTCGGTCGCCGCGACGAGCTCCGGGAACGCGGACCGGTTGCGCACGACCCGTTCGATCATGCGGGAACCGTTGTCCAGCACGATGGTCGGACCGGCGGGGTACGCCTTCAGCACGTCGTCGATGCCCTGCTCGACCTCGGCCGTCGTCATGCCACGCCGCCCGAACACCTGGACTCCGGCGGCCCGCAGTGCCTCCGCGACCTCGTCCTGCGTGGACACCTCGTCACCGCCCGTCCACGCGACCTCGGCGCCCGCAGCGACCAGGAGTTCCACGAGGACACCGGTTTCCTTCGTGAGGTGCACGCACCCGCTGACGCGGTGACCGGCCAGCGGGCGGGTCCGGGCGGCCTCGCGCTGGATTCCGTCGAGCACGGGCATCTGGGAGCGTGCGAAGCGGAGCGCCTCGCGCCCCGCCCGCACCAGGTCCTCCGTCACGTCCGAGCCCCCGCGAGCGCCGCCTGGCACCCGCACTCCGCCGACTCGGGCATTGCGGCGACCAGCCGGCGCACGATGTCCAGCACGCGCTCGGAGTCAGCGCTGAACGCCTTGAGCACGCCGTCATGCGTGACGACCTCGGCACTCTCCTCACCGACGACCTCGGCGGCCGCGACGTCGTAGTCGGTGATGTAGGAGAGGTTGGCGTAGCAGAGTTCCAGCTCGCGGGCCAGCACGACCTCCGGGTACTGCGTCATGTTCACCAGGTGCCAGCCCTGGCTGGAGAACCACCGGCTCTCCGCCCTGGTCGAGAACCGCGGTCCCTGGATCACCACGACGGTGCCGCTCGGGTGCACGGTCGCGTCCGCGCCGACGAGTGCCTTCGCGGAGGTCTCCCGCAGCCGGGCGCAGTACGGGTCCGCCGAGCTGATGTGCGCGCCGATGTCACCCGAGAAGAACGTGTCGGGACGCCCGGTGGTGCGGTCGACGAACTGATCCACCAGCACGAAGTCGCCCTTGCGGTACTCGGGCTGCAGGCTGCCGACGGTGTTGAACGCGACGACCTGCCGAACGCCGAGCTGCTTGAGAGCCCACAGGTTCGCCCGGTACGGCACCTCGGACGGCAGGAAGTCGTGGTTGCGCCCGTGCCGCGGGAGGAAAGCGACTCTCTTGCCGGACACGGTCGCGATGCTGATAGGTGCCGACGGCTCGCCGTAGGGCGTGCTGAGCTTCACGTCCTCGGCGTCCTCGAGGAACTTGTAAAAGCCGGTGCCGCCGATGATGGCGATGCCAACCTCGTCAGTCATGGTCAACTCCCCAATTGGTTCCGTTTGTCAGCTGTTCCTCGACGGAGTGCATGAGCGCACGGGTCGATTGCTCGTCGCCGAGTTCGCCGTACATCCGCACTCCCCCCTCAGTTGTCGATGTGCGCAACAACAGCCATTGCCCGTCCGGCAACCAGAACTTCGTCCCGTCCACCTCGGTGATCTCGGCCGGCTCCAGCCCGCAGGTCCGCAGTGCCGCACTGCCGATCCCGCGCAGATCCGGCACATCGGCGTCCACTTTGGACTCGAACCAGCAGAGGTCGCCCACCCGCCCGCGCAGGTCGTCGAGCAACTCCGCGAGCGAGGCGGCCGTGCCACCCAGCAGGTCCGCCAGCAGGACGATCGCGGCGAACGGGTCGCGATCCAGGCCGAACTCGGTGAAGCTCAGATCGCCCACCGCACCGCCTGCGAGGTCCACGCCGTTCGTCGCCAGCAACGGTGCCAGGTGCTTGAAGCCGACGCCCACCTCGTGCACCGGTGCCCCGATGCGCCGGGCGACCTCGCGCACCGCCGTGCCGGTCGACACCGTGACGGCGACGCCGGCGGTGGGAACGCCGAGCTCCTCCCTGCGCTCCAGCAACAAGGCGAGCAGTTCGTGCGGCTGGACCGTCCTGCCCCGATGGTCCAGCACGTAGACGCGGTCGCCGTCGCCGTCCAGCACGATCGCCAGATCCGTGCGGTGCCCGGCGGCTCGCTCGCGCGACGCGGGCACCGACGGGTCGGGCACGATGCCGCCGAAGTCCGGATCCGGCGCACAGGCCGTGCGGGTCACCGTCCAGCCGAGCTGCTCGCACAGCCGTGCCACGGGTTCTCCGGCCACCCCGCCGAGACCGTCGACGGTGACCGCGAGCGGCCTGCGCATGCCGGCCCGCGCAAGTACCTCGGTGATGTGCTTGCCCACCAACGCTTCCGGTGACTCCACCGCGATCTCGCCCTGGGGCAGCGCGTCGAGCCGGTGGGTCCGGAAACGCGTGTCGATCTCGGACTCCAGCTCGCGCGGCAGCGGACATCCCGGTGCCACCTTCACCTTGAGCCCGTTCCACCGCGCCGGGTTGTGGCTCGCCGTCACCAGCAGCGCGATGTCAGCCTCACCACGCCGCACGGCCGCTGTGGCGGTCGGAGTGGGCAGGTGCGGCACGAGCCGCACCTGCCGTGCTCCCGCCGCCAGTGCGGCGCGTGCGGCCGCCGCGGCGGCCTCGGCTCCAGCACGACGGCCGTCGTAGGTGACCAGCACAACCGGCGCACCGGTGGCGAGGCCGACGCGGTCGACCACACAGGCCGCGAGCGAAGCTGTCCCGGCAAGGGTGAAACCGTCGCCGATGACGCCTCGCCAACCGTCGGCACTGGCCTTCAGACCCAACTGCGGCTCGCTCACGCCGAACCTCCCCCCGTTGCTCCGCGGTGACGCCGGATCAGGTGCCGATGCGCCAGTCGGTCAGGTACTGCTGCTGCGCGTCGTTCAGCGTGTCGATGGACACGCCGTACGCCTCGAGCTTCGCCGAGGCCACGACGTTCTCGATCGACCTCGGGATCTCGTGCACGCCCGGCTTCATCGCCGCGGCGTTCTCGATCAGGTACTGAACTCCCAGCGCCTGCGTGGAGAACGTCATGTCCATGACCTCGGCCGGGTGGGCCTCAGCCGCGGACTGGCCGACCAAGCGGCCCTCGGCGAGCAGAATGATGCGCGGGCCCTCCGGCAGCACGTACTCGACGCAGTTCGGCCGCAGCTCACGCCGGTCCACGGCGGTCTTCTGCAGTGCCTCGACCGCGATCTCGACGTCGAAGTGGCCGGAGTTGCAGACCACCGCGCCGTCCTTCATGCGCTCCATGTGCGAGAGCGTGATCACGTCACGGTTGCCGGTCACCGTCACGTAGATGTCACCGTGCGCGAGTGCGTCGTCCAGCTTCATCACCAGCAGGCCGTCGAGCTTGGCCTCCAGCGCGCGCACCGGGTCGATCTCGGTGATGATCACGTTCGCGCCCATGCCGCGAGCACGCATCGCAACACCCCGGCCGCACCAGCCGTAGCCGATGACGACGACGGTGGAGCCGGCGAGGAGCATGTTGGTCGCACGCAGGATGCCGTCGATCGTGTTCTGGCCGGTGCCGTACCGGTTGTCGAAGAGGTGCTTGGTCGCCGCGTCGTTCGTCGGCAGCACCGGATACCGCAGCGCGCCGTCGTTCGCCATGTTGCGCATGCGGAGCACACCGGTCGACGTCACCTCGGTCCCGCCGATGATGTCTTCCAGCAGCTGCGGGTAGTCGTTGTGGATGATCGACGTCAGGTCGGCGCCGTCGTCCACCACGATCGTCGGCCGGATGTCGAGCACACCCTGCACCTGCTTGTAGAACGTCTCGCGGTCGCACCCGTAGATCGCGAAGACCTCCGCGCCGATGTCGCGCTGGATGGACGCGGCGACGTCGTCCTTGGTGGACAACGGGTTCGACGCGCACAGTGCCAGCTCGGCACCGCCGGCGACGAGCGCCTTGCACATGTTCGCGGTCTCGGTCGTGACGTGCAGACAAGCCGCGATCCGATGGCCGGCGAACGGCTTGGTCTCGGCGAAGCGCTCCGTCAGCGCGGCCAGGACCGGCATCCGGCGCGAGGCGAACTCGATCTTGGTTTGCCCTGCGTCTGCCAGCGAGATGTCTCGCAGCATGCTCATGGTTGATTCATCCGTTTCTGTTCTCGGACACGTGCTGAAGGAGGTCCGGCAGCGTCGCGAGCCGTGATCTCGCCCCAGTGGCGCCCACAGCGAGCGCGCCACTCACGTTAGCGGTAGCCAAACGACTACTTGCAGTGACACCCGCCAGCTTGGTCAGCAGGTATGTGGCGGCGAACGCGTCACCCGCGCCCGTCGGGTCGACGACCGGCACTCTGCGTGCGGGCATGACTATCTCCTCACTCCCGTGCCGCAGCATTGAGCCGTCACCACCGAGCGTCACGACGAGCTCGCCCGGCACATCGGCCACGTGCCTGGCCAGCTGATCTCGTTCCGTCCGGTTGACGAACACCACGTCGCAGTGCGGAACCACCTGTGCGGCAACGGGATGGGCGGAGTACACCCCACCAGGCGTCCAGCAGAGCAGCCCCTTCTGGCTGCGAACCGCGCGCAACGCCTCGACGTTCGGGTCGAACAGCATCACGGCGTCGTACTCGTCGTCGAGGACGTCCCGCAGGTCGTCCGCGCCGAACGAGTCGTTCGCGCCGCGGATCAGCAGCATGTAGTGCTTCTCCCCGAACACCGGGATCACCACGCGCCCGGTCTGCTGGTCCGCACGCCGCCGCACGCCCGTGACGTCGACGCCGCGGTCGACCAGGTCGGCGATCAGCAGATCGCCGTCCGGGTCCGTGCCGACCGCGCCGGCGACGCTCACCTGGATGCCGAGCGCGGCGAGCGCGGACGCGCAGTTCCCCGCGTGGCCGCCGACGAGGGTGGTGGCCGTGTGCACCTCCACCGCACCTTCGTCCGGTGGCTGTTCGCCACGGGTCTCGAGGATGAGGTCGACGTTGAGCGAGCCGACGACGAGGACCCGTGCCCCCGTCGCGGCCGCCCACAGCCGTTCACCGTCTACTTCGGACAGGGCTTGGTCGAGTGCCGCGCTCATGTCCCCGCCACCACGGCGATCCCGCTGATCTCCACCAGACAACCGTCCTCGACCAGACTCGACACCTCGACGAGCGCACTCGTCGGCGGGGGGTTGGACAGCACGCGGTTGCGCACCCCCGACACCGCAGCGAAGTCGCGCTTGACGTCCACGACGTAGATCACGACGCTGACGAGGTCCGCCAGAGTCGCCTGTGCCTGGGCGAGCACCTGCTCGATGCGCTCGAACACGATCTCGGTCTGCTTCGCCGCGTCGCCGGGGGCGACGACGTTGCCTTGTTCGTCCGTCGCGACCTGACCGCTGACGAACACGAACCGGCCGCCGTCGACGGACAGCCCCGGCGAGTACTTGCCCACCGGCTTCGAATGTCCTCGGGGGACGAGCGTGGTCTTCATGGCACCCTCTCCGGGAACGGGCCGTAGGTGGAGGTCATCGCCGCGAGCTCGAGCCGGCGCACCTCGACGTGACCGGGCAGGTCGAAAAGACCGCCGACCACCTCCGCGACGTCGTCCGCGCTGAGTGAGCCCTCGCGCGTCCCCGGCCCTGCTTCGGCGTAGCTGCCCTGGAAGTACGTGTCGACACGACTGGGCAGCAACGCGCTGATCCGCACACCGCTTTCCCTCACCTCGCGCCGGACGACCTCCAGCAGTGCCGCCATACCGGCCTTCGACGCCGTGTAGGCGGCGCGTCCGGCGTGCGGATAGCGCACCGAATCGGAGAGCATGCCGACCACGAGCCCTTGTGCCGCAAGCCTTGGCAGGACTGCGCGCAGCACGTGGTACGAACCGTCGAGGTTCGTCCTGACGGTGGCGGACCACATGTCGGGCGTGACGTCGCCCAACGGTGCCCACCTGCCGCTGCCCGCGTTGAGCACGACCCCGGCGAGCTGCGGCAGCGCTTCCGCCGCCGCGTCGACCTGAGTCGCGTCGCCGACGTCGACCGCGGCCGTGCGCACCCGGACGGCACCGACCTCGGCGGCCACCGAGGTCAGCGCTTCCTGGTCACGTGCCCACAGCAGGAGATCGAACCCGGACTTCGCGAGCCGCCGCGCGACCGCCGCGCCGATGCCCCGGCTCGCGCCGGTCACCAGCACCCAGCCCCGTGTCATGACGCACTCCTTCCCGGCCGGAGCTCCATCCGCGTGGAGATCGGCTCGACCAGGTCCGCCGCGAAGTCCGCGAGCAGCGCGAACGCCAGGTCGACGGACTTCACCGAGTCGCGCTGGTCGCCGCCCACCGTGCTGACTCCTCTGTCGCGCACCAGGCCGCGGACGACCTCCCCGACCTGGTGCGCGCGAAGCAGGTCCCGCTTTCCGTGGTGCACAGCGACCTTGCGGCCGTCCGCGAGGCCCGCCGCCGCGATGAGCAGAGTGCCGGAACAGACTCCGTACACCGCCGCTCCTCTGGAGCCGGCCGCCCGCAACACCTCTCGCAGCTCGGCGTCGGCCGCCGCGTCCACCGCACCGCGCCCGCCCGGCACGACGACGGCGTCGGCGCACGCCACCGCGGCGAGATCGGTGCCCGCTGTGAAGGTGACGCCACCCGACCCCGTGATCTGCTCCTCGCGTGCGGCGATGCGCACGTCGAGCCGCGGCGCGGCCTTCGTGAGCACGGAGTACGCGCCGAACAGGTCGAGCTCGTCGACTCGCGGATACGCGAGCACGACGACCCGGACGGGTGCGGTGGTGGCTGCCATCACTGGGCCGCCGTGACTCCGTCGAGCTGCTGCAGCGATTCGCGCACGTCGGCGGCCGAGTACTTCGGGTGCCCACCGGCCGGCGACTTCAGCACCGGCACCGCCGCGGCCGAGAACCCACCCGCGTTGGCGCGCTTCGCCGCCGCCGCCACGCGGATCAAGTCGATGATCACACCGGCCGCGTTGCTGGAGTCCTGCACCTTGAGCTTGAGGTCGAGCGAGACCGGCGTACCGGCCCAGCCCTGACCCTCCACGTTGAGGATCGCGACCTTGTTGTCCTTGAGCTGCCCGATGAACCCGGCGGACGGGATGACCTCGACCCGTGTGGTGTCGACGCCCTCCTGGGCCAGCGCGTTCAGCTTCGACTGGCGCTTGCTCGCGCCGGCGTCGCGCAGGTTGCGGAAGTCCTCGTTGCCGCCGAAGTTCAGCTGGTAGCTGCTCGACAGCGTGAGACCGCGGTCGCTGAGCAGACCGAGCAGCACGCGGTGCACGACCGACGTGCCGAGGTGGCTCGCCAAGTCGTCACCGATCAGCGGCACGCCCGCCGCCTCGTACGCGGCCAGCAGCTCCTCGTCCCGCGCCGCGAGCTCCGGCGTGCAGTTGACGAACGCCACGCCGGCCTCCAGGGCCGCCTTCGCGTACGCCGTCGCCGCCCACTGCAGACCGGTCGGCAGTGAGTACAGCAGCACTTCGGCACCGCTTTCCCGCAGCCTCGAAACCACGGCGTCGAACTGCTGCGGCGTGAAGTCCGCGGACAGGCCCTCGTCGACGACCACGTCGGGATTGGGCAGGTCGACGTCGAGGCGCGGGTAGTTGTTCGGCGGGGCGAGAACGGCGTCCCCGAACTTCGCCCCCACCTTGTCGGGGTGCACGTCGAACGCCGCGACGAACTCGATGTCAGAAACGCCGATACCGCCGATGCGCGGCAGCTTGATGCCGGGGAAGTCCTCCTCGGACGTCCCCTCGGCGGCCAGCTTGCGATAGAACTCGGCCCCTTGGAACAACGCCGAGATGTTGTTGCCCATACCGGCGACAGCAAGAAGGATTGGCTTTGACATTTCCTTACCCCTCCCCAGGCAGGCGAACACCGCCCACTCGCCCCGGAAAAGGGGCAGGGCGATGTGCACACACTGCTCAAATTTGGTTCAGTGAACCTGTCAGGATTACTGACGGCGTTGCGCCGCCAAGACGCAAGGCCTCGTCGACCAGCAATTGAGCCGCATATCCGTCCAAAAACGACGCGGACTCGGGATCCCGTGCCAGCAACGCGGCATAAGGATTCATGGCGTCCGGACCGAACCGCACGTCCAGCTGATCGGACCCCGCCGACCGAACGGTGAGCGTGGCACTGCCGTCGTCCGGGTCCGCTGTGAGCACGGCGACACCCTGAGTTCCGGAAACCTGGACGCGGAACGTCCTGTAGCCGCTGGACACGCGTGACACGAACACCCGCGCACCCGCTGTGCCGTTGCTCAGCAGAACCTCGGCGACATCGTCGGTCTCGCACTCGACCGCCACCGAGCCGTCGATCGCCTGCCGTCGCGGCCACACGACCGACGCGGTGGCCGCGGTGGCCGACCAGTCACCCGGTACCAGCCACCTGACCTGGTCGAACAGATGCACCCCCATGTCGCCGAGTGCACCTCCGCCGGCGGTTTGCCACCTGTGCCGCCACGGCCACGCCGTCGTCGGGCCGGCCAGGAAGTCGTGCCGGAACTCGAGATCGAGGTGCACCACCTCGCCGAGCTGCCCCATGGAGACCAGCTCTTTCAGCCTCCGGAACGCCGTGTTCGCGCGCCATTGGAACGTCACGGCGTTGGCCACACCGGCGGCCTTCGCGCGATCGGCGATCCTGGCCGCACTCGCCACGTCCGCGGCCAGCGGCTTGTCGCTGACGACCGTCAGCCCCGCCGTCACGGCAGCATTGACGTACAGCTCGTGAGTTGCCGGTGGACTCGCCACGGCAACCGCGTCCACTTCGCCCGATTCGATGACCGCCAGCGGATCGCCGGTCACCCCCGGAACACCGAACTCGGCGGCCAGTTCCCGTGCACGTCTCTCATCGCTGGAAAAGCCGATGAACCGCACCTCAGCTCCTGGACATTCCGACAACCAGGAGAGATGCTGTCGCCCGAAGCCAGTACCGATCACAATTGTTCGCAAGGCCAAGCCTCCCCCAGGCTGCTTTACTCTGCGTTGTCCAACACCTTGGCACAGAATCAACGCACTACGCAACCACCTTGCAACTGCTGCACAGGTGCGCGGAGTCACCAGGGCATCATCGCGACTTCCAGGTGAACGGTTCATGACCGACACCCGACGCCGCACCCCTGATTCGGCCAACTTGACACGAGGAACCGGATGACCGACTCGACACTGATTCCCCGCCTGAACTGGCAAAAGCGCACCATGCCCGTGACCCGTCGCGTCATCGGCGACTTGGCGAAGCGCAGCTCCCCGGGCAGGCGCTTCGCGTACTGGGGCCACATCACCGCTAATTCGGTACCGCTGTTCGAGTGGCTCTCAAAAACAGGCGTAGATCTTCGGCTCGGAGTGTGCGACCCGAACACCTCCCCTCCCGAGGTACTGGAGCACCTCTCGTCTTTCACCTTTCTCGACGGCCTGCGGGACGCGGTCGAGTGGCGGCCGGAGCTCGTCTTCGACACGGGCGGTGAACTGGTCACCAGCCTCGTCGCCGCCGGCGTGCCTCCGCTGGCCGCCGTCGAGTCCACGACGTCCGGCATCACCGCGCTCGAGCAGCTGTCCGTGGCGTTCCCCGTGCTGCAGTGGGCGGACATCCCGCTGAAGCAGGACGTCGAACACCGCCACCACGTCGCCGCCGGAGTTCTGGGCGCCATCGCCTGGCTCACCGGCATGTCCGTGGAGGGAAAACGCTTTCTCGTCGTCGGCTACGGCAAAGTGGGCGAAGGCATCGCCGACCGCGCCCGCAAGCTCGGTGCTCTGGTCACCGTCGCCGAACCTCATCCGTTGCGCGCCCTCAACGCCCACCTCGCCGGTCACGCGGTCGTTCCCACGCCACAGGCCGCCGCCCACGCCGCGGACTACGTGGTCACCGCGACGGGACGCGCCGGTGTGCTGAACGCCGACGTCCTGGACCGCCTGCCGGACGGCGCGATCGTCGCGAACGCGGGCCACTCCCCGGCCGAGATCGACTTCGGTCACCTGAACGCGAGCGTCGCGGGCGAACCGATGCCCGGCATCGTGGAGTTCCGCCCCGCCGGAAAGTCCCTGTACGTCCTCGCCGGCGGCAGTCCGGTGAACCTCGCGGCGGACCGCACCTACGGCGACGACCTCTGGGATCTCTTCAGCGCCGTCACCGTGCTGAGCTGCGACTGGCTGATCACCGAAGGCTGGCGCACCGCAAAGCCCGGCGTGCAGCCACTTCCGCTCGAACTTCAGTCCTATGTGGCCGGAGTCGCCACCGCGCCTCCGTTGTCTTCCGCTTCGCACACAGCGATCAAACCCGCGTCTTCGCCCGACGGGCACGCCCTGCAGGAGCTCGTTGGTCCTCAACTCGGCAACAGCACAAGCCACACCGTCGCGTGCTCGACACTCGCTCCCGGCGGTGCCGTCGAAGAGCACTTCCACCTGCGCACCGAAGAGACCTATGTCGTGCTGGCAGGTTCGATCACCGTGTTGCTGGACGGTGTTCCCAAGACGTTGCGCACCGGGGACGTCGTGGCGATCCCGCCCGGTGTCCATCATGGAGTGACCGCCGGCGACGAGGGCGCACGATTCATCGCGATATCCGTTCCGCCGTGGCAACCAACCGACCACCACGTGTCGCCAAGCCGCTAGGTCGTTCCTCCTCGTCCGGGTTTGGCGGAGACCCGTCAAACCCGGATGCAGGGCACCGTCGAAGATGGCGATGCGCTGCTCGTGCCACCCACGCAAGAAGCGATCGTCGGCCGCTCACGCAGCTCGTCGGGGTACTTCTTCGGTGGGCCCATCGGTCCTCCCCGGTGGTCGAGGGGATCGGACGCGGACATCAGCAGACCGATCGCCCTGTCCTTGAACCGGGCGACGCCGGCCAGGTGTCCCGGACAGCTGAACATCGCGTTCATCCGCTCGGCTTCGCCGTCGGCCTCACTTCTGGCACCCCACAGGTGACCAGCACACCGCCTCGTACTTCGTGGGCCGGGTGACGGCGATGATCGGTGATGGCGTCATCGGGCAGCCAAGGCCGCCTCCAGCACGGAGATGTTCTGGTGCACCGTGGTCACGACTCGTGTGGTGGTGAAGCCCATTTGTGCGTTCACCCGTCGCATGTGGATGTTCAGCTCGTTCGTGCCGCTGATGATCTTCTCCGTGTCCGGGTGGTCGGCGATCAGCCAACGGAGCATGTGCGCCTTCATGGCCGCACCCAGTCCACGTCCGCGATGCGCGGCGAGCACGGCGGTGTCGCGTTGGAAGCCGATGAGCGGACGGTGCGAGTACCGTTCGATCTCGGTCAGACCGGCCACCTCACCAGTGACGTTGTCCACCGCGACCACCACGCGGTGTTCGATGCCCTTCTTCTCGAACTCCGCTTCGGTCTTCCTGACGCGTTCAGGTGTCCATGTTGGCGGCCGGTAGGTCGACTCCCCGCCAGGCACGTCTTCTGCGGCGGTCCGGGCACGGGCGTAGGACGTGATCAGGTCCTGCGGTGCTGGTTCCGACCACTGCTGGAGGTGGTAGCCGTCTGGTGCGGGGATGTCCCATCGCGAATGGTCCACATCCGCAAACGTCAGGCTCTGCACGTACATCGTGTTCGCCACGTCGAAGCCGATCGCCCTGGCCCACAGTTCACCGGGGCCACCCTTCGAGAGCTCCCAGCCTTCGACGAGGGTGCGGTGCTGCGCGCGCAGCACCGCGAGGATGCCTCGAAGAACTTCTGTACCGATGCCTCGGCGTCGTTCCTGGGGGTGGACGGTGATGTAGCACACCGCGATGTGGCTGTTGGCGTCTTCGGGCAGGTCGGACGTGACGATCGCGACTGGGTTGTCGTGCTCGTACGCGATCCAGATCAGCTCGGCGCCGAAGCCGACGAACGGGTTCTTCAACCGGTTGACGATGTCGTCACAGGTGGCGGGTGGCTCGTCCGGGCGATCGATCTCCTGGCTCGCCGCTGCCACTCGGTAGTAGGCGGTGAAGTCGGCCTCGGTCGCCTTGTGCACGTCGAACGGGACAATCCGCACGGTCGGTCTCATCGGCTCACTTCCTCGGTCGAGATCAACGGGCTCGCTCGGTCTGGAAACGATGAACGGAATGAAGAGGTGTGGTTGACGGACATCCCCAACACGGCCCTCCGGGTCGCTGACGTGCACCGCAGCAGGGACTTCTACGTGCGGTGGGGAGACTTCACGCCGTCTCCGCGAGCCGAAGTGTCGACCGGCATCCTGGAAGTCATCGACAACTTCGGCGATCCTGTGTTGTTGGTCGGTCCTTCCGCCGGGGACGTGACGAACCACCTAGCCGAGAGGCACGCCGTGTTCGCGCCCGGCGAGACGAGTCTGGTGGGTGGACGGCAAGAAGATCAACTGTGACGAGTACCCGTTCGCGTCGACCTACCAGGGCGGTACGAGCGGCGGCCCGGTGTCCGGCCGGCTGATCGACGCCAAGGTCAACCGGGAGGGCGGGATCCAGCTGAACAACTGGTACGGCTGGGACCGCATCCTCGACGGCGACCAGTTCTGGGTGCAGCTGCTCGGTCAGCGGACGAGCAGGAGGAAAGGCCCGGAAGCAGGCACGCCGAAAATCTCGTCCCTGCTTCCGGGCCACTCCATGCCAGTTAGTGGCCAGTTCTTGGACAACCCGCACTTTTTCAGCATTGTCGGCGTTTGTTCTGCGTGACGCAGGAACGAACCGCGTGCCTCGCGCGATCCAAGGTGTGAGGTGATGCTGATGGCGGCTGGCGGCGCCGACAGACCGTGCCGGGTGTTCATCTCGTACGCGCACGAGTCGGCCGAGCACATCGAACTTGTCCGCGACCTCTACTACTTCCTGCGCGACAACGGCGTTGACGCGAAACTCGACCTGCTGGCCGCGGAACGACGGCAGGACTGGCCGGTGTGGATGGGCGAGCAGGTTCGCCTGGCCGACCACGTGCTCGTGATCGCCTCCGCCGCGTACCGCCGCCGAGCGGAGGCGCGCAGCGCACCGGACGAGGGACGTGGGGTGCAGTGGGAGGCACGGCTCATCCGCGACGCCTTCTACCTCGATCAGCGTGCGCTGGACCGGTTCCTCCCCGTCGTGCTGCCGGGCCAGTCCGTGGACGGCATACCGGACTTCCTCGCGCCGAACTCGGCCACCGTGTACCACGTGCGGGACATGTCGCTGGCGGGCATGAAACCGTTGCTGCGCCTGCTGCTCAGCCAGCCGGCGGAGACCGAGCCGCCGCTGGGACCGGCACCCGTGCTCGGCAGCCGCGGCCGTGGAGGAGGACTGCGGTCGAAACCCGCGCCCGCGTTCGTGGACTCGCCGCCGGTCGTGTTCCCGGGGGACGAAGCTCCGGACGACGAGCGGTCGCTGGTGCTGATCACGGACTTCGCGGCCGACGTGCCGCAGGTCCTGCTCGCGAGGTCCGCCGGCGAGCAGGCCGTCTGGCTCGCCGGCGAGGAACTGCCGCACCAGATCGACGGATCGGACCTGGCCCCGGAGGCGCTCGTCGTCGCCGACTTCTCGGGCGTGCTGCCGGAGCAGGCGTTCACGAGCGATCTCGCGACGCGCATCGAAGCCCTGCTGACCTGGGCCGGCGTGAACGACCGCCGGATCGTGGCAGGGTTGCCGCGGTTCGTGCTGGCACCGCAGGACGTCGAACGGCTCGGCAGACGTGCCCAGGTGCTCACCGCGGCACCCCTGTTCGGGGAGCGGTACCGGCATCGCGCGGAGGACTGCGAGCGGCTTCTCGGCGGCAGACTCCCTTTCCGCACCACGTTGTTCCCGTTGCTCAGCGCGAACAGCGCCATGCTGCCGCACGCGGTCGCGGAGGTCCTGCGAACCCTCCCGGCGCGGCCGTCCCTGGTGGACTCGCCGATCGCCGGCGCGGAGGAGGTCGAGATCGCGCTGGAGATCGCGCGACGGCTCACCGAGCTGGGCTTCCACGAGATCGCGTTCCGGCTGGAGGCGCGCTGCCGGACCGCGGCCCGGCAGCGCGGTCTCGTCGAGCTCGCGGCGGACATCCGCAAGAACACCGAGGCGCGTGGCGAGGACGTGGTCGTCGGCTTCGTCGAGGCCACTGACGACCTGCCGGCGATGGTGCCGTTCGGCACGGTCTCCGGCGGAACGGGCGCGGGCAAGACCACCTCGTTGCTGGGCATCGAGCACGCGTGGTCGCTGCCGTACCGCGGCGAGACCGGCCTCCGCGTGCAGCACTACCTGCCTCTTTACCTCCCGTTGGCGCAGAACGAGCACGTCGGCCTGACCAGCCGGGTCGAGGCGCTCATCGCCGAGGATGCGTTCGCTTCGTTCGGCGAGGGCGGCGCGCGGTTCACGTTGCCGTGTCACGCCCTGGTGCGCCGCCTCGGTTCGGTGCGGGCGTTCCGCCGGTTGTTCGGTTCTCCGCTGTACCTGTTGCTCGACGACGTCGACGAGCTGTCCGCGGCCGCGCAGAACAGGCTGAACGCCGATCTGGAGAGGTTGCGCGCCGACGACCCCAGGATGGGCGCCCTGCTCGCGTGCCGGGACGAGCGCACCGCACGCCTGCTGCGAATCAGTGACGTGGCGATCCGCGAGTTGAGCGAGCTGCAGATCAGGGCGCTGGTCAGAGAACGGCGAGGGCACCCGTCGCTGCTCGATCTGCTGCTGGGCAACGGCACCTCGGTCTCCCGCCACCTGAGCAACCCTCGTCTGCTGAGCCTGCTGTGCGATCTGGAGCTGACGAGCAAGGACCTCGACGGCGCCACCCTGGCCTCGATCCTGGAGCTCTACGTCTCGCGGTGGGGCGAGTGGGGTGGGGTCGACCGGCGCGTGACGGAGGACTGGCTGGGCGAGGTGGCACTCGAGCTGAAGGTGGTGGGAGCCCGGCGTCGGATCTTCGGCGAGGCGGCGGCCCAGGACCTGATCGCCACCGGACGGGTGCTGGGCCTGCTGCGGCAAAGCGATGATCCCGCCGTCCTGGAGTTCAGGTTCGAGGCGTTGCGCGACTACTTCGCCGCACGCGAGCTGGCGAGACTGGCCGCCACCTCGAACGTCGACGCCGTCGTTCGCCGCTACCTCGCCGGAAACGGTGGCTGGGACGACGTTCTGCGGATGCTGATCGCTCTGCTGGACGACGCCGGTGCGGTGCGCCTGACGGAGGTGCTCGCCCAGCGCGGCGACCTCGAGCTCGCGCACGACTGCGTGCTGGAGCTGCGCGGCCGCGGCGGCCGGGCGGGTGAGCTGACGTCGAGCGCGCTCCTGCGCCGGATGGACGAGACCGACGATCCGCGCACGCGGACGCGACTCGCGCGAACCCTCGGCCGGCTCGACCCCCGGATCGTGGTGGACGCGCCGGCGCAGAACCTGGTCGAGGCGCCCCGGTCCGAGCTGATGGACACGTTCCTGATCGGCCGCTATCCCGTCACCAACATGGAGTTCGCCGAGTTCGTCACGCACGGCGGCTACACCGAACGCGGGTGGTGGGACCAAACGGGCTGGCGCTGGATCAACGAACACAAGCTCCGGTTTCCCCGGTACTGGCTGAACAGCCGGTTCAACCTGCCCAACCAGCCGGTCACCGGGGTGAGCTTCTTCGAGGCGAGCGCGTACTGCGCGTGGCTCACGAGCAGGCATCCCGGCCGGGTCTTCCGGTTGCCGTCCGCGGTCGAGTGGGACTGGGCTGCGCACGGCCAGTACCAGATCTTCGAGCGGGCACTGGCCATCGCGCGGGGCAACCACGTCCCGGCCGGCCCACGCGGCGGCAGGTCGTCGATCGCCAGGGCCATCAGGCAGTTCTTCGGGCGCAACGGGATTCCCGCCGTCCCGCCGCCCCGCTGGATCGACGCCGCCGAGTCGATCGCGATCATCGAGAAGGTGGCCTCGGAGATCGAGCAGCACATGCAGTCGCAGCCCCACGAGCTCGGCGCTCCCGTCGGGGTGCACCCGCCGAACCACCTTGGCGCGCACGACCTCTTCGGCACCGTCTGGCAGTGGTGCAACACGTCGATGTCGGTCATGTCGGCGACCGAGCAGCACCTGCAGGACCTGTCCGCTGTCCAGGAAACCGGAAGGGGCGCGTCGATGGTGGTGAAGGGCGGAGACACGGCGGAGGCGAACAACCCCGTCTGGTCCGTGATCGGCGGGTGGTTCGACCCGTTCGTGCGCTACCACCGGCTGGGTTTCAGGGTGAGTTGCCGTTCTGTCCAGGACCGCGTGGAGACGAGGGGATAGGCGCATGGCCCGCTATGTGGAGATCGACGATGTGCGTGTGGCGCTGGCGGAACCGGTCGAGGTGCCGCCTCGCGCGTTCGTCGGACGTGACAAGGAACTGCAGCTGTGCCGGGTCGCGTGGGGGATCAGCAGCGACGGCACCGAGCTCGTCGACAGCAGCGCCCCGCCGCTCAACTTCCGGCTGGAGGGCGCGCCGGGGCTGGGCAAGAACGAGATCGTGTACGAGATCGCCCGCAGGCTCGACATGCCGCTCTACATCGTCCAGGGGCACGAGGAGTTCACGCCGGAGGACCTCGCCCTGCTGCTGACGCCCGATCCGGAGGCGGTGTACGGCGAGGTTCCACCGCTGACGCTGCGGGCGAGTCCGCTGGCGACGGCGCTGTACGAGGGCGGGCTGTGCTTCTTCGACGAGATCAACCGCGTCCCCGACCGCGCGCTGAGCCCGCTCGCGTCCGTGCTCGACGGGCGGCAGTACATCTACTCCGCGATGACCGGCATGAACATCGGCCCGAGGGACAGTGCCGCGAGGAAGCGGTTCCGGTTCTGCTGCGCGCTCAACCCGTCGCTCAGCAACGAGGGGCACGTGCTGCCCGAGTACATCGAGCAGCGGACGTTGCCGGTGATCGAGATCGACCACCCGCCGTTCGAGGACGTGCACGAGATCATCCGGACCTCGCTGAGCCCCTCGCCGGACTTCCTCGTGGCCTTCACGGACTGGTACTACGAGCAGGAGCGGCAGGACATCTCGGTCCGGCAGGCGGTCGCGCTGATGAACTACGCGATGAACTACGAACAGCACGTGGGCGGGCAGAAGACGAAGATCTTCGACCAGGTCGCGTCGTTCGTCGTCGGCCGCAGAAGCTGAGCATGAGCTCCCCGTACCTGAGGCAGGGCAACGTCTACATCGTTCCCGTGCTGCGCCATCACCTCAACTTCGCCGTCCAGGTGCAGCGGACGGTGCGCGAGCTGCAACTCGACGAGCAGGACGTCATCGCCGTCGGCTTGCCCGAGTCCGTGCACGCGCCGATGCTCAAGGCCGTCGACAAGCTGCCGCGCGTGTCGCTGGTGATCTCCAGGGTGAGCGACGGCGACCAGCGCGAAGTCTTCCCCGTGACCCCCGCCGACGGCATGACCGAGGCGGTCCGGATCGCCACCGATCGCGCCATCCCGCTGCGGTTCGTGGACCAGGAGATCGCACCGGGACACCTGGTCGACCGCTTCTGCATGGCCGACGAGGACTGGCCGGACGACGGCCTGGCGCTGCAGCACGGCGCCCAGTGGTACCTCGATCTCGTCGCCGAGCGCCTCGCCCATCCGCCGTCGCGGTTCGAGCCGGTCGACACCTGGCGCGAGCTGCACATGGCGGCCCAGCTGCGGCGGCTGCATCTGCGGTACCGGCGCGTGTTGTTCGTGTGCAGCGCTACGCACGTGCCGGCGATCCAGCGGTTGTTGCGCCAGCCCGAGCTGTTCACCGACGACGTGCGGCCCGCGTTGCCGAAGATGAAGTACGAGATCCACGAGCCGGCGCTGCACATCCTCCTGCGCTACCTCGACTACATCCCGCGCCTGGTCCAGCGGTACGAGGAACATCGGGCGGCGGGCACGGCACACGAGTTCGACAAGAGCACCGCCCTGCTGTGGCTCATCCACAAGCTGAGCGTGGAGGCGACGGACCTGCGGTTGTCGGTGCGGCACTACCAGGTGTTCTCGCAGGTGCTGACCAAGCTGCTGGAAGCGGAGAAGCGGATCTCGCCGCAGTTCGAGACGGTGCTGACCGCCTGCCGCGGCTGCTTCGGCAACCTGTTCGGCGAACGCGTCTTCCGGGACCTGCTCGGCTACTTCGACCAGGTGAAGGTGGAACGGATCGGGCGCATCAAGGGCACGCGCGAGTCGCTGTTCGAGGTGGGCGTCACGAAACCGCGCGCACGGGGCGGCGCGGTCTGGGTGGCCCGCAACTGCGCCCAGCTCGAGCACTACTTCGAGGTCGTCGGCACCACCGCCGCGCCGCACGACGGTTCGCCGGACTTCGCACCCGACCTGCCGTTCGGGGAGATCATCGAGGTCGAGGGCCCGCCGTCGCGGCGGCAGGTCAGGCTGCCGAACCCCACCCGCCAGGGGTGGGAGCGCTCCACCTGGCCACCTGCCGACGAGTTCATGGACTGCATGCGCGGCAAGGCGTTCGACCTCGCGAAGACAGTCGGGGACAACGAGGTCAAGAGCATCGAGTTCCAGGGTTCGATGCACGACGGCCTGGACTTCCGGCGCACGTTGCGCAGCTACTACAAGAAGGAGCCGAAGCTCTATGTCCGCCGGTCCCGCACCGTGCGCAAGCCGGTGATCGACCACGCGGAACCGGTGATGTGGCTCTCCGCCCGCTACGACTCGGTCGACCTGGGCGACGAACAGTGCCAGCTCGGCTACACCTTTTGCGGCACCGCGGCCGAGACCCAGGTCGTCGACTGGTACCTGGGCAGAACGCTGACCATTCAGCCCGACCTGAAGAACGCGCTCGGTGAGCCGATCAAGGTGTGGGCCTACGACGTCTACGCCCGGCTGAACTTCCAGGGCTGGGCGAACACGCTGGACCAGATCCGCGCCCGGCTGGGCGACTCGCTCTACTCCAGGGTGCCGCCCGTGGAGATCGTCGAGAACGAGGAGCCGTTGCGTGAGCGCCTCGCCGACACCTACGGGCTGTACCTGGACTGGAACAGGTGGTGGGAGATCATGCTCGTCACCGCCCTGGAATACGCGAAGGAATCGGTGCTGCTGATCGCACCACAGCAGTTCATCGTCCCGGCGGAGATCATCTCGCGGGCGGCCGCGCGCGGCAAGTCGATCCGGCGCATCTCGCCCGCCCGGTTCACGCACGAGGAGCTGCGCCGGTTCTCCACGCAGTACTACGTCGAACACCAGTACCCGAATGTGCGTCCGGACGCCAACGACCCGGTGCACCGCGCATACCTGGTGGAGAGGTTCGCAGACGTGATGAAGCGCTTCTGGGAGTGATGGCCGACTCCGGAACACATCGCATCCACGTGGTGATGTTGTTGCTGGCTTTCGCCGCCGGCACTCCAGGATCTGCCCCGGTTACCTGGGACGCATCGCACCGGCGGATCGCGACCTGAGCGAACCGTCCCTTGTGGACAGTGTGGCCCCAGGTGGAACCCCGGGTGACCTCCGCGCTCGCATCGCCGTGCTTGACGCAAACGCCGCAGATCAACTGCGAACTCGACGAGTGCGGTCCCGCCGAGCTCCAGCGGTGGCCCCTCTCCGGCGCCGAAGGCGACGTGGGTCACATTCGCAATGCAGAACGTCTCCGAACCGCTAGAACGGAAACGTAGGTCAACTTCTTGAACTGGGGAGCTAAAAGCATGAAGTTCACCGCAATGGCCGTTGTGTGCGCCGCGAGCGCCGCCCTGATCACGGTCGGCGCGTCCACCGCCTCGGCCGCACCGGTGTCCGCGCAGTCAATCGTTTGCGTGCAGGAGAACAACGTCATTTATCGCAAGACGCCGGAAGGCACGCCTTTGGGTCAGGTGCACCGCGGCCGGCGTTTCGACGTGTTCGAGTCCGGGGGCCCGGACCTGACGTGGGCCCACGGCAACATCGTCGGCGGCCGCGCCGGCGTGTGGATCTACTGGGGGCTGCTCGGCAACTGCTGATCTCGCGACCGGAACGGGCCCGTCACCGCTGCGGTGGCGGGCCCGTCTGGCATCTTCTCCCTGCGTGCGCACCCCTGCAGCAGCCGGTGTGCCTGCTGCCCGCGAGGAACTGCCCGCGTGTCAGGCAGGTCCGTCAGAAGCCGGGAAATACGCGACGCAGGTCGTCGAGCGTGACGTTGCCCTCGACGGTGACGCCGCTGTCGTACGGTGCCTTGAGCCGGCCGTTGATCAGGCGGACGAACGCTTCCTGCGGACCGTTGAACGTCGCGGAAGGTGACTCGAGGTGGTCCACCACGGTGACCGCGTCGTCGATCACCAGACCGGCGCCGGGGATCGCGACCGACACGGGGTCCGCGAGCTCGGCCGGCTTCGCGAGGAAGCTCAGCATGAAGCCCATCGGCCCGGTCAGGAGGTCGACGAGCACCGCGGCCGAGTCGGCGTTCACCCCGGCGTGCGGGTCGAAGGCCGCGCGCACGTCCCACGAGTGGTTGGCCACCTCGTTGAGCCGCAGGCCCAGGGCGGTCAGCAGCGGGACCGGCTCCGGCAGGAAGCCGAGGTCGACGGTCAGCGACGAGCGCTGCTCGGGCGTGAGCGCCTCGACCATGTCGAGCCAGCGGCCGTTGTGCTCCAGAAAGCCCTCGGCCTGCGCCCGCGGCGCGGACGCGTCCCAGCGGGCCCAGATCGTCTGGTTGTCCTCAGGCGCCACGGTCTCTCCGGCGGCCCGGGCGATCGGCGCACGGCCGATCTCCGCGCCACTGCCGAGATGGGACAGAGCCTGAGCGACGGTCCATTCCGCGGCGCCGCTGGTGAGGGCAAGCTGTTCGTCGGTGAAGGTGCGGACGAGACCGGCGAGCAGGTCGTGCTCGGCACGCAGGGCAGTGATCGCGCGGTCGACGAGTTGACTCATACCATCCCCCAACTCCCGAACCCGCGCATGTGTTCCACTGATCGGTCGATGGCCGCCAGGTCGTCGTCAGGGTGCGCGGACGGCGGCTGGTCTGCCCGGCTCGGAACTGCCCGCGGCAGACGTTCCGGAAGCGGATTCCCGGCCTGGTGGAACGCCATCGGTGCCGCACGGTGCGGCTTGTCCGGCAGATGTCCCATGTGGCGCAAGAGTTGGCTGGCCGTGCGGCGGCACGCCTGGCCGATCTGCTCGCTGCGTCCATGTCCCGCAGCACCGCGTTGCGCAGGCTGGCGTGCAGGCCCATTTCCGCAGCACACCGGGACACCACCCCCTGCACTGTAACCTCGGTTGCTTTCGGCGGGAGAGGTAGGTGCGATGAGGCTGGCCGCGCGGTCTGGCTCGATGTTGATGGCTGCGGGTGCGGCGGTCGTGGTGCTCGCGGTGGCGTCGTGCAGCGGCGGTCGGCAGCCGTCATCGGCGGCGCTGCCGTTGCGAGCGGCTGGTGAGGTGGCGTTGCCGGGCGATTCCTCGCGGTTCGACTACGCGAGCCTGGACGCCGACCGCGGGTTGCTGTTCGTGGCACATCTGGGTGCCGGTGAGGTCATCGAGATCGATGTCCGCGCGCGTCGTGTGGTGCGCACGATTCCGAACCTGCCGCAGGTGCACGGGGTGCTGGTGGTGCCCGCGCTGCACCGGGTGTTCGCGACCGCGACCGGGGCGAACCGGATGGTCATCCTGGACGAGGACGACGGCACGGTGGCCGGTCAGGCGGCGACGGGTGCGTATCCGGACGGGCTGGCGTACGACTCGCGGCGGGGCGCGATCTGGACGACCAACGAGTCCGGCGGGTCGGAGACGGTGATCGACGCCGCGACCGGAGCCGTGCGCGGCACGGTCGAGCTGGGCGGCGAGGTCGGCAACGTCGCTTATGACCCGGACGGCGACCGGATGCTGGTGGACGTGCAGGGCCGCAACGACCTTGCGGTGGTCGACCCGGCCAGTCTGACGGTGCAGCGGCGGGTGCCGTTGCCGGGCTGCGAGCACGATCACGGACTCGGCCTGGACACAGCTGACCGGCTGGCGTTCGTCGCGTGCGACGGGAACGCGACCTTGTTGACCGTGGACTTGAAGACCGAGCAGGTGCTCGACACTCATGCCGTGGGGGCGGATCCGGATGTGCTGGCCTACGACCAGGCGGCGCACCGCCTCTACGTGGCTGCGGAGAGCGGTGTGGTCACCGTGCTGGATCTGCGTGATCGGCGGTTGAGCGTGGCCGGATCGGGTCATTTGGCCGATGGTGCGCACGTGGTTGCGGTCGACCCGGCCACCCACCACAGCTTCTACCCGGTGCCTGCCGGGGCGGATGGCCGTCCTGCGCTCCTGGAGCAGGAGCCCGTCGGGTGACGCGGAGCAAGGGGAAGCGTCGAAGTCCATCTTCCCTGGTCATCGCACTGGTAGCCGCGGTGCTGGTCTTCCGGCTCAAGTGGCCGGTGCTGCGGGTGCTCGGCGTTGCGGCGGTTCTGGGCCTGGTGGCGGGTCTGATCGGGCTAGGGTAGGGCGGTGCGGTCGACCTTTCCGTTGTGGGTCAAGGGGAACTGCGGGAGCGCGGTGATGCGTTCCGGCACCAGGTAGGGCGGGAGCTTCGCCTCCAGGTGCTTGCGGAGGGCGTCGACGTCTGCGCGTGCCGGGGTGACGTAGGCGGCGAGTCGTTTGCTGTTGCGGCTGCCGGTGGCGACCACGACGGCGCCGGTCACGTCCGGGTGGGAGAGCAGGGCGGCTTCGATCTCGCCGAGTTCGACGCGGAAGCCGTTGATCTTGACCTGGAAGTCCTCGCGGCCGAGGAACTCGAGGTTGCCGTCCGGCAGGTACCGGCCGAGGTCGCCGGTGCGGTACAGGCGTTCGCCGGTTACCGGGTGGGTGATGAAGGATCCGGCGGTCTTCTCCGGATCGCGCCAGTAGCCCATGGCGACGCCGCGGCCGCCGATGTGGAGTTCACCGGGTACCCAGTCGGGTCTGCGGCGCAGGGCCGGGTCGAGGACTTCGAAGGACTGGTTCGACAGCGGCGTGCCGTAGGGGATGCTGGGCCAGCTGGGGTCCACCTCGCCGATCTCGTAGAAGTTGGACCAGATCGAGGCTTCCGTGGCACCACCCATGCCGATCAGCGTGATGTCCGGTGTGGACAGTGCGCGGATGCGATCGGGTAGCGACACCGGGATCCAGTCACCACTCATGAGGACCAGCCGCAAGGAGTCGGCAAGCCGCAGTTCCCTGCCTTCGCTGTACTCGACGAGCATCTCCATGAGGGCGGGGACGCTGTTCCAGACGGTGACCTCGTGCTCGTTCAGGAGGTCGGCCCAGTCCCACGGAGCGCGCTCGCTTCCGGGCGGCGGCAGGACGATGGCGCCACCGACCGCGAGCGGGCCGAAGATGTCGTAGACGGACAGGTCGAAGCTGAGCGAGGACAGCGCGAACACGCGGTCGGCCGGGCCGACGCCGAACCGGTCGTTGATGTCGAGGACCGTGTTCTGCGCGCCGCGGTGATCGATCATCACGCCCTTGGGCAGACCGGTCGAGCCGGACGTGTAGATGACGTAGGCGAGATCGGTCGTCGCCTGTGGCCACTCGACGGCCGGCTCGTCGCCCTCCAGCAAGCCGGGATCGATCTCGATGTGCTCACACGGCAGGTCCTCCACCACACCGGGCTGTGTGAGCGCGAGGGTGATCTCCGCGTGTCGGAGGAGGTGGTGCAGCCGCTCGACAGGTAGATCGGGGGAGATCGGTACGTAGGCGGCGCCGCCCGCGAGGGTGCCGAGCACACCGAGAACCTGTTCCCAGCCTTTGCGCATGATCACGGCGACCATGCGGTGACCGTGAACCCGAGTGGCCAGTTGTGCGGCGCCACGACGGAGTTCGCCGTAGGTGAGCGAGCGCGAGCCGATCACGGCAATCGCGTCCGGGGTTCGAGCCGCCTGGCCCCAGAACGGTTCGTGGAGCAGGACGTCGTCGACGGGGTGGTCGGTGGAGTTGACCTTCTCGCGCAGGCGGACCTGCTCGGGTGGCAGGCACTCCGGTGCCGGGCCCAGCCACGCGGCCGGGTGTTCGGCCAGCGTGTCCAACAAGGCCTCGTGCGCCGCGGTCATGCTGTCGACCACTCCGGCCGCGAACAGCGCGTCGACCGCGTCCCAGGTGAGGCCGTCGTCGATGCGGTGGGTCAGCCAGGTCCCGACGGCGAAAGCGGAGACGGGTTCCGGGAGCTGGCTGTGGATGTCGCGGGCGCAGTCGAGGAACGAGCGCCGCGGGTCCATGTCCGCGATGACGGTCCGGTCCGGTGGCACGGAGAACTGGATCTGCGACTGGGCGGACCAGTCGGCGACCACGCGGGCGAACGCGGTCGCCAGCACGACGTACAGCGGCACGTCGTGGGCCGCCGGCGCGCGGCGCACGGACTCGGGTAGTTCCCGGTGGCGTCGGCACGTCACCGGGTCCCGCACGGAGGCGGGATCGGCGACGAGCGGCAGTCTGGCGGTCATGCTGCCTGGACTCCCTTGCGGGTCAACGCCTCGCGGATGTCGCCCATCGAGCGCATCGTGGCCATCTCGGCGTTGGTGAAGCGGGTGCCGAACGCCTTCTCGATCCGGACGAGCAGCGCGACGTGACGCATGCTGGTCCAGTTCAGCACCGACTGCTGGTCGGACTCGTCGGTGAAGCTGTCCGCCGGCTCTTCGAAGACCTCGGCGAACACCTCGGCTAACGTCATGACTCTGCTCCCCTTCAGAACCGGTAGTACAGGAACGGTGAAGGACCGCCGGCGAACACGAGCGCGGTCCCCGCGGCGGCCGCGGTGAGCAGGGCCCAGCGCAGGTTGAGCTGCCAGTCCAGGCGGATCTTCGACGGCTTGTCCGGCACCTGGGCGATGGCGGGCAGTGCGACGTCGTAGCGGCCGAGGATCTGCTCGGTGTTGCGCGGGAAGAACACCGCGATCGCCAGCAGGGCGAGCACCCACAGCACGACGGGCGTGACGGTGAGCACGCCGAACAGGTTGGTGGTGCCGAAGAACTGACCGGTTGGTGCTCCGGACGGGCCGAAGCCGAACATGGCCGCCAGGACGGTGTTCGCGGTACCGAGGTCGGGCGCCCTGAAGTACGTCAGCGACGACACGAACGTGATCATCATGAGCAGCCAGCCGAGCACGCCGGGCATCCGCAGCCTGGCCTCGCGCCACACGAGGTTCACCGCCATCGCGACGCCCTGGATGCCGCCCCAGACCACGAACCCCCACCCGGCGCCGTGCCACAGCCCGACGAGCAGGAAGGTCGCGATCACCGGCAGGCACAGCACGAGCAGCACCCGGACGGCGGTCGTGTAGCCCTTGGTCATGCTGCGCCGCATCAGGTTCGCGGTCAGCGGGGTGTAGACGAAGTCGGTGAACCAGCGGGTCATCGTCATGTGCCAGCGGCGCCAGAAGTCGATGATGCTGGTCGCCTTCAACGGCGAGTTGAAGTTCTGCGGCAGCCGGATGCCGAGCATGTACCCGATGCCCAGCGCCATGTCGGTGTAGCCGGAGAAGTCGAAGTACAGCTGCAGCGCGTAGGCGAGCATGCCGAGCCACGCGTTGACGACGCCGACGTCGTCGTGCCCGGACGCGAAGGTGAACAGGGTCCCCGCGTACGGCGCCACGCTGTCGGCCAGCACGGCCTTCTTGAACAGGCCCATCGCGAACATCGTCGCGCCCACGGCGATCTGGGTGGTGCCGGTGCGCTCCCGCACCGGGGTGTCGAGCTGGCCGAGCACCTCGTTCGGGCGCACCAGCGGGCCCGCGGTGATGTACGGGAAGAACGTCCCGAACAACGTGTACCGCAGCACGTCCGGGCGCTTGCTCCGACCGGCGTACGAGTCGATCAGGAAGCCCATCTGGATGAACGTGTAGAACGACAGCCCGATCGGGTACGCCGCCGTGACCTTGCCGAGATGCGTGCCGAGCAGCGCGTTGACGTTGTCGGCGAGGAACCCGGTGTACTTGTAGGTGCCGAGCAGCACCAGGTTGCCCACGAGCCCAACCGCCAGCGCGAGCCGGCGCGAACCGCTTCCGGCCTCGCGCGTGCTCATCCACCAGGCCACGAGGAAGTTGAAGACGACCGATCCGATCAGGACGATCAGGAAACCCGAGCCCTGGAAGGCGTAGAACGTCAAAGACGCCGCCACCAGCCAGACCAGTGCCGGGCGCTGGCCTTCGAAGATGCGGGTGAGCAGGTGGTAGCCCGCGATCACGACCGGCAGGAAGAGGAGCAGGAACACGTAGGACGTGAAGGTCAGGGTCATCTCTTCACCCCGGTCACCAGGTCGGGCATGTCGTTGAACGCGTCCTGCAGGCACTTCCACGTCGGGTGGATGTGGTCGACGAAGTTCTCCGGCACGCAGTGCGGGAAGCCCGCCGGGTCGTAGTGGTTGTAGGCGATCGCGCCGTGCGTGTTCTGCAGTTCGGTGGCGACCGCTTGAAGGCCCTGCAGGGTCTTGCCGAACGGGTAGTTCTGGATGCGCTTCCAGTAGTCGGGGTGGTACGGGGACTGCGCGACGAACACCTTGACGCCCTTGGCCTTCAACCAGTCGATCAGCTTGCCCATCAGGTCGACGGCGCCGCGGTCGATGCCCGGCCGGGTCGGCCCGGCGCGCAGGATCTCGCCGTCGACGGCCTTGTCCACGAACTTCCTGGTGTACTTGGCCTGGCTGTCCCTGGACCAGTGCAGCGAACCATCGGCGGCGATGATGTCGAGGTCCTGCGTCTCGGTCTCGGAGGTGAGTCTTGGAGTGGACTTGGCCGCATCCACCTGCAGCCAGCGGCTGAACACGTCCGGGAAGTAGTACTGCCCGGACACCTGCTGCACCGGTGCTCTATCCACATAGGACACCGGCTGAACGCCGAGGCGGCGGGCCATCTCCGCGTAGTCGGACTCCCAGCCCTTCCAGTCGTAGGTCGTGCGTTCCGGGATCGCTTGCAACGAGACGAACCGCAGGCTGAACACGATGGTCTTCGGCAGCCTGCCCGCCTTGTCCAGGATGTTCGTCAACGCCAGCATGTCCTCGACCTGGTCGTTGCTGACGAAGGCGTTGTAGACGGTGTGCCCGCCGGGGACGAGCTCGGAGCGCGCCTCCTGCCACCGGCTGCCGCCGAAGATCACGACGTCCGGGGTGGTCGTCATCCGTTCGATCGTCATCTTGCGGACCTTGCGCAGGTCGAGGTTGGGGTCGTAGTTGGCGAGGTTCTTCCCGTCCGCCAGCCCCTGCGCGACCTCGGCGATGGCGTTGTCGTCGTACACGTAGGGATTGAGCCGGGCGTTGGCGACGCCGACGGCCGCGAACACGGCTCCGGCCAGCACCACTACGACGATCAGGTAGATGAAAGCCGGGCGCTTTCCGGACGGACCGTCCGTCCGGTCCTGTGGCTCGGCTGCCACTGCGGTTGTCATCGGTTCCCCCCTTCTTCCGGGTCAGGCCATGGCCCGGGACAGGCGCCAGGCGGAGTCGAGGAACCGGTCGACGTCGCGGTGGCGGTGGAACAGGTGGGTGGAGACGCGCATCGCGTAGTGCGGCGTCGGTGAGCCGATCACCGGGACGATGGTGTTGCGGATGGTGATGTGGTGTTCGTCGTGCAGGCGGGCCACGAACGCGTCGGCCTTCGCCTTGTCCAGCACGTCCGCGGGCCTGGCGAACGGGTTGAACGCCGTCATGGCCGAGAGCAGCCGCGCGTCGGATTTCGCGCTGTAGAGGGCACCGGCACCCCACCGTTCGGCGACGCCCGCCTTCAACCGGTTGGCCAGACCGATCGAGTAGTCCTGAACGTTCTTGCGGCCGAGCCGATCCCACGTGGCGCACGCGGTCGCGAAGCCGGTCATCTGAGCGAGGCTCGGGTTGCCGACGTCCTGCAACAACGCGGCGATGTCGTAGGAGGCGGTGGCGGTGCTGCTGCGCGGGGGAAGCCCGGCGTCCGGGTAGTCCTGCGTCGAGGTGATCGCGGGCCAGAACTCCGGCAGCGGGTTGGGGTTGAACGCGGGCAGCACCTTGTTGCGCAGGTACAGCACACCCGTGCGGGCCGGGCCGCACTGCCACTTCCCGCCCGATCCGGCGAGGAAGTCCACGCCGAGCTCGCGGAACCGGTAGTCGAACAGGCCGGGCACGTGCGCCGCGTCGCACACGCTGACCAGGCCGTGCCGCTGGGCGAGCTCGGCGAGCAGGCGGATCGGCAGCATCGTGCCGGTGCGGAAGATCGGCGCGGAGAACAACAACACCTTGGTGCGTGGCGTGATGGCCTTCTCGAACAAAGCCACGTGGTCCTCGGCGCGCTGGTTGTCCCCGACGGGGAGGGCGACGCGGCGGACCACGACACCGCGCCGGTTGTGCAGGATCGCCAGCGGCGTGTTGACCGCCGGGTGCTCGTGGTTGGTGGTCAGCACCTCGTCCCCGGCGCCGAGCGCGAGTCCGTTGAGGACGGTCCCGACCCCCTCGGTGGTGTTGCCCGAGATCCACAGCTCGTCGGGGTCGCAGCCGAAACCCGGTGCCACCTGCGTGCGAACGTCGAGGAACGTGCCGTGGTAGTTGCTCGCCGCTTCCCGTGCCACGCGGTTCAGCTCGTCGGTCTCGGCCGTCAGCACGGCGCGCGGGGGAGAACCGACCGTGCCGACGTTCATGAACAGCGGGTCGCGGTCCAGCACGAACAGATGTCGCCACGACTCGCCATCGCCGGCAGGCGCTGGATCGGCGTGCCCGACGGCGGGCAGTCCAATCCCGAGTGCTGCTCCGGCCGCACCAGCGGACAACAGCAATTGGCGGCGGTCCAAGTTCATCAGTCCTCCGTGCAGGCGTGCCGAAACAAACCCATCACCAACCGGCGTGGGTCTTCGGGTGTAACCGTGGTTACTCCACGTAGATCGCAGGAATGCTAACCCGTCGGTTGCCGGGCTACAAGAATTCTTTCCGGCCTTTTACCTGCGCTTATGTTGCTTGCCAAAGGGCAAGGATCGAGCTGGTTGCGGTTGTCGGACCAGTGTCGTTCGACCAATTGTCACGGTTGTCATTTGTTGTCTAAATGGGCACTCCGCTATCTCGTGGATGCCTGGTTATACGGTGTTTAGTGAGCTGTAGGGCGGCCATAGGGCATGTGAATGCCGACGTTTTTACTATGGGCTCGCCGACAAGTTGATCAACCTGTGCGCGTCGTCGAAAAGTGTGCGCTCTGCCAGACGGGCGGTGGCCAGGGCGGCCAGGGCGGCCGCGGCGAGGAGCATGTACATCACGACGATCTGGTAGCGGATCGCGGTCAGCGGGTCCACGCCGGCCAGGATCAGTCCGGTCATCGCCCCCGGCAGGCTGATCAACCCCACGACCTTGGTGGAGTCGATCGCGGGCATCAGGGCGACGCGCAGCACCGAGCGCTGATGGGGCAGGAAGGCCTCGCGTGCGGACAGGCCGAGACACAACCTGGCCTCGATGACCGGCCGGGCCTGTCGCACGTCCTCGCCCAGGCGGTGCAGCGTCACACCGGCCGCCTGCATCGCTCCCGACACGATCATGCCGCCGATCGGGACGATCACCCTTGCCTGAGTGGAGATCACACCCAACGCCACGAGTGCGCCGAGCGTCACGGCGCTGCCCGCCGCTACTCCGGCGGTGGCCGCCCAGCGGGCGCGCGGCAGCCCTCCGCCGCGGCGGCCGGCCACCTGTCCGGCGATCAGGATCATGACCACGACCCAGGCGAGAGCGCCGGGAAGACCTGTGCGGGCGAACAGGACGACCAGCAGCGCCCCGACGGCGATCAGCTGGATGGCCGCGCGCACGGAGGCGATCGCCAGTTCACGGGTCAGGTGCAGACGCTGTTGGTAGGTCACCGCGACGACGAGGAGGACCAGGAGAGCGGAGGCGGCGACGCCACCCCAGCCGAGTGCGGGTACGTCGGCCATCACCGGGCCTGCCCCGGGGTGACGAGCCTGCCGTGTTCGAGCAGGAGCACCTCGTCGGCGACATCGCGGACGAGGTCGAGGTTGTGGCTGACCAGAACGACGGTGCCGCCGCCGGTTGCGTGTGCCCTGGCGAGATCGGCGATCAGCACAGCGCTCACCTCGTCGAGTGCGGACGTCGGCTCGTCCAGCAGGAGCACCTCTGGTTCGACGGCCAGTGCCCGCGCGATGCACACCCGCTGTGCCTCCCCGCCCGACAGCTCGCTCGTCGGACGCGCCGCGAACGACGTCGGCAGGCCGACCGTCGTCAGCAGTTCGTCGACACGACTCTCGGGCAGGTCGTGACGCCCGATCCGAAGCTCGTCGGCCACGTGGTCCGCGAGCAGCACGGGCCTCTGCGGCACCAAGCCGACTCGACGGCGCAGGGCCAGGACGTCCAGCTCCGGCAGCGGCACGCCGTCGAGCAGGATCCGGCCTTTGTCGGGTTCTTCGAGCCGGTTGAGCAAGCGGAGCAGCGTGGTCTTTCCCGCGCCGCTCGAGCCGATCACACCGGTGCAGCTGCCGGTCGGAATGCGGGCGCTGACCTCGTCGAGCACCTGGGCCGAACCCCGCCGAACCGTCACATCGTCGAGGGCGAAGGTCACGTCACCTAATGTAACCGTGGTTGCAATGTCAGTGGAGGTGGACGTCGGCGACGAGGGCGAACACGCCGGAGCCGGTGCGTCCACGAAGAACGTGGACCAAGGCCGATTGCCGGACCTGCTTCGACGACCTGACGGCCACGGCCCGCTGAATCAGGCCGGCTCGCGGCCGAGGGCTCCGGCTCGGCTGTAGTACTCGTAGAGCCCGTCGAAGACCGGTTTGGTGACCGTGAGCGTGTGCTCGTCGTCACCGATCATCGAGAGACCGCGCAGGACGACGTCGAGCCCGGGAGCTTCCGGGGCGTCGAAGCGCTCGTCGTCGACGTCGGCCTCGTGAACGATCTCGGCGATGCGCCACAGCACCGGATCGGTGATCTCGTACCGGCGCAGGATCGTCTCGAAGCTGCAGTCCCCGCCGTGATGCCCGAGCTCCACCCCGCGCATGTCGAACGGCGTCGCGTCCGACGGCACTTCGGTGGGATCGGTGACGAACACGAACTCGGCCGCGGGGTCGACGGTGCGCCGGATCAGCCAGGCACACGCGGCCCGGTCGATGTGAATGCCGGCGCGGGTGGCCCACCTCATGCGGTCTCCTGCTCGGGGTGATCGGGATGCAGGCCGGCGACCGCCCGTTCCGCGGCACTGCGCTGCGGTGGTGGAAAGTAGTCACGACGGTGGATGCGCCGCAACTCGTCTCGCAGCCGCCGCATCACCCGCAGCCGCTCCGCTTCCGGCAGCGCCGCGGCCTGTTCGGCATCGGCGAGCACGGTGTCGTACTCGGCGGCGCGGGCATCGGTCATCGCCTGCGCGAGCTGTTGCTCCTGGGTGCGGCTCGCGGGCTGCGCCAGCCAGACCATCGCGGACCCGTCGGCCTCGATGACCTCCTCCGCGATCCACTCCAGGGCTTCGCGGGTGCGCGCGTCGGCGGGCAACGCGACCAGCCCGTCACCGAGCTGCGCGACGCCCAGCCGTTTGAGCTTGCGCCACACCGTGATCCGCGGCGTGGACGGCTCACGCGGTATCCGGTACGACAGCAGCACCCACTGGCTCGATGCGCTCGGTTGGCTGGGCGTCGTGCTGGTCACCTGCTCAGTTTCGCCTGTCGGGTGGCGCTGGTCAGCTCGCGGGGGTGCACGTGGTGCGCGTCGACCGCTGTGCGCAGCGCCTTGGCCGGGGTCACCCCATCATCGACGGCCCAGAAGTGCAGGTAGAACAACCGGGGCTTGCTTACGAGTTCGGCATCGACGACCACCGCGAACGCCGGCCCGCGCTCCCCGCACGTCTCACGCGGTGCCACGCCTTGCGGGCCACAGCGCCGAGCAGGAGGTGAGCCACGATGGCGATTCCCGCAACGAACAGGCCGAGTCGGTAACCGAGTCCGATGTGGAGAGTGAGCCCGATCAGCACGACCAGCGGGGTGAGCAAGCGCGCGACATGACTCCTCACTCGTCACCGCCGGGCTTGTCGGCACGCACGCAGTGCAGGAACCAGCTGACCTGCGTCGTCGCGCGGACGTCGAATCCCGCGTCGCCGAGCATGGGCGCGATGCGCTCGACCGGGTTGTCCCGCATCGTCCTGCCCGCGGTGGAGCCGACGAGGTGCCGGGCCAGAGGTCCCTCGGGTGGCAGGAAGTCCGCGATGAGCACTCTGCCACCTGGTCGCAGCACCCGGAACATCTCGGCGAACGCCGTCGCCCGCGCCTCCTCGGTGATGTGGTGGATCGCGAGGCTCGACAGCACCACGTCGAACGTCGCGTCCGCCGCGCTCAGCCCTTGCGCAGCCCCGACCTCGAACGCGCAGTTCGCGCCCGCCCGCAGGCGTTGGGCCTGCGCGATCATCGGTTCGGACACGTCGACTCCCAGCGCGCGCCCGTTCGGTGTCGCCGCCCGGGCGGCGAGTGCGGTGAGGTAGCCGGGACCGCAGCCGACGTCGAGCACGACGTCGCCCGCGCCGACCTCGGCGAGTTCGACCAACCGGCCGAAGATGCGCCGACGTCGTCCGGCGAACGCGATCGCCGAGAAGAGTTCATAAGAACGTGCGTGGCTGATGGCGCCGGGAGCGCCGTCGTGCGCGTGTGTCTTGTGCATCGGGACCGCCTAACTTAGTGGTGACTAAGAACTGGTGGCGGCGAGCTTAGTCACGACTAAGTAAGGTTGTCTAGGATGCTTCCGTGACCGAACAACAGGCCCGCCGAACCCGGATGCCGGCAATGGAACGCCGCGAGTCGATCCTCGCGGCGGCCACCGAGGTGTTCGCGGAAGTCGGCTACCTCCGGGGCAAGACCTCGGTGGTCGCCCGCAAGGTCGGCGTGAGCGAACCCGTGGTGTTCCAGAACTTCGGCACCAAGGCGAGCCTGTTCGCGGCGGTCGTGGACCGGGCCGCCGACCACGTCTGCCGCATGGTCGAGCGCCTCACGGCCACGAATCTCCCGGTGTCCGGCCTGCTCAAGACCATGCTCGATCCCGGGCATCTGCAACACGTGCACAGCGCGGGCGCGGTGGGCGCGATCTTCGCCGACGCCTCCACCATCACCGGCGAACCCGAGATCGAAGCCGCCTCCCGCAGCGCCGTCCAACGATTCGCGGCCGCGATCACCGCCCTGCTGGACCGCGGCCACGCGGACGGGGAACTTCGCGCGGACCTCGACACCGAGGCCGCCGCCTGGTGGTTGCTGTCCCTGGTCTCCTCGCAGAGGTTCCGGCAGGCGACCGCCGGCGATCCGAAGGGGGTCGAAGCGCGGCTCGCCGACAGCACCCTCACGTACCTGACGGGACGCTGAGCCAGTTCCACGCCCGCTTGGTGAGCAGCCGCGTTCCGTGTGTCCCATGGCGGTTCCCGCGTGTGCAGCGGCGAGTGCGAGGGGTTGGCTGAGCTGCTCGAACAGAGATCGACGGGTTCTGCGCACGAGAACCGGTCAAGTCCATTATGGATGGTCGAACTGCCGAAAGGGGTTCCCATACCTGACCGATAGTCGGTCGACAGCGGTGATCTCGATCGTGGCAGGAGCAAGCCCGCCGAGAGCGCCGACTGCCGAGAACGAGACGTTCGCTGGGGAAGTCGGCTCCTGGAAAGGAAAGCCATGACTGACTTCGTCCCGCGAGCGGACCTGGATGTGGTGATCGTTGGCGCGGGTCCGCGAGGACTCTCCGTGTTGGAGAGGCTGGTCGCGCGCTTGACGGACACGCCCAGGGAGGGCGAGGTGCGCGTGCACCTGTTCGAGCCTGACGAGGCGGGTGCCGGGCGGGTCTGGAGAACCTCGCAGTCGACGTGTTTCCTCATGAACACCGCTGCCGGTGAGGTGAGCGTGTTCTCCGCCGAGCCTGACGGCGGTCCGACGAGGGCCGGGTTCGGGCCGTCGTTCTCGGACTGGCTCTCCGGTCATCCGCGCTGGTCCGGTATCGGGCCTGACGACTACGGGCCGCGGGCGGTGTACGGCGAGTACCTGCGGATGGCGTACGAGGCGATTGTCGCCAACGCACCGGCCAACGTGACGGTCCGGCACGTCCAGGAGAAGGCCGTGTCGCTCACCCGCGAGTTCGGGCTGACGACGGTGACCGGTTCCGGCGGCACGGTGGTGACGGCCGACAAGGTGGTGCTGACCACCGGCCATCCTCGGGTCAGACCGGACGACGGGGAGAAGGAGCTGCTCACGTTCACCCGGCACCGGGCGGGCCTGACGTACCTGCGCGGGGACTCGGCGGCCGACCTGCCGCTGGGCGTGATCGCGCCGGGAGAGCAGGTCGGGGTGATCGGGCTCGGGCTGACGTTCTTCGACGTGCTCGCGGAGCTGACGATCGGGCGCGGCGGGAGGTTCGTCGAGCGCGACGGGCGGACCGAGTACCTGCCCAGCGGGCGGGAGCCGCACCTGGTCGCCGGTTCTCGCAGCGGGCTGGTGATGCTGGCGCGCGGGCGCAACCAGAAGGCCCCGACCTACCGCTACCAGGCCAAGTTCGTCACCGAGGACGCGATCGTGCGGGCCCGGCGCGGTGCCCAGCGGATCACCGGTTCCGCGCAGCTCGACTTCGTGCGGGACGTGTTGTCGTTGCTGCGCCTGGAGGTCGAGCACGTCTACTACACCGCGCACGTCCGGCGCCGGCAGGGCGAGGAGGCGGCGCGGTGGTTCGCGGCCAGTCACCTCACGTCCACCGATCGCGAGAAGTTGCTGGCGGCGTGGGATCTCGGGGACGTGCCGGCGCTGGACCTCGAGCAGATCGCGCGCCCGTTCGTCGATCGCGCGTTCGACAGCCCGGAGGCTTTCCACGACGAGCTGCTGGAGCTGCTGCGGCAGGACGTCGCCCAGGCGAGGGAGGGCAACGTCGACAACCCGCTGAAGGCGTCGCTCGACATCCTGCGCGACACCCGTGCGATGGTGCGGCAGGCCGTCGACTTCGCCGGGCTGCGGCCCGAGTCGCACCGCGAGTTCGTGACGTGGTTCAACCCCATCAACACGATGGTGTCCGCCGGCCCGCCCTGGATCCGGGTGGACCAGGCGGCCGCCGTGATCCGCGCGGGGCTGCTGACGGTGGTGGGACCGGGGACGTCCGTCAAGCCGGACCACGACAGCGGCACCTTCGCGCTGGAGTCGTCGTGCGTCGCCGGATCACGGCGGCTGGTCACCACGCTGATCGACGCGCGCATCCCGAAGTCGACCCTGTCGACCAACTCGGACTCGCTCATCGCGGGTCTGGTGGCCGACGGGCTGATCACCGAGCTGGTCAACACCGATCTGTCGAGCGGTGTGCGGTTCCGCGCCGGCAGCGTCTCGGTCACGCGGCGCCCGTTCCACGTCATCGACGTGCTGGGCAACCCCGACCCCGATCTCTACGCGCTGGGCGTGCCCACCGAGAACACGCGGTGGTTCACGCAGATCGGTACCGGCAGGCCCGGTCCGATGACCGGCTTCCACACCGATGCCGACGGCATCGCCGAGGACGTTCTGCGCCACCGCGCGGCCGTCCGGGCGCCCAGGGCGTCCTCCCCTTCCCAGCCGGCCGCCGCGATCTGAGGAGAGAACCCGGTCATGTCACCGAGAACTGCCACCGAGAAGTTCCGCGCCGCCCGCGACCTGCTGCTGGAGCTGCGGCACGACCACGACCGCGCCCACGCCGAGTTCAGGTGGCCGGAGTTCGACGAGTTCAACTGGGCGCTCGACTGGTTCGACGCCGTGGCAAGGGGAAACGACCGCACGGCACTGCACGTCGTGGGTGGCCGGTCCGAGGAGAAGGTGTCCTACGCCGAGCTCGCGGAACGGTCCGACCGGCTCGCCAACGGCCTGCGCGCCGCCGGTGTGCGCCGGGGCGACCGGCTGCTCCTGATGCTCGACAACCAGCTCGCGGTCTGGGAGGCGCAGCTCGCCGCGATGAAGCTGGGCATCGTCGTCGTCCCGACCTTCACCACCGTGTCCGGCGCCGACCTGGTCGACCGCGTGGAACGGGCCGACGTGCGGCACGTGCTCACGACGCCGGAGCTCACCGCGGGCTTCGAGTGGTTGCCCGGCCACGTCACGAAGATCTGCGCGGGCCGGGTGCGCGGCTGGCTCGCCCTCGACGAGCTGCGGTCGGCCCCGGCCGGGTTCACACCCGACGCCCCGACCCGCGCCGACGAGACGTTGTTCCTGTACTTCACCTCCGGCACGACCTCGCGGCCGAAACTGGTGCGGCACACCCACGTCAGCTACCCGGTGGGGCACCTGTCGGGCATGTACTGGAACGGTGTCCGGCCCGGCGACGTGCACCTGAACGTCTCCGCGCCCGGCTGGGCGAAGCACGCGTGGAGCTCTTTCTTCGTGCCGCTCAACGCCGAAGCGTCCGTGCTGAGCGTGACCACGCCCAACGGCAAGGACCTGATGGACCGCATGGTGCAACACGGCGTGACGACGTTCTGCGCGCCACCGACGGTGTGGCGCATGCTCATCCAGGAGGACCTGCGCCAGTGGCCGGTGTCCTTGCGCGAAGCGGGAAGCGTCGGCGAGCCGCTCAACCCCGAGGTGATCGAACAGGTCCGCGCGGCGTGGGGCGTGACCGTGCGGGACGGCTACGGGCAGACCGAGACGACGGCCCAGATCGGCAACAGCCCCGCGCTGCCGGTCCGGCTCGGGTCGATGGGGAAGCCGTTGCCCGGCTACGACATCGTGCTCGTCGACCCCGCCACGGGCGCGGTGGGCGACGACGGCGAGGTCTGCGTCAACCTCACGCCGCGGCCGCTGGGCGTGATGCCCGGCTACGTCGACGACGACGAGAAGAACGCCAAGACGTTCGCCGGCGGCTATTACCACACCGGTGACATCGCGCACCGCGACGAAGACGGCTACCTGCACTACTTGGGGCGCACGGACGACATGTTCAAATCCTACGACCACCGGATCTCGCCGTTCGAGCTGGAAAGCGTTCTCCTCGAACACGGCGCCGTGGCGGAGGCCGCCGTGGTGCCCGCGCCTGACCCGGTGGGCCTGGTGGTGCCGAAGGCTTATGTCGCACTCGCGGCGGGCGAAGTTCCCGACGACGAGACCGCGCGGCGAATCCTGAGCCATGTCAGCAGGAACCTGGCGCCGCACCAATGGGTTCGCCGCCTGGAGTTCGCGGCCCTGCCGAAGACCACGTCCGGGAAGATCCGCCGCAACGAGCTGCGGGCCCGCGACGTCGAGCGGGCCGCCGGGGTCGAGTTCCCCGGCACCGTCGAATACCTGGCCGACGACCTGCTGGAGACCGCGCTGCCCGCGGCTCCCGGAATCGGCTGAACGACACCAGTTCCACCCACCCGCACCACCACACCCCAGGAGAGAACTGCCATGCGCGACATCAAGATCTACTCGTCCCTCTTCGCCGGTGGTCTGCACAACGGCCAGATCAAGTGGGAGGAGTACGTCCAGCCGGGGCGCAACGCGGTGGACGTGGAATGGCTCTACACCGCGGCGGACACCGGTCCCACCGGCGCCGAGGCCTACATCGCGCACTTCAAGCCCGGTTCGCACGGCGATCTGCACGAACACCTCGGGTACGAGCTGCTGCTGATCCTCGAAGGCGAGCTGCACAACGACAACGGCGACCGCTACCCGGCGGGGACGTTGTTCATCGAGAAGCCGGAGAGCATCCACCAGGTGTCGTCGCCGACCGGCTGCTACGCGCTCGTGGTGCGGGAGAAGGGCACCAGAAGGCTCACCGACGACGAGGTGAGCGCCATGACCGCCGCCGGTGCCGCGGCCGACTAGCGAGGAGAGCCGGATGAAGGGCGCCTTCATCCACCTGGCGTGGATGAAGGCGCCCTTCATCCACGTGACCTTCCCAGCTCGGCGAGCCTTCGCGGCGGGACCGGGGCTCCGGTCCCGCCGCATCACGCCCGTGTCCTCCAGACCGGCGACTCCGTGCAACGACCCAGGAGAACATTCCGATGTCCCAGACGACGCAGGACCGACCACAGACCATCCAACCCCCGAAAACCGACGACATCGTCATCGGGCGCACCGGGAAGCGGCACTCGTCCCGCTACCGCTGGGGCATCCTCGCCATCGGGATCTTCGCCCAGGCGGCGTTCAGCGCCGCGTTCCAGGGCATCCCGACGTCGGGTTCCATCCTCGCCGCCGCCTACGGCTACTCCCTGTCCGAGCTCGGCCTCGTGCTCGCGGCGGTGACGGCGGGCATCTTCATCACCGACGTGTTCTGGGGCATCCTGTCCGACCGCATCGGTGAGCGGACCGTGCTGATCGTCGGCCTCGGTGGCACGACCACCGCCCTCGCCTACGTCACCGCGTTCCTGGTGCCCGGTGCCGACACGGCTCCCGCGGCGTGGGCGCTGGCCGCGGTGCTGTTCCTGTCCGGTGCGCTCGGCGGCTGTGTCAACGGCGCGTCCGGCCGGGCGGTCATGGGCTGGTTCCCGGCCAACAAGCGCGGTTTCGCCATCAGCCTGCGGGTCGCCGCCGTGCCGCTGGGCGGTGCGCTCGGTGCCGCCATCCTGCCGTCGCTGGCGCTGGGCGCCGGCTTCCGCTGGGTGTTCGCGTTCCTGACGGTCTTCATGCTCGCGGCGACCGTCGCGGTCGTGCTGTGGCTGGACGAGCCGCCCATCGCGCGCACCAAGGCCTCCGGGGGCATCGCGGCGACGACGACCGTCAGTCCGTTGCGGCGCTGGGACATCTGGCGGGTCGCGATCACCGCGTTCCTGCTCGACCTGCCGCAGTTCACCGTCCTGACCTTCGGCACGGTGTTCCTCACCACCGAGATCGGCCTGCCGATCCAGGGGGTCGTGGTGGCGCTCGTGGTGGTCCAGGTGCTCGCCGCCGCGTCGCGGGTGTGGAGCGGCCGGTGGACCGACAACCGCGGTGGCCGGTACCGCCGGACCCTGGTGCGCGGCTACAGCTGGGCGATCGCGGCCGCGTTCGTCGGCGTGTCGGCCTACTCGTTCGCACCGACGTGGCTCGTGGTCGCGCTGTTCGTCGCGGCGGGGTTCCTCGCTTGCGGCTGGCACGGCGTGCACTACGCCGAGATCGCCACGATGGCCGGCGCGGAACGGTCGGGCACCGCGCTCGGACTGGAGAACACGATGGTGTTCGGCGGCGCGTTCGTCACGCCGCTGATCATCCCGATCGTGCTGTCGGTGTCGTCGTGGCCGGTGGTGATGCTGGTCGTGGGTGCGGTGCCGGCTGTCGTGTCCGCGCTGATGATGCCTCGGGAGCAGCCGGTCGGCTGAATCTCCTGACCGGAACGGCCGGGAAGCCATCACGGCTTCCCGGCCGTTCCGGCACGAGTTTGCGAAAACACGAAAAACCCCCGTCCTGAGGGGCACAGGACGGGGGTTCTCGGAGGGGGACTCGGTGGCGCGGGTTCACCAGTGGGTGTCCTCGACGCAGGTCTGGAGGGTGGAGTTCCAGTGGGTGTCCGCCGGGCAGTCGGTCGAGCCCTGGACGGTGACCGGGGTGTTCCAGTGGGTGTCGTCCGCGGAGGCGGTGCCGCTCGCGATTCCGAGGATGGCGAGCGTGGCGATGATCAGCGAAACCAGCGTCGAGGCGGCGGACTTGCGGCTGGCGAACATCTTCTACCTCCGGTGTTCTCGGGGGCGTTCCCCCTGGCTGACACCAGTTCAGCCACCGGCTCCATCGGTCCTCGTTCCATGCTCTGTCGGTCCGCGCAGAGCCCTTCGATAGCGATCCGATAGAGGCGTGGACGGCGCTTTTCCCGCTCAGAAAAGGGCGTTGAGCGTGCCGTAGTCGACTCCTCCCGCCAACTCGGTGCAGGTGCCCTCGACGAGCAGTTCCGCGGCGGCGCGCTGGGCCACGGCGTACGCGGCCTGGGCGACGAGCGGGCCGACGCTCAGCCTGCGCACGCCCGCCTTTTCGAACTCGGCAGCGGTGGGCGAGCCGGGGAAGGCCAGCGCGTTGAGCGGCAGTGTCGAGGTCCTGGCGATCTGGGATATCGCCTCGAGGTCGCTCAGGCCGATGACGTAGAGGCAGTCCGCGCCGGCTTCGGCGTAGGCGGCGGCGCGGGCCAGCACCTCGTCGAGCCGCCCTTCCGGGGCGCCTGCGCCGAGCAGGTAGACGTCGATGCGCGCGTTGATCACCAGGTCGGCCGACACCGCTCGGGCTTCGCGCAGGCGTTGTGTCTGCTCGGCTATCTCGAACAGGGTGCCGTCGCCCTTCGAGTCCTCGATGTTGACGCCGACCGCGCCGGCCTCGATCACCTCACCGACGGTGGCGGCGAGGTCGTCGTAGCCGCCCTCGACGTCCGCGGTGACCGGCACGTCGACCGCGGCCGCGATCCTCGCGACGGCCTGGACCATCTCGTCGCGGGAGAGACCGTGACCGTCGGGGCGGCCGAGCGACCACGCCACGCCCGCGCTGGTGGTCGCTATCGCCTTCGCTCCGGCCCGTTCGACGAGGGCGGCACTGGCCGCGTCCCACGCGTTGGGCAGGATCAGCAGGCCGTTCTCGTGCAGCGCGCGGAACGTCGTCGCCTTCTCGTTCACTTCTCGCCTCATTCGGTGTCGGTGCTCGGCCAGGCCAGAGCGGCCAGCGTCTCGTCGACCAGGACCTGTGCCGCACCCAGGTAGCCGCTCGGGCGGGTGAGGTCGGCGAGCTCGGTCTCGGTCAGGTGCGCGGTCACCGCGGGGTCCGCGGCGAGCACGTCGTGCAGCGGTGTCTTCGTGTGGTGGGCGGTGAGGGATGCGGCGCGGATCGCCGTGGCCGCCTCGGTCCGGCCGAGCCGCGGCATCAGGGTGGCGGACAGGCGTTCCGACACGATCAGGCCGTGCGTGAGATCGAGGTTGTCGCGCATCCGGTCGGCGTCGACGGTGAGCCCCTCGACGAGCTCCGCGGCGGTCTCGGCGGCGCCCGCGGTGAGCCGGAGCAGCTCGCGCAACGGGTGCCACTCGGCGTGCCAGGCACCGGCGGGACGCTCGTCCTCGGCGGGCAGGCACGACGCCAGGGTCGCGACGAGGCCGGGAGTCTGCGTGGCGGCTGCTCGGATGAGGGTGGCCAGCGCTGGATTTCGCTTGTGCGGCATGGCGGACGACACGCCGCGGCCTTCCGCGACGGGTTCGGCCACTTCGCCGATCTCCGTGCGCGACAGCACCTGGACGTCCACGGCGATCTTGCCGAGCACGCCGGTGACGAGTGCCGCGGCGAACCCGGTGTCGGCGATGGGAATCCTGTTGGTGTGCCACGGAAGCAGCGGCGCCGACAGCCCGGTCTGCTTGGCGAACTCCTCGCCGAGCAGGCGCGCGTAGGCCTCGCCGGCCTCGCCCGCTTCGGCCTTCGCGCTTTCCAGGTAGCCGGCGAGAGTGCCCGCCGCACCACCGAGCTGGATCGGGAGGTCGAGCTTGCTCAGCCGTTTCGCGGCGTCGTGCACGGCCGTCGCCCAGCCCGCCGCCTTGAGTCCGAACGTGACGGGGACGGCGTGCGCGCCGAGCGTGCGGCCGGCCATCAGCGTGTCGCGGTGTGCCGCGGCGAGCCTGAGCGCGGCGGCCTCCACCCGGCGGAGATCTTCTTCGATGACGGCTTTCGTGCGCGTGACGACGAGCATGGCGGCGGTGTCCAGGATGTCCTGGCTCGTCGAACCCCGGTGCACGTACTGAGCGGCGGCCGGGTCGACCTCCGCCACGGCCGCGCCGAGCGCACCGACCACGGCCACCACGGGGTTCGCGGCACCGCGGGCCGCGCGGGCCAGGGCGACGAGGTCGAACTCCGCGGTGTCGGCGACCTTCGTGATGACATCGGCCGCGTCGCGTGGCGCCACACCGAGGGCCGCCTGCGCGCGCACGAGGGCGGCTTCGGCGTCGAGCATGGCCTTGAGCCACGCGGTGTCGTCGGTCAGGGACGCGGCCACGACGCCCGCGCGGACGGGGGCGAGCAACCCGCTGTCGACGGGAGCGCTATCGGGCATGACGAACTCCTGGGAGAGGGGAGGAAGCGGGGCGCCGTTGGGGGTGGGACGGCGCCCCGCGGGACAGGACGGGTGTGGCGACGACTCCTCTCTGCGGCAGGGAGGAAACGCGGGGCGCCGACGGAGGCGGACAGCGCCCCGCGAGATCCGAAAGCCGGCCAGCAGAACCGGCTCAGAAACCGGCGATCAGCGACGACCGCGGCACCGCCACAGCCACCGCCACGCACGCCTGGGCGACCGCGTCGGCGTCCGCGAGGATCACCGAGTTGACGCCCGGACGGATGCCCGCCGCCGTCACCCAGTGCACCGTCTCGGTCGGCACGCCGAACGCGAACCGCCGCGGGTGCGGCACCCGGCCAGGGCCGAGCACGGGGTACGGGCGCGGGCCGACCGCGAGACCGCCGGTCTCGTAGTAGCCGCCGCCGGAGATCGGGATCCGGTGCAGCACGCACTCGCCGCGCGCCAGCAGCCCGCCCAGCAACGGGTCGGTGGTGGTGCGGATGTCCGGCTCCGGCAGCCGCGCCTCGATCAGCGTGGTGACCTGGACCGGCTCGCCCGGCACCTTCGACGAGACCAGGAACGCCGAGCCGTCGGGAGCCGGGCGGACCTCCATGCCCGGTCCCATCACGCGCAGCACGCCCGCCTCGATCAGCGCGACCATCTCCTCGATCCGCCGCACGGGCGGGCCGATGGACACGAAGGCGTTGAACGGCGTGTACCACTTCTGCAGGTCGTCGCGGTACGAGTCGCCGCTGATGCCGGAGTGGTCGACGATCTGGCGGATCTCGTTGCGCAGGTCGCGCATGGCGTCCAGCGCGGCCTTGACCGGGCTCCGCACGTTGCCGCGCAACGCTTCCCGAACGTCGTCCTTCAGGTACGACACGAGCCACGCGCGGTAGGAGTCGGCGTCGGCGAACTCCAGGTCGCCGTACGGCTTGGCGATGGCGTTCCAGTCCCAGCGGTCGGCCTCGGCGATGCCGAACCTGTCGAGGAGCATCTTCTCGGCGTCGGACCTCGGCTGGTCGAACGGGTCGCCGATCGGGGTGTTCGCGAACTCCTCCTCGCACACCGCGCGGTACCGGCGGGAGAACACCTCCGCCTCGCACGAGCACGACCGCTGGGTGACCAGTGCCGTGTAGTACACCGAACGGACCTCGCGGTCGATCAACGGCCAGACCTCCGTGCGGAAGTCGGCGGGACGGCCCCGCTCGGCGCGCCGGCGCAGCGTCCGGATCACCCACGGGGTCAGGAAAAGCGGTTCGTGGCGGCCGAAAGCCCCCTTCTGGTTCTCGCCGCGGGCCGTGTACGGGACGCCGCGCCGGGAGCCGGCGATCAGCACCGGTTCCGCGCCGGACGGGTGGTAGGTGAGCGATCCGTCGTCGGCACGGGCGAACCGGCCGCCGCGTCCCGTGGTCAGCAAAGCCATGTGGTCGAAGAAGTTCAGGCCCATGCCGCGCAACGCGACCTCGTCGCCGGGCTTCACGAACGACAGGTCGGCGTTCGCGGGGTTGCCGGGAGCGACGTAGTTGAGCCCGTTGCGGGCGGCGTGCTCGGCGAGCTCCAGCTCCGACTCGGTCATCATGGTGGGCAGGTGGCCCTGGGTGAGGACGACCGAGTCGAGTCCCTCGAGGACCGTGCCGTCGCTGAGCTCGACGACCTGCGTGCCGTCCTCGGCGTCGGTGAGGTTGACGGCGGTGACGGTGTGCAGGGTGATGGTCAGGTTCGCGGGAGCGGTGCGCAGCAGGTGCCGCAGCACCCAGCGCAGGTAGTGGCCGTACAAGGCGCGAGTCGGGTAGGTGTCGGGGCCGAGGTCGCGGCATTCGGCGCGCACCCAGTCCGGCAGCCTGTCCTCCGGGCCGAGGTGCTCGGCGAACCGCGCCCACTCGTGCAGGCTCGGTCCCGGCACGATCGGTCCGGCGCAGGTGACGGTTTCGTCGGCGAACATGGTGATCTGGGCTGCGACCGTGTTCATCAGCAGCTCGCGTGACTGGTCGACGCGCCACACCGCGCTGCCGCTCAGCAGGCTCGGGTCCACGACGTGGACGGTGATCGGCTGGGGCGGGTTCTGCGCCGCGGCTGTCGAGTGCAGGCGCTCCAGCACTGATAATCCGCGCGGTCCCGCGCCGATGATGCAGATGTGCGTCACGGTGTCCTCCAGTGGGCACGACCACACTCGACCCCTCGCGGCGGGGGGAGTCGGTCGGGAAAAGGGTTCGGGGAGAAGGAGAATCAGTGCTCGGAGTCAGCGAGAACGGGGCGCATGACGCCCGCCATCTTGCGGCCGAGACCCATCGAGAGGAGCTCCAGCTTGCCCATGAGCGAGCCGAAGTCGGTGGGCAGCAAGGCCTGCTTGCCGTCGCACAGCGCCTGCTCCGGCGCGACGTGCACGTCGATCAGCAGGGCGTCCGCGCCGGCGGCGGCCGCGGCCATCGAGACGGGCTCGACGAGCGACGGGATGCCGACGGAGTGGCTCGGGTCGACCATCACCGGCAGGTGCGAGCGCTGCTTCATCAGCGCCACCGCCGAGATGTCGAGCGTGAACCGGGTGGCGTGCTCGAACGTCCTGATGCCGCGCTCGCACAGGATGACCTGGTCGTTGCCCTGCGCCAGCACGTACTCCGCGGCGGCCAGCGTCTCGTCGACGGTGCAGCCGAAGCCGCGCTTGAGCACCACCGGGCGGCCCGACCTGCCGACCTCGGTCAGCAGCTCGAAGTTCTGCATGTTGCGTGCGCCGATCTGCAGACCGTCGGCTATGTCGGCGACCCGCTCGACGTGGCGGGGGTCGAGCACCTCGGTGAGGATCGGCAGACCGGTGTGCTGGCGGGCTTGTGCGAGCAGCTCCAGGCCGGCCCACTTGAGGCCCTGGAAGGAGTACGGCGAGGTGCGGGGCTTGAACGCACCGCCGCGCAGGCCGACCGAGCCGTAGTTGGCCGCGACATCGGCGCAGGCCAGCAGCTGCTGCTGGTTCTCCACCGCGCACGGACCGGCGAACACGTTGAGCGAACCGTCACCGACGGCCGCGTCACCGATGCGCACGATCGTGCCCGCGTGACGCAGCTCCCGGCGCCCCAGGCGGAAGTCGCCTGTCACCGCGACTTTCGCCGCCGGTGCCACCAGGTTCTCGGGTGCCCGGGTATCGACGCCCGGACCGTGGGCGATGATGACGGGCGTGTCGCCGAGGAACTGCTGGGCCGCGGTCGTCCCGGTGGTGTCGAAGAACTGCAGCCACTCGTTGAGGCGAGCAGCAGGCGTGCCGGGAGCGAACGACAGGATCGACTGGCTGGACATGATGTGCCTCCGTTGGCAAGGAAGTCTTCCGGGAAAGAAAAGTCTGGTGTGGACACTCGTGCCCCGCGGCAGCAGACCACCGCGGGGCACGAGCAGGGGGTGCGACCGGACCGGTCAGGCCGTCGTCAGGGAGTGACCGCGGCGAACGACCGGGGGTCGGCGGACAGGGTGTAGGCGGGCAGGTCGGCGTACTTCTCGCGGAGGTTCCGCTTGAGCACCTTGCCGGTGACGCCGACGGGGAAGTCCTCGTCGGTGCGGGCCAGCTCCAGCGCGCCGAGCGTGAGGTGACCCGCGCGGGCGAGCTCCTCGTTGGCGAACCTCAGCATCTTGTCGGGGTCCGGGTCGGTGCCCGGCTGCGGCACGACCACCGCGACCGGGACCACCACGCCGTCCGCCCGGCCGGCGATGACCGCGCAGTCCACGACGTCCGGGACGTCGGCGAGCAGGATCTCCTCCATGAACACCGAGTAGCCGGTGCGTTCGGGGGTGACCAGCGCGTCGACCGTGCGGTCCACCAGGAAGTGGTCGCCGTTGGAGTCGCGGTAGCCGTTGTCGCCGGTGAGCCAGTAGCCCGACAGGCGGCTGCGGTAGTTGAGGTCGTGGTTGTCCCAGTAGCCCGGCGTGATGGCCGGACCCTTGGCGGCGAGCAGACCGACCTCGTTGTCGTCGGCGAACGTGCCGTCGGGGCGCAGGATCGTCACCTCGGCGACACCGACCGGCTTGCCCGCACAACGGTCGTTGCGCTCGGTGTCGAGTGTGCGGATCTTGAGCAGCACACCCCAGCCGAGCTCCGTCGTGCCGAGCCGGTCGAAGAACGCCGACTGCGGCAGGTCCTTGCTGCGCCGGGAGAGGATGTCCTTGATGTGCGCCTCGTGCACCGCGTCACCGATGGACACCCACACGTTCACCGAGTCCAGCGCTCCCGGTGCCAGGTCCAGCGCCGGGATCTCGGAGTACGCGTGCGCGAACGACATGACGGTGGTCGGCTTGTACCGGGTCACCGCCTCGGCCAGCTCCTCGCCGGGACGGTCGAAGCCCGCGGTGGTCTGCGAGCCCGACAGCACCGCGTACACCGTGTAGGCGATACAGCCCAGGTGCGACTGCGGAAGGCTGGTCATCGTCATCGCGCCCGGCTGTTCCTTGAAGTCGACCAGCCGGAACTTCGGGCCCGCGACGATGGAGCCGTGGGTGTGGATGGTCGGCTTCGGCAGGCCCGTGGTGCCCGACGAGTGCAGGATGGTGACGGGGTCCTCGTCGTTGTGCCGGAACCTCATCTCCGCCGGCATCTCGGCGGGCGGAGGGAAGGGCCTGTCCTCCTCCACCTGTGTCCACTTGACGGACGGCAGGCTCGCCACGCAGTCCGCCAGAACGTCCATTCTGGACTTCCCGGCGAAGATGCCGACCGGCTTCGTCTGGCTGGTCAGCGACTCGGCGATCTCCTTGGACGCCTTGGTGTTGATCAGCACCGCGATGGCGCCGATCTGGGCCAGTGCGTAGAAGTGCACGTGGTAGTTGAAGGTGTCCTCGATCCACACGACGACGCGGTCGCGCGGGCGGACACCCATCTGGTCGTAGTACCAGACCGACCAGCTCTGCACGAGCTCGTCCAGCTGCAGCAGGCTGAACTCGCTCTGCGGCTCGCCCGAGGTATTCAGCAGCGGCCTCAGGGTGCGCAGGAACGGCTGGTCCGGCGCGGGGCTCGCGGCGATGGCCGAGGGCAGCAGGTTGCCGCCACCGATCGTGGGGTCGGCGGCGACGACGGCGCGCTGTTCGACGGTCAGGACGGTGGGAGCGAACGTGGTCATGGAGAATCCCTTCTCGCGGTGGTGAGAGGTAATGCGCTCTGGCCGGCTCCCCGCACCTGGAACATCCGGGCGCAGTGCTCGCCGTACTCGGGCAGGCGATCGCCCAGCACGCAACGCAGAGCCGACAGAAGATCGGTGAACTCGGCCTCGCCCGCGCCGACCGCGGCGGCAAGGGTGGCCGTGCCCGCGCGCAGTGCGTCGCGGGCGGTCTCGGCGAACGGGTTCGCCGACTGGACGTCCCAGTAGACCTCGGGAGTTCCGCCCGCGATCCGCGCCAGCAGGGCCAGCAGGGTCGCGTGCGGGGGTGGGGCGAGCGCGGCGAGCTCGTCGACTGTGACGTCGAGCTCGGCCAGCGCCGCACCGAACGACAGGACGGCGGCGTGGGTGAGCGCCTGGGTCGCGGCGGCCAGCCGGTCGTGCCGGTCGGCCGTGACGCGGACGACGCGGGCACCCGCGCCGGTCAGCAGGGTCAGCAGCTCCTCGGTGCGCGGGCCACCTCGCAGCTCCACGGCGGCCACCGGCCGCTCCGGGAAACCCAGTGAGGGCGCGAACATGGGGTTGAGCCCGAGAAGCTCCACATCGGACCGGACGGCTTCGGTCGCCGCGGCGTAACGCGACTTGACCGACAGCGTGTCGACGACCAGCGCGCCGGGCGACAGCACCGCCACGACTGGTCCGAGCGCTTGCAGTGCAACGGTTTCCGGCACCGCGAGCACCACGACGTCGGCCACGGCCAGCTCGGCGGCGAGCAACGCGTCCGGAGCGGTGATGTCCGCTCCGGACGCGTGGTCCGCGACGTGCACCTCGGCACCCGCCGCGGTCAGCAGCTCGACGAACAACGTGCCCACCGCGCCGGCGCCGCCCGCGACGACGACGCGGGTGCTCATGCCACGTCCTCGAGTGCGGTCTCCAGCGCGGTGTCGACGACCGCGGTGATCATGGCGCGGGACTTCACCGCGGTCTCGGCGAACTCCTCCTCGGCGTCCGACAGCGCGATGATCGCGCCGCCGACACCGAAGCGGACACCGGACTCGGTCGCCACGAGCGTGCGGATGACGATGTTGAGGTCCACCGCGCCGCTCAGCCCGAACCAGCCGATCGCGCCGGAGTAGACGCCGCGCGGGCCTTCCTCCAGCCGGTCGATGATCTCCATCGTGCGCAGCTTCGGCGCACCGGTCATGGAACCGCCGGGGAACGCCGCCCGCACGCAGGCCACCGGTGACCGGCCTTCCCGCAGCGTGCCGCGGATCGTCGACACCAGCTGGTGGACCGGCGCGTAGGTCTCGACGTCGAAGAGCTTCGGCACGTGCACCGAACCGATCTCCGAGACGACGTTGAGGTCGTTGCGGATCAGGTCGACGATCATCAGGTTCTCGGCCTGGTCCTTCTCGTTGGAGAACAGGTCGGCCTTGAGCGCCGCGTCCTCCTCCGGCGTGGCGCCGCGCGGCCGCGTGCCCTTGATGGGCTTGGCTTCCGCGACCCGGTCCACGCCGATCGACAGGAACCGCTCCGGCGAGGCGCTCATCACCGAGACGCCGGGGAAGTCGAGGAAGGCGCCGTACGGCACGGGGCTGATGCCGCGCAGGTACGTGTAGGTGGTGAGCGGGTCGATCGACACGTCCATGCTCACCTCGTTGGTGAGGCAGACCTCGTACGACTCGCCGTGGTCGATCTCGTGGAAGCACTCGTTGATGCGCTTGAGGTACGCGTCGTGGTCGTGCCGCAGCACGGCGATCTTGCGAGCCGCCGGCGAGTTCATGTCGGACCACTGCGTCGTGCGCGCGGCCTTCTCGCCTGCCCGTGTCGTGGCGGCGACCTGGTCGCCCATGACCGAGAGCCACGACAGGGCGTCGGCGTCGGCACCGTCGAGGCTCAACGCCAGCAGCCACGTCTCGCCGGCGACGTGGTCGACCGCGACCAGCCGGTCGGCGAACACCATCGCGGCGTCGGGTTCCTCCGCCGTGTGGGCGATCTGCGCGCCCGACTCGGCCTTGAGCTCGTAGCCGAGGTAGCCGACGTAGCCGAGGTTGAAGTCGAACGGCACGCCGTCGGGCGTCGGGATGGCGCGCTCGGCGAGCTGCTGGTCCAGGTATTCGAAGAAGGGCGACTCGACCTGCGTGGTGGTGCCGTTCTTCTCGATCGTGACGGTGTTCTCGGAGATCCGGTAGCTCAGGAACTCGGCGAGCGGCCCGGACGCGTCCCCCAGGTACGAGAACCGCGAGAGCCCGTCGATCACCGAGCTGCTGTCCAGCCAGAACGGGTGGCTGCCGCCCGCGAAGAGCTTGCGGAACAACGCTTCCGTGTCCGGCAGCGCCGCCACCTTGCGCACGTGCACCTGGTAGCCGCGCTTGCGGGACAGCGCGAGGTCGCGGAAGTTCGCGAGGAGCTCGCGGCCGTACTCGCTGCTGATGGACTCGGGGTGGAACTGCACGCCCCAGATCGGCAGGCTGCGGTGCCGGACGCCCATGATGATGCCGTCGGTCCAGGCGATCGGCTCGAGGCAGTCGGGCAGCGTGGTCGCGGCCAGCGAGTGGTAGCGCACCACGTTGTACGGCGAGGGCAGCCCCGCGAAGACGTCCACGCCGGTGTGCTCGACCGGGAAGACCCGCCCGTGCACCGGTGACGGCGCCAGCCCGACCGTGCCGCCGAAGAGGTGGCAGATGCCCTGGTGGCCGAGGCAGACACCGAGCACCGGCAGTCCGCTCTCCAGGATCGCCTTGGCGCTCACGCCGAAGTCGGTCTCGACGTCGGGACTGCCGGGACCGGGGGAGATGACGACCGCGTCGAACTCGCTCACGTCGATCGACGACCAGTCGACGTCGTTGCGGACCACGGTCGGCGCCTGGCCGTTGACCTCGCCGAGCAGCTGGAAGAGGTTGTAGGTGAAGGAGTCGTAGTTGTCGATCAGAAGCGTGCGCATGGTGGGGCCGCCCTTTCGCAGCTCTCTCGCGGTGGCTCAGGCGCCGATGACCTCGTCCTCCACGCGGCAGGTCTCAGCGATGATCAGGTCATAGAGGTTGCGCAGGAAGTCCAGGTCGATGCCGTGTTCGAGGCCGTAGTCGGCCGCACGGCGCTGGACGATGCCTATCCGGTGCGGCTGCATCATCGGAACGCCGTGTTCGCGCTTGTGCACCGCGATGTCGACACACACCCCGATGCGCCGGCGCAGGGTGTCGAGCAGCACGACGTCGATGGCGTCGAGCTTGGCGCGCAAGGCTTCCAGGGCGTCCTCGGCAACGGGAACCGTGCTTGCTGCGGTCATTTTCGGGACCTCCGGAGATGCGACGAGGCCCCCGGCTCGTACGTCCGGAGGCCTCGTCGGCGTGATGTGGGGTCTGGGTGTGGCGGCGTGGCCCGTGGCTTGTGCGTCCACGGGCCACGCCGGCGGGGGATTGCGAAGTCGTGGTCGCGATCCGGGGCCGGTGGGGCGGGATGAAGGGCTCCTTCATCCACCTGGCGTGCAATGCCAGGAACTCAAGCGGCGACGCGTTGCGCCGTTCATCCCGGTCGGGTTCGCCGCACTCGCCGGGCGTACCGGATCTGCCGCACTGCCGTGCACCGTGCGGTCAGGCCTCGCCAGGCGCGTGGTGACGTGGATGAAGGCGCCCTTCATCCACCCCAAGTGGAGGAAGGAGCCCTTCATCGACGGTGGTTGCCCCGTACGCGGCGAGGCCCCTGGTTCGTGCGTCCAGGGGCCTCGCCGGTGTGGTGTCAGCTGAAGTCGAACTCGCCCGTGCGGGTGCGCTTCAGCTCGAAGAACCGGGGGTAGGCGGCCAGCTCGACCGCCGCGTCGAACAGGCGGGCCGCCTGCTCGCCGCGCGGGATCGACATGAAGACCGGGCCGAAGAAGGCCACGCCGTCGATGTGGATCGTCGGCGTGCCCACCTCCTCACCGACCGGGTCCATGCCGCGGTGGTGCGAGGCCCGCAGCTTCTCGTCGTACGCGTCCGAGGTCGCGGCCTCGGCGAGGGACGGGTCCAGGTCGAGCGCGGCCAGGGCCTCGGCGATGACGACCGGGTAGTCCTTGTTGCCGCCGTTGTGGATCCGCGTGCCGAGCTCGGTGTACAGCGAGCGCAGCACCTCGTCGCCGTACTTCTCGGCCGCGGCGATCGCGACCCGCACCGGACCCCAAGCCCGGTTGCAGAAGTCGCGGTACCAGGGCTCGATCTCCTTGTGCTCGTTGAGCACCGAGAGACTCATCACCTGGAAGGACAGGTCGATGTCGCGGTGTTGCTCCACTTCGAGGATCCAGCGGGACGTGATCCAGGCGAACGGGCAGGCCGGGTCGAAGTAGAAGTCGACGCGCGGTTTCTGGGCCGTCATGAGGGTGTTCTCCGGTTCGGTTGTGGTTCGGCGGCTTCCTTCACGACGCGGGCGAGCCTGCGCACGCCGATCGTGATGGCAGCCGGTTCTGGATATGAATACGACACCCGGAGGTGGTCGTCACCGGAACCATCGGCGAAGAAACCCGTTCCGGGGACGTACGCCACACCTTCCTGGATCGCCCGCGGCAGCATCGCCTTGGCCCTCACACCGTCCGGCAGCGCGAGCCAGAGGAAGAACCCTCCCTGCGGCACCTGCCACCGGGTACCACGCGGCATCAGCGCCGACAGCGCCGCGACCATGGTCTGCCGGCGCTCCCAGTAGAGCTCGCGCAGCCCTTTGACGTGATCGATCCACGGCTCGTTGGCCAGGTACCGCGCGACAGCCACCTGGGCGAGCCCCGAGTGGCAGAGCATCGCGGCCTCCGCGGCCAGCACCAGCTTGACGGTGATCTCCCCGGGCGCGAGCGCCCAGCCGACCCGCAGGCCCGGCGCCAGGATCTTCGAGAACGACCCGAGGTACACCACGCCGGGATGAGCGGCGCGCAACGCGGGCAGCGGCTCACCCTCCAGGCGCAGCAGCCCGTACGGGTTGTCCTCCACCACCTGCAGCCCGATCCTGTCGCAGGTCGCGAGCACCTCGGCCCGCCGTGCCGCGCTGAGCGTGACGCCGGACGGGTTCCCGAAGTTCGGCACCGTGTAGAGGAACGCCACCCGCCGGCCGGACCTGCGCGCCCGGTCCACCGCTTCGGCGATGGCCGGGCCGCTCAGCCCCGCGCCGTCGTCGGGGACATGGCGGACGTGGACGCCGTGCGCGGAGAACGTGGCCAGCGCGCCGACGTAGGCAGGCGACTCCGCGAGCACGACGTCGCCCGGATCGGCCAGCACCGCGGTGACCAGGTCGAGCGCCTGCTGCGCGCCGGTGGTGACGACGACGTCGTCCGCGTTCGCGGAGATGCCTTCCTCCGCCATCACCTCGCAGATCATCTCGCGCAGGCCGGGAGCGCCCTGGCCGGTGGCGTACTGCAGCGCGCCGGGCTCCGCGGCGACCTCGCCGAGGATGCGCGCCAGCACCTGGCTGGGCAGCGCCTCCGCGGCGGGCATGCCACCGGCCAGTGACACCACGCCGGGGCGTGCCGCGACGGCGAACAGCGCCCTGATCTCCGAGGCTCGCAGCCCTCGGCTGCGGTTGCTGAGTCTTTCTGAGGGATCCATCGCGGACTCCTCCTCTCTGAGTCTCCAACCACGGCACCTGGTGCCGGCGGCAGCTTTCGCGATGAACGGCGCATTTGTGCACCTGAGGTGAACAAATGCGCCGTTCATCGACAACACGGCGGGGTCAGTGGCAGCGGGAGTGGTGCTCCGCCGCCGCGAGGAAGGCGTCGTTGGCCCTGGCATCGCCGATGGAGACCCGGACGCCTTCGCCGGGGAAGGCCCGCACGGCCACCCCGGCCGCCGCACAGGTGGCGGCGAACGCGACCGACTCCTCACCGAGGGGGAGCCAGACGAAATTGGCCTCGGACTCGGGCACGGTCCGGCACTGGTCGAGCAGCGCGGCCCGGACTCGGGCCAGCTCCTTCACCGTGGCCTCGACGCGGGCGGTGAGCTCGTCACCCGCCCGCAGCGACGCCACCGCGGCGGCCTGCGCGATCCGGTTCACGCCGAACGACAGGCTCGCCGTGCGCGCCGCACCGGCGAGCCGCTCGTCCGCGATCACGTACCCGACGCGCAGGCCGGCCAGCCCGTGCGCCTTGGAGAACGTGCGCACCACGGCGAGCGACGGCCGTCCCGCGAGCAGGTCGAGCCCGTCCGGCGACTCCGGGTCGCGGACGTACTCGAAGTACGCCTCGTCCAGCAGCACCAGCACGTCCGGCGGCAGCGAGTCCACGAAGGACTCCAGCTCGGCGCGGCGCACGACGGTCCCGGTGGGGTTGTTGGGATTGCACACGATCACGGCGCGGGTCTTCGAGGTCACCGCTGCCGCCATCGCGGGCAGATCGTGCCGTTCGTCGCGCAACGGCACCGGCACCGGCGTCATGCCCGCGAGCTTGGTCATCGTCGGATAGGCCTCGAACGACCGCCACGGGAACACGACCTCGCCGCCGGGCTCCTCCACTGCGGACAGCAGGTTCGCGATCACTCCGCACGACCCGCAGCCGACCGCGACCTGACCCGTGCCGACACCGAGCGACGAGGCGAGCTCGCCGACCAGCTCGGCCGAGGTGTAGTCCGGGTAGCGGTGCGCGTCCGCGGCCGCGCGGGCCATCGCCTCCGCGACCGACGGCAACGGGCCGTCCGGGGACTCGTTGGCGCCCAGCAGGAACGTCTCCCCCGAGGGCGAGACGACCGGCGGGCCGGGCTTGAACGTCGGCAGCGACGCGACCACCGGGCGGATCACGACGCCACCCCCACCGGCTGCTGCTCGGCCACCGGGCGACCGGCCAGCACGAACCGGTACTGCCGCACGATCACCGCGCCGAGCACCACGTACAGCGCGGCCATGCCCCAGGCGGGCAGAACCGCCCCGAGCGTGACGCAGCCGGCGGCGAGTCCTTGCGCCACCCGGATGTTCAGGTTGTACACCGCCATGTAGCGGGTGCGGCTGTGGTCGGGCACCAGGTTCGCGAGCAGCGCCTGCTTGACCGGCACGCTCATCAGCTCGCCGACCGTGAACACTCCGCCCGCGGCCATCAGCACCCAGCCGGACGAGCTCACCGCGAGCACCGCGTACCCACCCGCGAACAACGCCGTGCCGAGGTACAGGCCGGTCTTGTCCGACACCCCGCGGAACAGCACGGTGGAGAACAACGCCAGCACCACGACCAGGATCGTGTTCTCCGCCCGCAGCAGGCCGATCATCCCGACCCCGTCCACCGCGGGCGTCCACGACAGCAGCCGCTGCGACGGGAAGTTCGTGGCCAGGCGGACCGCGATGTGGTTCACCAGCTGGAACTCGATCGCGAGCGTGAGCGTCCCGGCGACCATCAGCCGCAGGAAGATCCGGTCGCGCAGCACCAGCCGGTATCCCCCACCGAACTCCCGCAGCACCGCCAGAACACCCCGTGGGCGCTCGCGCACCACGTCACTGTCCGGTTTGGACTCGGTGATGAGGAAGCACGTCGTGGCGAGCACCGCCAGCGTCGCACCGGTGGCCACCGCGAGCACCACCGCGAACCGCGAGTAGAGCGCCGCACCGACGAGCGCGCCGATGGCGAGCGCCAGGTTGGTCGCCCAGAAGTTGATCGTGTACACGCCCTTGCGGGTCTCCGGCGTGGTGAGGTCCACGATCATCGCGTCGTTGGCCGGCAGTGCGACGCTGGCGGCGAACTTGTTGGCGACGTACGCCAGGTACACCAGCAGTGCGCTCGACAGCACCGGTGAGTCGGCCAGCGCCATCACACCGAACGTGACGGCCGCGCCGGCCTCCGCCGCGAGCAGCGTGCGCCGCCTGCCGTGCAGGTCCGCGACGTGCCCGCCGAACAGCATGCCGACGACGCCGAGCGCCACCACGACGATCAGCAGCACGCCCGCGGCCGCCACACCCCACGCCAGCGCGAGGTGGACCGCCATGAACGAGGTGATCATCGAGTCCACGAGCCGGTTCACGAACCCGACGCCCACGCGGATGCGCAGGCTCGGGTGCAACGTCCTGATGTTCACGACGACACCTCCGAGAGACTGTCCACGGACACCTGGAGGAGCAGTTCCACGCTCGTCACGCGCCACGCCGCCTCCTCGTGCGAAGCAGCCGACACGACCACAAAACCGTGCCGCGAACGCCAGTCCACGGTGAACGGCACCCGCGCACCGGGCGCGAACGGGAAGGACAGCTCGTCGACGAAGGGCAGCGCCCGGATCTCGTCGAGCCCGCTGACCGACCGCAGCACGCCCGGTGGCAGCGCGAAGTAGTGGATCCACGCCACGTCCGGCCGCGAGCGCGGCGCCGGGTCACGTCCCGCCAGCGAGGCGAACACCGCGCCCTCCAGGTCGATCCCGGTGGCGAGCTCCACCAGGCGCGGGATCCGGTCACCGCCCAGGCGGGCCTGCGACTCGATGATCCGCGGCCCGGCCGGGGTGACGCGCAGCTCGGTGTGCGCCGGACCCGTGCGGTACCCGGCGGCGTCGAGCATCGCCACGACCACCGCACCGATCGCGTCCTTGTCGACCGAGTCCGGTGCCGGGTGGGCGTGCCCCGCCTCGACGAACAGCGGTGGCGCGCCGAGCCTCTTGTGCGTCACGCCGATCACGTGGTGCCTGCCGTGCACGCTGATCGTCTCCACGCTGTACTCCTGGCCGGTGAGGTACTCCTCGACCAGCACGGGCCCGGTGTAGCCGGTCTCGTCCAGCCCCGCGCCCCAAGACTCGAACTCGGCCAGGTCGCGCACCAGCACGACCCCGCGGCTACCGGACAGCTGGGTGGGCTTCACCACGACCGGCAGCTCGAAGCCGTCGAGCAGCGCGGCGGCCGACCGCCAGTCGGGCGCGTCCGCGTGCTTGACGGGGGAGAGGTCGTGCTCTTCCAGCAGCCGGCGCAGCGCGACCTTGTCGTTGAGGCGGTGCACGGACTCCGCCGAGTTCGCCGCGAGACCGAGGTCCTCGGCGACCCGGGCGGCCAGGCCCATGCTCTCCTCCTGGCCCACGTGGCAGATCAGGTCCGCGCCGAACTCCCGTGCCGCCTCGCGCAGCACCCGCTCGTATCCCGCCGGGTCGGCGAAGTCGGCCTCCCAGAACGCGTCGGCCTGCGCCCGCACGTCGTCGAGGTAGCGCTCGGCGAGGCCACCGAAGATCTCGACCGCCACCTTCGGGTCCCAGACGGCACCGACGCGGAAGCCCTCGGCCTTGGCCTTCGCCAGATAGGCGCGGTAGGGCATGACCATCAGCAGGTTGCTCATCGCGATGCCTCCTCGGCCGGCGCGGGTGTGGTGCGGATGTCGATGGCGCGCCGGACGCGTTCGGTGATCTCGTCGAGCTCGGCCGCGGTGGGCGCGTCGACGAGGAACGTGACGGAGCGGTCCTCGGAACAGGTGATCGGGCCCAGCACGGCGCCGCGCTCGGCGTGCACGTGCACCGCCCGCAGTGCCGCGGGAGCGTCCGCGGGCAGCGGTTCCGGCTGCTCCCAGACGCCGGCCTCGCCGACCCACTCGACCCGCACGCCGGGCCAGTCCACGACGACGTCGTCGAGCACGCCCTCGGGGTGCTCGAGGTAGACCTGCCGGGTCCGGCGGCGCGGCGCCGGGTAGTCGGCGTGCTCGCCGAGCGCGATGCGCAGCACCTCGGTCTCCAGCGGGCGGCCGGTGGCGAGCTCGTAGAGCGAGCACAGGCCGTCGCCGGGCGGGCGAGCCGCGATCTCCATCAGGACCGGGCGCCCGTTCGCGGTGACCCGCCACTCGGCGTGCGTGATCCCGTCCTGCACGTCCAGCCGGTCGAGCACCCGCTGGTTCGCGTCCAGCAGGAGCTCCGTGACGGCCGCGTGGTCGCTCGGCACGGTGTGCGCGAGCTCCACGAAGTGCCTGCCGTCGTGGTCGTTGGTGTCCTTGCGGGTCACCGAGGCGAAGATGGCCTTGCCGTGCTGCACCAGGCTTTCCACCGAGTACTCCGGGCCCGTCACCTTCTCCTCGACGAGCACCGTCTCCTGCTCGCCGTACGCGGCCAGCTGGGCCCGCAGCGCCTCGGCGTCCGTCACCGTGACGACACCGGAGCTGGAGTGCCGGCCGGACGGCTTGACCACCGCGGGGAACGGCACGCCGGACAGGTCGTCACCGGCGAACGCGACCCGCGGGCTGAACTCGGGCAGGTACCAGCGCTGCAGGTACTTGCTGCGGCACACGCGGCTGGCGCGCAGGCCCGGCCCCGGCACGCCGAGCGCGTCGGCGATCAGCCCGGTCGGCTCCACCATGGTCTCGCCGACCGCGTAGGCGCCGACGACGTCGTACCGCCGCCGCCAGGCGAGCGCCGCGGCGACCGGACCGGCGATGAGCGAACCCTCGTGGCGCACGCCGCCGTCCACGAACGCGATGTCCTCGACGCCCGCGAGCGGGTGGCCCGCGTCCCCGGCCACCCGCTCCGCCTCGGCGCGCCAGTTCGCCGAGGTGATCAGCAGTACCCGCAGCCCGCGCTCGCGGAGCTCCGCGAGATAGCGCGGCGCGCGGCACACGGCCAGCAGTGAACCGGCCAGGATGAAGGCTCTCGGCAACGAGGGATCGGACATGGCGGCGCTCCAAAAGTAATGAATCGAATGCTGTCATCTCCACGACGCGAGAACGCGTGGGAGGAAGGGAGTCAGGGTCACTTCTGGTGTCTGTCCGCCGTGCGGGCAAAGCGGTGCCCCGAGAACAGCGTGACATCTCGAGACAGGGCGGTCAACCCTTTGTTCGTGGAAATCCCTGTGGAGTTTTTCTGCCTGTTTCCGGGCACGCGAACAGGGGTCCTCCCATTAGGAAGGACCCTGTTCGGGGCGTGTTCAGCTGGCAATTTTCGCCGCGTTCTCGCGCATGATTTCACGCAACTCGTCCAGGCTGTACTCGGCTTTGTTGCGGGTGCCGTAGCGGGTGAGCTTTCCCCGGCTGGCCCATTTGCGGATGGTGGCGGCCGGGACTCCTGCGGCGAGCGCCGCGAGCTCGGTCGGCACGGTGCGCCCGCGCGTTCGCTGTTTCATGACGCCGTTCCCTGCGCGGAGTGCTGCCCGACGTCCTCAGACTCCTCGAGCAGCAGCCACTGGCTGGCGGAGAGGTGGTGGCCGGCACCGCAGGAGGCGGCGTGCGCGCCCGCGTCGGCGCCGGAGCCGATGGCCGCGTAGACGGTCATGCCGCAGCCGGCCTCGCCGCAGGGGCCGAGGTCGAGGCGCTCGCTCATGGTGGGGTCCAGCACCGCCCGCGCCGCGTCGGCCAGGTCGGTGATCTCCTCGGCGAAGTCCTGTGCCGCCTCGTTGCCCAGGATCCAGTCGAGGTTGCGGTACAGGAACGTCGTCAGCACGTGCACGCGGCGCGAGGGCGGCTTCATGGTGCCGGTTTCCTCGATGACCATCGACGACCACGAGGCCAGCACGCCGAGGATGCTCGTGCGCACCGAGACCGCGGTCAGGTTGAGACTCATCCCGCCTGGCACGCGACTGTTCTTGATCTGCACGATCTCAGGCCGACGGCCCGGTGTGAGCGACTGAGCGCACTGCTCGTGCAGTCCGGGCAGTGCCCGCAGCTCGTCGCGCAGGGCCTGGCGGCACTGGTCGCAGCTGCGCAGGCCGGAAAGCGCAGACGAGGTGCAGGAAGGGACGATGCGCAACTCGCAGTGGGACTGGGACACGGACATGGTCGGCTCCTTGGGTATCGGCTGCTCGCCGCGAACGGACATTTCTCGGGTGGGATCAGTTGCCATCGAAAGTTCCAAGTCCGGCCGCGGCGGCGGCTTGGTGGATGCGGCCCGCGAGGACGGGGTCGAGCTCCGTCCCGCCGCCGATCAGCTCGACGAGCAGGACGTGGTCGTGGTCGGTACGGCCGGGGTGCTCGCCAGCCAGCACCCGGCCGAGGTCGGCGACGACGGACGGGGACCTGTGTCCACGGCCGCCCCTGCGCCTGCCCCGGTGGGTTCTGACGAACGTCCGGTCGCTGTCGGCGAGCCCTTCCGGGTCGTCGACGAAGACCGCGTGCACGCCGTCGAGCAGGGCGGCCGGCAGGTCGACACCAGTGGCGTTGACGACAACCGCCCCCTTCGCCAGCCGCGGCGTGCCGAGCCGGGTGGCCCCGGCGAGCACGACGAGGTTGGCGCCGAACATCGCGTCGGCGGGGGTCTCCACGAGGGAGAACCCGATGCCGTCGCGGTCGAGCCGGTCGAGCACCGCCCGGTCGGGCGGCTGGTTCCCCGGCGTAGCCACAGCGATGTGGCTGACGTTGGGGACGTGCGTGCGCAGAACCGCGAGCTGCAGCTCCAGCGCGAGCCCCGAGCCGATGACCGAGGCGGTCACGACTCCGGGAACCAGCAGGTGGCGGGTGGCCAGCGCGGTGAGCACGGCGAGCCGGTACTCACGCAGGCCGGCCGCGGACATCACACATCGCGGCCCGTCCTGTGGCGTCTCGTAGATCGCGGTCTCGCCGTCGTCGAGGACGGCGGCGCCCGCGGTCGCGAGGCTGGTGTAGTCCTCGTGACCCGCGGACCGCGCGATCAACGCTGTCGCTGTCGCCTCCACCGCGTCGACGTCCTCGACCACGCGCCGAAGGTCGTCGTTGCTGAGGCGGAGCGTCAGGGCGTTCATCGCCGGTCCCTCCCGTGTTCGTTGAATTCGACGCGACGAACGTTGCCGGGCGGGGCTGTCGATCTACTTTCGAGGTCCTATCGGCCGGTTTAAGGCACCTCGATGGCGGACGGAACGAGGACCGAAGGAGCCGGTGGCTGAACTGGTGTCAGCCAGGGGGAACGCCCCCGAAAACACCGGAGGTAGAAATGTTCGCCAGCCGCAAGTCCGCCGCCTCGACGCTGATTTCCGTCATCATCGCGACGATCGCGATCCTCGGAATTGCGAGTGGCACTGCCTCCGCCGACACGCACTGGAAGACCGCTGACGTCACCGCTCAGGGCTCGACCGACTGCCCGGCGGACACCCACTGGAACGCCACTCTCCAGGTGTGCGTCGAAGACACCCACTGGTGATCGGGAAAGAAATGCGGAAAATGCGGACCCGCGCCCGCCGCTCCCTCCGGCTAAACAGCGGAGGAGAGCGCGGCGCGGGTCATTTCCACTTCCGCCAGCAGCTGGGCGGATTCCTTGGAACCGATCGGCGTGAGCAGGTCGGCGGCTCGCTGCACGGCCTCCAGCGCGTCCTGGCCGGCCTCGGAGGCCTCGGACAGCGCGAGGAGCGTCTTCGCCTGCCAGAGCGCCGAACCGAGCTCCTCGAACAGCTGCCGCGCGCGTTCGAGATGCGTGGTGCCCGCCGCGCCGCCGCCGCGGGCCAGTGCGATCTGCCCCAGCGAGTAGAGCGTCTTGGCCTCGATCAGCCGCTCGCCCATCTTGCGGGACAGGTCGAGCGCGTGCACCAGGGTCGTCTCGGCGTTGTCGAGGCGTCCTTCTTTGTGCCGCACCACGCCCAGGCTGTAGAGCGCGTAGGTCTCGCCGATGCGGTCGCCGGTGTCGCGCACGATCTGCAGGACGCGGTGCAACGACTTGCGCGCCTGGTCGATCTGGCCGGTCGCCACGTGCAGCTCGGCCACGCGGTGCTCCACCTGGGCCTCGGCGCGCAGGCAGTTGACCTCGCGGGTGATGCGCACCGCGTCGTCGAGCAGCTCCCGCGCGGTGGTCGTGTCGCCTTCCTCCAGGTGGTGCTTGGCGAGGCTGCGCAGGATGTGCGCCTCACCGATGCGGTCGCCGGCGCTGCGCATGGTCAGGAGCGCCTCGGCGTACCTGCCGAGCATCGACGTGCCGTTGCCGCGAAGTCCGTCGACGTGCGCGTAGTTGCGCAGCACCAACGCCTGGCCGTGCTCGTGGCCCTCCGCGCGGAAGCCCTCCAACGCCTCGTCGAAGCACTGCGCGGCCTCGTGCAGCCGGGTCTGGAACATGTGCAGCGTGCCGAGCGAGTACCGCATCGCCGCGATGCCGATGCTGTTGCCCGCGCGCCTCGCGACGGCCTCGGCGGTCTTCGCGCACTCCATCCAGTCGTCGAAGTAGCCCTTGGACTCGAACAACGTCACCGACGTGAGCGCGAGGTCCCAGCACAGCTCGTCCATGCCCGCCTGCGCGGACTGGCGGACGGCGGCGACGAGCGACCGCCGCTCGCTGTCCAGCCAGTCGATCGGGTTCGCGTCCAGGCCCACGTTCGCCCAGGTCGCGCCCGCCCAGCGAGGAGCGTCGCCGTGCATGATCGTGTAGTCGCCGCCGTACTCGCGCCGGTGCGCCTCCTCCGCGAGGGCGAGCCAGGCACCGAGCAGCCGGGTGAGGGCTTCGGTGCGTTCATCCTGCGTGGTGGATTCGGTGAGCTTCTCCCTGGCGTAGACCTGGATCAGGTCGTGGAACCGGTAGCGCGGCGCCGTCGCGTCGGCGTACTCGACGGTGTCGACGAGCTGGGCGTCCACCAGGCTTTCGAGGATGTCCTCGGCGTCGTAGATGTCGAGGTCCAGCAACGCGGCGGCCGTCCACGCCGGGAACTCGGGCGCGCGGATGAGGGAGAACAGCTGGAACAGTCGCTGGGCGTCGGGAGCCAACCCCTTGTAGGTGAGGCCGATGTTGGACCGCAGCTCCAGCCCGTGGTGCTCGAACTCGTCGAGCCGGCGGGCCTCGTCGCGCAGCCTGCGGACCAGCCCGTCGATGCGCAGGTGCGGCCGCGACGCGAGCCGGGCGCCCGCGATGCGCAGCGCCAGGGGCAGGCCGCCGCAGAACGTGATCAGCTCGACCGCCGCCTCGGGTTCGGCGTTCACCCGCTCCTGGCCGATGATCCGCGCGAGCAGGTCCGCGGACTGGTCCACGTCGAACACGTCCACGTCGAACCACTGGGCGCCCGGCAGCCCGGACAGCCGCACCCGGCTCGTGGTGATCACCGCGCAGGACGCGCTGCCCGGCAGCAGCGGCAGCACCTGGGCCTCGCTGGTGACGTCGTCCAGCACGAGCAGCAACCGCTTGCCGGAGACCTTGCTGCGGTAGAGCTCCACCCGTTCGTCGATGTCGGCGGGCACCGCGGTCCCGGGCACGCCGAGCGACCGCAGGAACCGGGCGAGCAGCTGGCCGGTGCGGTCGTCGCCGCTGTGCACGCGCAGGTCCGCGTAGAGCTGGCCGTCGGGGAACCGGTCGGCGACCTCGTGCGCCACCCGCACCGCGATGCTGGACTTGCCGACGCCGCCCTTGCCGGAGATGGCCATGATCGGCACGGCGTAGCGCGCCTCGTCGGAGTCGGTCGCGAGGCCCGCCCGCAGCATCTCGATCAGGTCGTCGCGACCGGTGAAGTCGGTGATGCTCGCGGGCAGCTGCCGCGGGATGGTCGCCGGGGCTTCCGGGACTGCGGGCGCGGGCGTTCCCGCCTGGCCGGCCGCTGCCTTCTTCTGCACCGGAGGGGCGTTGAGCGAGGGCGAGCGGTTGAGGATGGCCCGTTCCAGGTCCTGCAGCTCCTGGCCGGGTTCGATGCCGATCTCCTCGATCAGCACGTTTCGGGCAGCGCGCCCGACTTCGAGCGCGTCCGCCTGTCTGCCCGCGCGGTAGAGGGCGAGCATGAGGAAGCCGTGCAGCCGTTCGCGCAACGGGTTGTCGTGCACAAGCGTGCGCAGCTCCCCGCAGATCTCCTCGTGCCTGCCCAGCGCGAGGTCGAGCCGGATGCGTTCCTCCACGGCGGCGAGGCGCTGGTCGTCCAACGGCAGCGCGGCCCGCTGGACCATGTCGCTCGCGACACCGGACAACGCCGAACCCCGCCACAGCGACAGCGCGGTGCGCAGGGTGGAGGCCGCGACCTCGACGGACCCGGCGTCGCTCTCCTCCCTGGCGCGCGCGACGAGCGCGGAGAACTGAAGGCTGTCGAGGCCGTCGTCGGCGACCTCCAGGAGGTAGCCGGGCGGCCTGGTGCGGATCGCGTCGGGGAGGCCGGCGTCGGTGAAGACCTTGCGCAGGGCCGAGATGCAGATCTGGATCTGGCCCTTCGCGGTCGAGGGAGGGGCGCTGTTCCACACCGCGTCGATGAGCTGGTCGACCGGTACCACGCGGTTGGCGTTGAGGCCCAGCATCGTCAGCACCACCCGCTGCCGTGGTCCTCCCAGGTCGAGCGAACGCTGGTCGATCACCAACTCCACGGGTCCCAGAAGTCTCAGCATGACCGGTCCGCCCCTCAACTGCCCAGCCGCCTCTGCAATGCGTTTTCGCCTCTTGGGTCCAAATGGACCAGAGGCTGTGTTCACTCCGTGATCTGGTGATTACAATCCGCTCACGGTGCCATCTTGTTCGTCCGAGAGATGATGTCATGTGACGAGGAAAAAAGGAGCGGCATGCTAAGAAAATTGCTCCCAACTGCCGGGCCATCTCGCAGTTTGGCCGTTGCGCAGCTGACCAATGCGATTGGTGATGGTGCCTATTATGTTTGTTCAGTCCTGTTTTTCACCCGAATAGTCGGCTTGACGGCGACTCAGGTGGGGCTGGGTCTCACCGTGGGTTGGGCGCTGGGGACGTTTGCCGCCGTGCCGCTCGGGCATTTGGCCGATCGACGTGGTCCGCGTGGCGTGGCGGTGGCGCTCGCGGGGGCCACCGCGGTCGCCGTCGCGGCATTCGCGTCGGTCCGTTCCTTCCCCGCGTTCCTCGTTGTGGCGTGCATCTATACGATTTGCCAATGCGGGTTGGTCGCTGCCCGTCAGGCACTTCTCGCGGGAGTGGTCGACGCGGCCGGTCGGACGAAGGCCCGTGCGTACATGCAGTCAACCGCGAACGCCGGTATCGCCATCGGCGCCGTGATCGGTGGCGTCGCGCTGCAGTTCGACACGGAGGCCGCGTACGTGACGGCGTTCGTTCTCGACGCGGCGACATTCCTGGCCGCCGCACTTGTGCTTCGCCGTCTGCCGCACGTTCCGGGTGTCGCCAGGGCGGAGAAAGGCGAGCCGGCGCTCGTGGTGCTGCGGGACCGCCCGTACGCCGTGCTGACGGCGCTCAACGCGGTCCTGATGCTCTACATGCCTTTGTTGAGCGTGGTACTACCGCTGTGGGTCGTGGGACACACCGCAGCGCCGCGCTGGATGGTGTCCGCGCTGATGGTGATCAACACGGTGTCCGTGGTGCTGTTCCAGGTCTCGGTGGCGAACCGGGTCCACGACCTCACCAGCGCGGTCCGGGTCGTGCGCCTGTCGGGGGTGTTCCTGCTCGCCGCGTGCGCGGTGTTCGCGTTCTCGTCGGGGGACCAGGCGGCCTGGGTCGCCGCGGTGGTGCTCGCGGCGGGTGCCGTGCTGCAGGTCGCGGGCGAGATGATGCTGGCGTCGGGTTACTGGGAGATCAGCTTCGGTCTCGCCGTGGAGGGCAAGCAGGGGCAGTACCAGGGGTTCTTCGGCAGCGGCATCTCGGTCGCGAGGATGCTCGGCCCGCTGGTGCTGACCGCGCTGATCATCGACGGCGGGGTCGCGGGCTGGCTGGGACTCGGCGCGCTCTTCCTGGTCGCCGCGCTCGCGGTCGGCCCGGCGGTGAGCTGGGCCCGCCGCAACCGTGCCGTGCCCGTCTGACCAGGCGTTTCAGCTCTATCGATCCACTATCGGCCGGCGCGCTCACAGCAAAAGCCGACCCAAAGGGCCTCCGCCCACCCTGAGGTTGCTGACAACCGACGGATGGGAGGGGGCCCTCAGATGGAGCGGGTCACCACAGCCGCTGCGCGCGCACCGGGCACCGAACCCGGGCTGCTGCGCCTGTGCGGCGAGGACTGGGACACCGTGGTCGAAAGGGATCCATCGATCCGCGGCCACGTGGAGGGACTGCTGCACCCGGCGCTGCCCGCGATGTGGGCACATCGCGTCGCGCACCGGCTGCACAACCGCGGGCTTCGGCTGACCGCCCGCGCACTGATGGTGCTCGTGCGCACCGCGACGGGAGTGGAGATCCACCCCGGCGCGCGGCTCGGCCGCCGGGTGTTCATCGACCACGGCGCGGCCGTCGTCATCGGGGAGACGGCCGTCGTCGGCGACGACGTGACGATCTACCACCAGGTGACGCTCGGCGCGGTCGGCTGGTGGCGCGACAACCTGCGCCCGTCCGGTGAGCGCAGGCATCCCGAGATCGGCAGGAACGTCGTCCTCGGCACCGGTGCCACCGTGCTCGGCCCGATCACGGTCGGCGACGACGCCGTCATCGGGGCCTGCGCTCTCGTCGTCAGCGACGTGCCCGGCCGTGCCGCCGCGCTCGCGCCGACCGCGTCCGTGTCCACCAGTCACACCCTCCGGAGGACGGCGTCATGACCGCAACCCTGGGCACCCGCCGGGTGGCCGAGTCCATCGACGACCTGGTCGGCAACACGCCGCTGCTGCGGCTGCCTGCCGCGCACGCGACGGTGCTCGCCAAGCTGGAGTCGGCCAACCCCGGTTCCAGCGTCAAGGACCGCGCGGCGCTGTGGATGTTGCGCGGTGCCGAACGCGACGGCCTGCTCACCCCCGGCTCCGGCACCGTCATCGAGGCGACCTCCGGCAACACCGGGATCGCGCTGGCCGCCCTGAGCGCCGCCCGCGGCTACCGGTGCGTCATCGTGCTGCCCGACAACGCCACCCGCGAGCGCATCGGACTGCTGGAAGCACTGGGCGCGCGGGTCGAGCTGACCCCGGCCGAGCTCCGCTACCAGGGCTGCATCGACCGGGCGAAGGAGCTGCACGAGGCGACGCCGGGCTCGTGGTTCCCGCAGCAGCACGCCAACCCCGACAACCCGGCCGCGCACTTCGAGTCCACCGGGCCGGAGATCTGGGCCGACACGGCGGGCACCGTCGACGTCCTCGTCGCCGGCATCGGCACGGGCGGCACGCTCTGCGGCACCGCTGCCTACCTCAAGTCGCAGAACCCGCTGGTGCAGGCCGTCGGCGTGGAGCCGGAGGGTTCCCCGTTGCTGTCCAGGGGCTACGCGGGCAGCCACGCCATCCCCGGTCTCAACGGCGGGTTCGTCGCCGAGACCACCGACGTCGCGCTGATCGACGACGTGCTGGCGGTCGGCAACTCCGACGCGGCGAACACCGCGCTGTGGCTCGCCCGCCAAGCCGGTGTGCTCGCCGGGATCTCGTCCGGTGCCGCCGTCTTCGGGGCCCTGCGCGTGGCCGAAAGGCCGGAGAACGCCGGCAAGACGATCGTCACCATCCTGCCCGACACCGGTGAGCGCTACCTGAGCGTGCTGACGGCGGGCGACACCACGAGGGGAGCGGACCGATGAGCACTCTCGTGCTGGTCGGAGGGACCGACGAGACAGTCGTGAAGGCGAAGCAGCTCGGCATCACCGTGCTGCTCCTGCAGCACCCGACCAAGATCTCGGCGATCCAGGAGGCGGCCGCCGACGCCGTCCGGATCGTCGACTTCACCAGCTGGTCCGCGGTCGAGCCGGTGGCCGAGGAGCTGTGGGACCTCTACCGCTTCGACGTCGCGCTGTCGCTCACCGAACCCGGGCTCGACAGCGCGGGCCGCATCAACGACAGGTTCGGCCTGGGCGGGACCGGTCTCGCGGTCACCCGGCTGTTCCGCGACAAGCTCGCCATGCGCGCGCACCTGGCCGCGCACGACCCGGCCGCCGTGCCCGCCGCGTCGTTGTCCGAACGCGGCGACCTCGACGCCTACGCGGCGCGCCACGGTTTCCCGTTCATCGTGAAGCCCACGGACGCGACCGCGGGCATCGGCGTGCTGAAGGTCGAGGGGCCGGACGACCTCGACCGCGCGTGGGAGCACGTGTCGCGGCTGCGCGGGACCCGCACCGACCGCGTCTCCACGTTGTTCCTGCTGGGCGACTTCCTGATGGAGCGCTACCTCGACGGCGCGGAGTACAGCGTCGAGACGTTCAGCTTCAACGGGCGGCACGTCGTGGTCGCGGTGACGGAGAAGTGGGTCGACCCGCGGTCGTTCGCCGAGATCGGCCATGTCGTGCCGGCCAGGATGAACGCGGCCGACGAGGAGCTGATCCGGGCCGAGGTGCCGAGGTTCCTGACCGTCATGGGCCTGCGCGACGGCGTGGCGCACACCGAGGTCCGCGTCGGCTCGCACGGGGTGTCGGTGATCGAGAGCCACAACCGGGTCGCCGGTGACGCCATCACGGACCTGGTCGAGGGCGCCTACGGGATCGACCTGATCACCTACTCGGTCGGCTGGCCGTTCGGGCTCGTGCCCGAGCTCGCGGACCGTCCGGTGGCGCACGCGGGCGCGAGCACCCGGTTCGTCGTCGGCACGCCCGGTCGCGTCGTGTCGGTCTCGGGTGTCGAGGCCGCCACCGCCGCGCCCGTGGCGCTGGTGGTGCGGGTGAGCGCCAAGCCCGGTGACGAGGTTCGTTCGCTGCGCGACAACTGGGACCGGCTGGGGCTGGTCGCGGTCACCGGTCTCGACGCGGACGACGCCATCGCCAACGGCGCCCGGCTGATCGAGTCGGTGATCGACATCCAGGTCGAGACCGAGGACGGCACCGTCGTGCGCGCGGGTGCCGCCGAGGTCGCGCGGGCGGTGCCGGCATGAGCGTGCTGATCATCCACCGCAACCCGTTCGAACCGTTCCCCTACCGCGACTGGCTGGCCGGGTACGACGCCGACGTCGTCGTCCTGGCCGCTCGTGACCGGATCATCGGTGCGGGCGAGCCGGTTCCCGGCGATCACCTCGGGCTGACGCACCTCGAGGTCGTGCCCGACTTCCACGACGAGGAGCTGGTGTTCGAACGGGCGCTGGCGCTGGCCGGCAAGTTCGACGTCACCCACGTCGTCGCGCACCACGAGGCCGACCTGCTCGTGGCGGCGCGGGTGCGCGAGGAACTGGGCCTCGAGGGCCCGTGGACCGCGGACACCGTGCCGTACCGGGACAAGTCGGTGATGAAGCGCCTGCTCGTCGCCGCCGGGATCGAGGTGGCGCGCCACGCGGTCGTCTCGACCGCCGCGCAGGTGTGGGCGTTCGCCGAGGAGCACGGTTTTCCGGTGGTGGTCAAGGACATCGCCGGGTTCAACGCGATCGGCCTGCGGATCCTGCCCGGCCGGGAGCCGCTCGAGCTCGACGGGCCGGCGCTCGTGGAGGCGTTCGTGCCGGGGAAGATGTGTCACGTCGACGGCCTGGTCGTCGGTGGGCGCGTCGTGCTGGCGTGGGCGTCGCAGTACCAGTACTCGCTCTCGTCGTTCGGCTCCGATCCGGGTGCGCGCGTCGACCTGACGCTCGACGTGACCGACCCGTTGTCGGTGCGGCTGCTGGAGCTGGCCGAGCGGGCCGTGACCGCGTTGCGCACGTCGGACCGGCACCTCGACCACGCCTTCCACGCCGAGGTGTTCCACACGCCCGACGACCGGCTGGTGGTGTGCGAGATCGCCGCCAGGACCGGCGGGGCCAAGATCCGCGAGGTCGGTGCCGCGATCTTCGGCATCAACCACGGCGAGTACCTGACGCGTGCGCAGCTGGGCTTGCCCATGCCGTTGCTCGCCTCGACCCTCGCGGGCGGGCCACCGCCCACGCCCGCCCGGATGTCCGGGCAGGTGCTCATGATGAAACGGCCGGGTCTCGTGGAGGCGCTGCCGTCGACGCTCGTCGAGCCCTGGGTGGCGCGGTTCTGGCGCTACGCCGCGGTCGGCGACGTCATCCCACCGGCGGCGGGGTCAGCGGACTTCCTGCTCGCCGCCGTGGCCACCGGCGCCGACCGCGCGGAGGCGGAGTCACGTCTGCGCGCCCTCGGGGTGAGGTTCGAAACCCAGACCCGCATATCCCAGGAGGGATCGTCATGAAGAAGCAGACCCTGCCCGAGATGGACGTCCTCAACCCCGTCGACCTGGTGCTCGTCGCGGCCAACCCGAGCGGTGCCCGCGTGGGACGTTCCGCCGTGTCGATTCCCGAGCAGCGGCGGAAGGACAGGCGATGAACGGCTGGCGGACCCGGTACCTCACCGGGATGGTCGTCGACGCGACCGGCGCGGGCATGTACCTGCCGTTGTCGCTGCTGTACTTCCACCACGTCACCGGGCTGCCGATCGAACGGGTCGGCGTGCTGATGACCGCGGGCGCGCTGTTCGCGCTGGTGGGCAACCCGATCGCGGGTGCGCTGGTCGACAGGTTCGGTGCCAAGGCGGTGGTCGTCGGCGGCTATCTGTTGCGGGCCTTCGGGTTCGGGCTCTACCCGTTCGTGGACTCGGCGCTCGGGATGTTCTTCGCCGTCGCGCTGGTGGCGGTGGGTGACGGCTCGTTCTCCCCGTCGATCCAGGCGCTGGTGGCCGACATCGCACGCGGCGCGGAACGGGACAAGCTGCTGGCCGCGCAACGGAGTCTGCGCAACGCGGGGCTCGGCGCGGGTGGCCTGGTCGCGGCCGGCGCGCTGACGCTCGGCAGTGACGCGGCGTACCAGGTGATCGTGCTCGGCACGGGGCTGGCGTTCGTGCTGGCCGCGGTGATCGTCGGATCCATCCGGTACCGGCCGCGGGAGCCCCTGCTGAAGGTCCCGGTGCGCGGCGGTTACCGGGCGGTGCTGGCGAACCGGCCGTTCCTCGCGCTGGCCGCCCTGAACGTGCCGATCGCCTTCGGGTACATGGTGCTGGCGGTGGCGCTGCCGGTGTACATCACCACGCAGCTCGGCGCGCCGACCGGGCTGGTGGGCACGTTGTACGCGGTGAACACCATCGGGATCGCGTTGCTGCAGATCCCGGTCACCCGGTTCCTGGTGCGGTTCCCGCGCACGAGGACCACGGCTGCGGGGGCGGCGGTGATCGGCTTGTCGTTCGTCGTGTTCGCGGCGCTCGGCGTGGTGTCGTCGTCGGCCGCGGTGCTGCTGGCGGGCGCGTTCGCGGCCACGGCGATGTTCACGCTGGGCGAGCTGATGCACGGGGCCACGGCCTCCGCGCTGGTGTCCTCCGCGGCGCCGGCCGAGACGCGCGGACGGCATCTGTCGGTGTACCAGTTCTCCTGGGCGATCCCGACGGCCACGGCACCGGCCGTGCTGACGTGGCTGATGACGTTCTCGGCGACGGGCATGTGGCTCGTGCTGGCGACGGGAGTGACCGCGTCCGCACTGGCCCTGGTGCGCCTGGAACCGAAGCTGCCGCAGGAGGCGGTGCGCATCGCCGCGCCGGTGCTGCAACCGGCTTGACCGTCCTTTGTGGAATTGAACGCCCGGTGGGTTCTCCCGCCGGGCGTTCTCGCGTTGCGACGTCCATACCGGACCGATAGCGCATCAACAGCGTCCTTTCTGAACCTGGCAGGGAGAAGGTGCCGCTGCAACAAAGGGGGTCGACGTGAAACGCGCCTTGCTGGACGCCGATGCACACACACGGGAGTTCAACCGGACCCTGCGGGAGCTGCCGGACCGCACGCTGGTGGACCTGCTGGACGACCAGGTGCGCCTGCGCGGTCGTGACATCGCGGTGGTGCACGGCGACGAGCGGCTGACGTTCACGGAGCTCTCGGTGCGGGCTCACGCGGTGGGGGCGCACCTGAGGATGCTCGGTGTGCGCAAGGACGACTGCGTCGGACTGTTCGTGCACCCGTCGTCCGACCTGATCGTGGGCGCCTGGGCGGTGCTGCACGCGGGCGGCGCCTACCTGCCGCTGGCGCCGGAATACCCGGAGGACCGGCTGCGGTACATGGTCGAGGACTTCGGCGGCGAGCTGATCCTCACGCAACGGGAGCTCGCCGGGAAGCTGCGCGGCCTGGTGCCGCCGCAGACCACCGTCGTGGTGATCGACGACATCGACCTGAGCGCGGGCGGCACGCCGTTGCCCGCTCCAGGAGATCTCGCCTACGTGATCTACACCTCCGGCAGCACCGGCAAGCCCAAGGGCGCGATGATCGAGCACCGGGCGATCGTGAACCAGATGTGCTGGCTCGCCGAGACGCACGGCATCGACCACCGCCGGGTCGTGCTGCAGAAGACGCCGATGAGCTTCGACGCGGCACAGTGGGAGATCCTGGCCTCCGCGTGCGGCAGCACCGTCGTCATGGGTGCACGGGGTGTGTACCGCGACCCCGAGGCGCTCGTGGACACCATCAAGGCGCACGGCGTGACGACGTTGCAGTGCGTGCCGACGCTGTTGCAGGCCATTGTGGACACCGAACGGATCACCGAGTGCGTTTCGCTCCAGCAGGTCTTCTGCGGTGGCGAGGCGCTGTCCCGTTCACTCGCCCAGCGGTTCTTCGCCGAGCTGCCCGACCGCGAGCTGGTGAACCTCTACGGGCCCACCGAGTGCACGATCAACTCGTCCTCGTACCGGGTGGACCCCGCCCTGCTCGCGGACGGACCGCCGACCGTGCCGATCGGAAAACCGGTCTGCAACACGCAGTACTACATCCTGGACGGGGACCGCCGGCCGGTCGCGATCGGTGAGGTCGGCGAGTTGTACATCGGCGGGCTGCAGCTCGCGCGCGGTTACATCGGCAAGCCGGACCTGACCGCGGACCGGTTCCCGGACAACCCGTTCCACGCGGACTTCGGCTCGCCCCGCCTCTACCGCACCGGTGACCTTGCGTACTGGAACCCCGACGGCACAGCGGTGTTCGTCGGCCGCACGGACAACCAGGTGAAGCTGCGCGGGTTCCGGGTCGAGCTCGACGAGGTGCGGCTGGCGCTGGAGACGCACGAGTGGATCAAGCACGCGGCCGTGGTGGTGCGTGACGACCCGCGCACGGGGTTCCAGAACCTGCTGGCGTTCGTCGAGCTGAACCCCAAGGAAGCCGCCCTGATGGACCAGGGCAACCACGGGGCGCACCACCAGTCCAAGGAGGGGCGGGTGCAGCTGCGCGCGCAGCTGTCCAACCTGGGGTGTCGCGAGAAGGACGAGCTGAACGGCAAGCCGGTGCTCGACCTGCCCGGCCGCGAGCCGACGGCGTTCCAGCGCCGCACCGTGTTCGCCCGCAAGACCTACCGGTTCTACGAGGGCGGTGAGGTCACCAAGGACGACATCGCGGGGTTGCTGCGGGCGCGGACGACCGCGACGACGTCACGTGACCCGGCGTCGGTGGACCGCGAGGAGTTCGGCCGCATCATGCGGTACTTCGGGCAGTTCCACAGCGTCAAGCGGCTGCTGCCCAAGTACGGGTACGCCTCGCCGGGTTCGTTGTACGCCACTCAGCTCTACCTGGAGATCGACGGCCTGTTCGGCTTCGACGCGGGTTTCTACTACTACCACCCGGTCGAGCACCGGCTGTACCTCATCCAACCCAAGGAAGCGGGCCCGCAGCCGCGCGCCCGCGTGCACTTCGTCGGCAAGCGGCGGGCCATCGAACCGGTGTACCGCAACAACATCCTGGAGGTGCTGGAGATCGAGGCCGGCCACATGGTCGGCCTGTTCGAGCAGATCCTGCCGGAACACGGCCTGACCGTCCGCGCGGCCGGCCACGATCCCGAGGCGATGGCGCACCTCGAATGCGCTGCCGAGGACCACTACCTGGGGGCCTTCGACTTCGCGCCCGCGCTCCCGCCGCCGGTCGAGGAACCGATGGACGTGTACGTGCAGGCGCACGGCGACCGCGTGCCCGGTCTGCCGGGAGGCCTCTACCGGTTCACCGGCGGTGGTTTCGAGCCGGTCGCGGACGGTGTGGTGGAACGCAAGCACGTCATCGCCATCAACCAGCAGGCCTACGAACGCGCCAGCTTCGGCATCGCGCTCGTCAGTCGCACCGGCCAGGACTGGCTGTCGTACCTGGACCTCGGCCGGGTGCTGCACCGGTACCAAGCTGTGCGCGGCCTGGGCCTCATGTCGTCGGGCTACAGCTCGAAGAGCGGCCACGACCTCCCGTCACACCGGCGGCTGGCGGCGTTGCTGAACGAGCCGGACCTGGGCCCGTCGTACTTCTTCATCGGCGGCCGGGTCAGCGCGGAGCAGATCCGCCACCGCGGCATGAAGGAGGACGCGGTGCACATGAAGGGCCCGACCGAGTTGATCCGCGACGACCTGCGCTCGTTCCTGCCGGACTACATGATGCCGAACAAGGTCGTCGTGCTGGACCGCTTGCCCCACACCGCGAACGGCAAGATCGACACGCGCTCGCTGGCCGAGTCGGACCTGGCCGCGGCCGACTTCTCCGACCAGCCGATCGTCGAACCCCGCAACGACACGGAACGCCGCATCGGTGAGATCTGGGCCAAGCTGATGAAGGTCGAAGTCGTCTCCGTGCAGGCCGACTTCTTCGCCTCGGGCGGCAACTCGTTGCTGGCCGTGGGGCTGGTGAACCGCATCAACAGGGACTTCGGTCTTTCCCTGCCACTGCAGGTGCTCTTCGACGCGCCCACGATCGAAGCTCTGGCCAAGGTGGTGGAGGGCGACACGGCGGACGCGGCCTCCCGGCTCATCCGCCTCTCCGCCGCGGGCACCCTGGAACCCGTCTACTGCTGGCCGGGCCTGGGCGGCTACCCGATGAACCTGCGCCGGCTCGCCGCGCGCGCAGGCCGCCCGTTCTACGGCGTGCAGGCCCACGGCGTGAACGCGGGTGAAACCGCGTACCCGTCGATCGCCGAGATGGCTGCCCGCGACCTGGAACTGATCCGCCGCAAGCAACCGCGCGGCCCGTACACGTTGTGGGGCTACTCCTTCGGTTCACGCGTCGCCTTCGAAGCAACCCACCAGCTGGAGCGCGACGGCGAACGCGTGGAGAACCTCTTCCTGATCGCGCCGGGCAACCCTCGCGCGGGCGGCACCGACCGCACCCCGAGCTGGCGCAGCCGCGGCTACGTCACGATCCTGTTCTCGGTCTTCGCGGGCGCGGTCTCCGGCGACCTGCTGGAGGAATGCCTGCGCGCGACGCGCGACGAGGCCACGTTCACCGCGTTCGTGAGCACCCGTCTGGACCTCGACCCGGAACTGGTCCGCCGCATCGCCCGCGTGGTGCACCAGACCTACCGCTTCGACCACACCGACCGCGACCTGGCGCTGCGCTCCATCGCGGCCCCCGTGACCGTGTTCCGCGCCGTCGGCGACCAGCCGTCGTTCATCGAACGCCCCGCAGTGCGCGCCTCGGTGTCCTATGTGGACGTACCGGCGGACCACTACGGAATGCTCCGCCTCCCGCTGGTGGAGAAGCTCATCGATCACATCCGTTCCGCCCAAGGAGGACCGCCATGCCGCACGTGACCGTCAAGCACTTCCCCGCCACGCTCACCCCGGAGCGCGCCGCGGCGTTGTCGAACGCGCTGACCTCTGCCATCACCGACGCGTTCGGCTGCCCGGACGCGGTCGTCTCGATCGCGCTGCAACCGGTGCCGGCCGAGGCGTGGGACGAACAGGTGTACCAGCCGGAGATCGCGAGCAACGACTCGTTGCTGAAGCAGCCGCGGTACTGAGGCTCGCGATGATGCCGGTGAACACCGACGTCGAGCACGTCAGTTCACCGGCACACGTCCCAGGACATGACGCAGCGCCGACTACACGTTCTGACCTGTGTGCCAGGCTGCTGCGGGTTCGTATTCGTCGATCAGGCCGCCGAGGACCGGTCGACGGCGTACCGATGTGGAACGCGGCTTTGCGATCGGGTGGCCTGGTCGTGGTGGGGTGAGTTGCCGTGCTCGGTGGGGTCGGCGTTGGCCAGTACGGCGTCGAACGAGGCGGTGAGCTGTCCGGCCCTGTCACGGACGAGGAAACGGAACTCGTCGGCTCAGGTGTCGAGGTCCATGAGCAGGTTGTGGGCTTGTTGGGTGCTCCAGGGGCCGTCGGGACGGGTAGTGGTGCCGAGGACAGGGACGTAGCGGTGACGACCTCTATCACGTACACCCGTTTCAGGGTGATGGCGCAGTCGACGTGGAAGAAGTCACAGGTCAGCGTGCTGTTGGCTTGAGCGCGGAGGAACTGCCGCCAGGAGGTACCGGTGTTCCGGTCCGGTTCGGGCAGGTCCACTTCCTGTCCACCACCAGTGCCGCGAGTACCGCGCGATCGGCCCAGTCCGGCCGAGGGTGGCAAGTGCTCCGGCGCAAGACGGCGATCTCGTGCCGCAGTACCAGTGACTCGACGTCCTTGGCCGCGGAGGAACGACCGAGCAGGACCAGCCAGTCAGCGAGTCGGACGAAGATCAGATACAGCGGTCGTAACGCCATGCTGCACCGGCATGCCTCACCGCTCGGCATGCGCAATCGTCGCAGGTCAACGGGTTCGGCACAGAGTTATGGCGCCCCCACCCGCATTCCAGGTTGCGTGGCGCTTTCGCGCCGGGACGCCGTGCCGCGACCCGCCCGGCGAATTCGGGCCCTGGCAGACGTGGAGATTCCACCCATAGACTGGCCTCGGCAACGCTGGATGATCGTAAGCCGTTGCTCCACAGGAAAAGGGCGACGCGGGTGATGAGATATCCGTTGTGGGTGCGGGTCGTCGGCTTGTGGATCGCTGTATCTCTGGCGATCGTCACGGACACCGCCGAAGCGTCGGCGTGCCCGGCGCAGCGTCTCGCGGTTCCCGCCTACTGGGGAACGGACGCCGCCGGAACGGCGCTGTGGTCGCGGCTGGCGAACGCGAGGCCGACGGTGGGAACGGCGATAGTGGGAATAACGGCATCCGGCCCTGGCCCGGTCCCGCTGCCGGAGGTCAGCCGGGTCGTCCGCCGCGCCAGGTCAGCAGGAGTGACCCTGCTGTCCTATGTGGACACAGGATATACCGGTCGCGATCCGGCCGAGGTCAAGGCCGACATATCGAACGCGTTCAGGTGGTACGGAACCGACGGGATCTTCCTCGACCAGGTGTCGAACACCTGCGACAAACTCGGCTACTACCAGGCGCTGCACGACTACGTGAAGCACCTGAACCCCAACGCGCTCGTGGTGCTCAACCCGGGAACCAACACGGACGAGTGCTACGTGCGAGCCGCCGACACCCTGCTCACCTTCGAGGGCAGGTACCAGGACTACGTGCGATGGTCGCCCACGGGTTGGGAATACGGCTACCCGGCGAACCGGTTCTGGCACCTGGTGTTCGACGCGTCCGACGCGAAGCAGATGCGGGACGCGGTCACCAAGTCCAGGCGGCGGCACGCCGGCCAGGTTTACGTGACCGATCACGGCATGCCCAACCCGTGGGAAGCCCTGCCCACCTACTGGTGCGCGGAACGGGTGGCGGTGGGTCGATGACCGGCCCGGCAGCGGGACCGGGCGGGGCCCGGATGCCACCGCCCCTCCCACCCTTGGGGTGCCAGAACTCTGCAGCCGGCGGCTGAGCCGCGGCGATCGTTCCATCGTTCCGACGGCGTGATCGTGGATGTGGCGCTGCGCTTGCTGTACTTCATCTTCGTCCGGCTGGTGAGCTGGCTGGTTCTGCCCGGTCGGTCGTCGGCGGCGGAGGACGTGGAGTTGCGTCGAGGCCATCGTCCTCCGCGGCTGGACTGGGCTGATCGTGCGGGGCTAGCTGCATTGGTACTGCGGCTGCCTGTCTGGTCGCGGGAGCAGCGGTTGATGTCTCCCGGCACGGTGCTGCGGTGGCATCGGCGCATGGCGCAGGAGAACACCGGATGGGGTTACCGCCGTATCCAAGGTGAGCTGCTCGAGCTCGGCCACCGGGTAGCCGCGTCGACCGTCCGCCGTGTCTGGACGATCGGGTCGACGACTTCCGCTTCGTGGTTCGTGACAGAGCCGGTCAATTCGCGGCGTCATTCGATGCCGTACTCGTCGGCGCCGGGATCAACGTCGTGAAGACCTTTGCGTGGATGAAGGGCGCCTTCATAGAACCCCAGGGGAGTGATGGGGCCCTCCAGCACGGGGGACCAACACCGCGTTTAAGGCG